>CAZGCW010000001.1:0-34048 GCA_964524295.1 uncultured Pseudomonadales bacterium
CAAGATGCAGATTTAATTGATTACCTGTACTACTGGCTAGGCTTGGCGGCATTATGCCTGCGCATCATCGCCTGGCATCGAAAACAGACGGGTTCTAAAACCAGTTCCACCGTAGCATGGCGAACCGCATTCATTGCCGGCACGGCCGTCATCACAGGATTAGCGGCAGCCAGCACCGGCTCCAGCTGGAGCGGTCCGGCTCACGCCCTATTACTGGATAATACCCCCTTACAATGGTTCGAGTTGTATTTACCCTACTATCCCTTTGTGCCTTTTTTACCTATCTTTGCCATCGCCTTGGGAATCTGGCTGTTAACCCGATAGGCGCTTACCCTTACCGAGTCCCGAAAATGAAAATCGGCTAGACAAGCAAACCTGGCCTGGAAGCAGGCCAAAAAAGCCGGTCATTCCGATCACCTCAGAAATCTAGCAAGGCTACGAGACGGTCAGGGTTTAAATCCTCCCCCGAATAAATCTGTCCATCGATACTAAGGGCCGGCGCGGTTCGAATGCCCTGTTTCTCCAAACGCGCTGCGGCCGCTTCATTCACCATAAGATCCTGGGTCTTGAAAACCAAGCCTTCGGTAACCAGGATACGCTTAAGCCGTTCGCATGGCGCGCACAGGGGGGTGGTATAAAGAATGATTTCAGGTTGCACGCTTAGGTGTCGCTCTGCTGCTTCAGCCTGCGATAGCGTTCTTTGGCTGCCATCCAGTTATCATAAGCATGCCCTTCCAGGAAGGGTTGCGCTTCAGTAAAAATGAGCTCTTTCCACTTTTCGCCTTCTGGCCAATGGTAGGGGGCGGTAACGGTTGTACCCGCCTCATCCGCTGACTCCAATAGTCCCAGAGCCAACTCCAGAATACTGGATTGCATCTCCTCGTCAAAAGGCACGCCACAAGGATTACCGAGGGGAAAATCAACAAACACGAGCCTGGGCACACCACAATACTCAACAATATCCCTTGCTGTTGCGATCACGACGGTAGGTATACCATGGGCTTCGAGATAACGAGCTACCAGACTCACGGTCTGGTGACAGACGGGTCACACAGGCGTAAGAACCGCAATATCCACTTCGTCTTCCCGGCACCTTTTCAACACTTCCGGGGCATCTGATTCGAGGGTTTTCTTCTGACTGTAAGCAGTATAAACACCATGACATCGCGGCGCCATACTATTGATTCGCCCCTCGTCCACCTTCTCTAACAGGCGAGACACTGGAAAATAGGAGTTAACATCCTCCAAATGAGTCGCATGTTGATCAAAGTGTTCCTGACGGGAAAACAATCTCGTTACCGGCGTGTGAGTGGGAATCACGTAAGCATTACCGTTCAGCATCTCTTCGCTCTTATCTCGGCCATTGCCATCTGCGTTTTTTACCGCGACATCGCTGGTTGATACCAATGCCACACGACTCGCTGACAACGGCTTACTGAGCTGAGTAAACGGTATATCCTCAAAGTGCGCCCACTGATAGGGCTTTTTGTAACCCTGACTGAGATAGTAATCCCGGGTTCGATTAATGTACTGAACTGGATCGCCCACAGATATCCTCCATCACATTAAAATAATTGATTGAAGATTACGCTTTGATCGAAATCTCCGCAATGGTCTGACCCAGCTTGACTATCCGTGTGGGCCAGGTCAAAAATAACTTTATTTCCGGCCGATATCAGGGATCAGATCGCCAGAAGCTCGTCTTCGGCTCGGCTGACTCATATTCGAGAATTTGATCCGCGCTATCCAGGAAATCATCATAGTCAAAGTCAACGCCAAGATTCACACCCTTATTCGCGTAAACCATGTCCGATGCAAACCGACCTCTGGCCGCCTGAATGATTCTGCCATTCGGCGCGTCCTCCGATGCCATAAACAACACCGCCGGGCTTACCAATTTGGCATGATTGCCCGGATCAGGATTGTCTGCATCAATATCGCTACCGGGCACACTGGCTGTCATTCTAGTCGAGGCGCCCGGTGATAGACAATTCACATGAATATTATGTGAAGCGCCTTCTCTGGAAAGGTTGTTCATTAAACCGACCATACCCATTTTGGCAGCTCCATAATTTGACTGCCCGAAACTACCCAGGATACCCGACACCGATGAAGTGAATATGACCCTGCCATAATTCTTCTCGTACATAATGGGCCAGGCATGCCAGGTAACATAAGCGGATCCTGTCAAATGAACATTAATGACCAGATCCCACTCATCAAGCGTCATTTTCTTAAAAGATTTATCTCGCAGAATACCCGCATTGTTCACCACGATATCGACTGTGCCATATTCGCGTACCGCAGTTTCGACGATGCTCTTAGCTCCTTCACGGTCTGATACCGATGCCTTATTGGCAACGGCATCTCCGCCTGCGGATCGGATTTCTTCTACCACTGCGTCAGCAGCATCACTCTGCCCGGAACCATCAACTGCGCCTCCTAAGTCGTTGACGACCACTCTTGCTCCATGTTCAGCAAATAACAGGGCATGCTCTTTACCTAACCCCCCACCCGCCCCTGTAATAATGGCAACCTTTCCATCCACACTCATGGGATCATCTCCAATTCATCGGAAGTTGCAATAAACCACTTATCAGTCAGGTTAGCAACATGAACAAGGGAGAAGTAGAACTGGCGATAATAACGACTGCCTATATCCTCGAAACAATCGTCTTGCTGTTGCCTCTCGACTATCAGGGCTGGAAGCAATTAAAGTAGACTACCCAGACGATCTAGCCAAACATCTAGGCAAACTACCATCTAACCAGGAGGAGAGGCCTAATATGAAACGTCGAAAGAGCCAGGACCTACTTATCCATGGTTCGGTTACACCCGGTTTTGAATCAGTTCAACGACTGTTTGAACACAACATGCAAACTCTCGCAGAAAAAAACACCCAGCTTTGTATTTACCACCAAGGTAATCGGGTGGTGGACCTATGGGCTTCGGCCACTGGCGACACTGACTTTTCCGCAGATACGCTGGTCAATGTATTTAGTAGTGGCAAGAGCCTGGAAGCCATCGCGCTGGCATCATTGGTTAGCAAGGGGCTATTGGATTATAACCAACGCATTATCGACTACTGGCCCGCATTCGGAGGTGCCGGCAAACACGCACTGACCGTCGCAGAACTCATGCGTCATGAAGCCGGCCTGGCCACATTTAATACCAGCCTGAATCCGCAGGACCTACTGGCCGAGAACATTAAGATGAATAAAATTGGCCGGGTGATAGAAAGCGAAAGCCAAAATTACAGCAACGCGGGCCCTGGCAAGAGAGAATACCACGCCATGACCCGAGGTTGGATTGTAAACGAGGTATTTCGCAGGGTAGACCCTGCTGGTAGAACCATCGGCGAATTTCTCCGAGAAGATATAAGTGAACCCATGCAGGCAGATGTCATCATCGGAGTCCGGAACACAGAACTAGATCGTATTGCCAATGTTGTCCCACTTGGATTCGGCTTCCAGTTGCTGGAAAGCCTGAAACCCAAATTCTTAAGGAAAATGGAAAATAACCTCTTTCAGATCCTCGCTAAATTAATTTTGATCCTCCCCATGCTAGGTACCAGTAATGGCAAACGGGCTCCTGCACCCGTGAAAGGCATGGGGAAAATTAAACTGACTGACCCTGCTGCCTCCGGGAACACCACCTTAAAGCAAGACCTAAACCCATCAGGCACTACCACAGAATTCAGCGGCTTAAACTTTTTTAACGAGCCAACCTTCAGGATGGGTGAAACACCTTCAGCCAATGCAAATTGCACGGCAAGGGGCCTGGCCAAGCTGGCTGCCATGATGTCAGCAGGCGGGGTGTGGGAGGGAAACCAATATCTGAGCGAAACTGCCTGGAAGGCGTTACATGACCAACCGGTTGTTGCCGCAATGGGAACCAACAACTTTACTTTTACCCAAGGCGGTGTGGCCGCTTTTTCAGAACCACCACACCCCCACACCCGAATGGACACAGCCCTGAATACGGGTAGGGAAGGCTTTTATGGTTGGATGGGATTAGGCGGTTCAATCTTTCAATGGCATCCAAAACACCGCATAGGCTTTGGCTATGTTCCTACTTCACTCAACTTTCTAGACCTTGTTAACGAACGGGGCAAGGCCTATCAAGCTGAAGTATTACGCTGCATCGACAATTTGTAGTTCACCCAAGTGCTTTTCATGGGCGTCCAACTCCGGATGCGACTTATTTAACACTGTAAAGGAGAAAGCCTGCCAATGGCATCCATCAAAGCTGGTGCTGGGCTGTCTACTCTTTCTAAAACCAGATTGGGCATGGCTTGAATGCTTGCCGTCAAGCTAATTTGAATCAATGCGCCCGTCGAGCGAGTCCGGCATTGACCAAATCACTGGAAACAATGGGTGCTGCATCGGGTCTCCATGAGCGAGATCAAGTTCATGGTAGGGCGGAGAAGTAACCCACGGCCGGACTGCAAACCGAGCATCGTCACCCAGCCAACGCGTTGAAAAACCGCGCCGCCGAGTTGCTAATCCAACGGTCGACGGCGCACCATGGAGCGTCCGCATATGAAAAACAATGCAATCACCGAGTTGCAAGTCCCAGGAAAGGATGGATCGGATCTCTCTTTGCGCATCGATATCTGGCACTTCCTCATAAGCCGGTGCATTACCTGAGTAGCTAGAATGGTCAACAAAGAGCCTGGGTTTAAATAATCTACCATCTGCATGGGACCCAGCAACAAACTCAGGGCAGGCCTTTTTTGGAACCGGGTCAAGTGGTAGCCAAATAGAGCATAGCTGATCTCCATCCACGCCATAATACGGTTGGTCATGATGCCAGGGTGTCACCTCTTGAGTACCTGGCTCTTTAACCAGAACATGTTCGTGGTAAATACGCGCACTGGATGAGCGCATTAATCGACCTGCGATCTCTGCGGCAGCCGACTCCATAATAAACTCACGATATTCACCAATGCGTTGCCAATTACAATAATCGTCATAAAAACGACCGGGCTCTCCCTCGGGAGTATAAGTCATGCTATCCGGCCCCGGATCAGCGAAATTCTTCTCCAAACCCGTGCTCAAATGCGTCATCCATTTGGGTTCAAACAAGCCGCGAAGACAAATGACCCCATCTTCACTAAATCTGCTGATATCCGCATCGCTAAGACCCATGAAATTAAACTCCCTCTAGTACTGAATGCCCTAACCCGCGATACCGATTACCAATTACCGATGGAGTGAGCCCAACGGCCTACACACCCAGCCTCGCCTGACTGCTATCAAAAACCCGACCCAACAAAACACATTAAAAAAGGACACTTACCCGGCTTTTTCAAGCCTTCAATCATAGCCTATCCTGAAGACCAGAATAGCTAAAGTCATTCCCTCGTCTGATCCTGACTCAATACGTTGGGATGCCTGCTTCAACTGCTGGCCAGTTCACTACCGCAAGCAAATCTTCCTATTGAGTCGGGTGCAAAACGCTGAACATGATATTGAATTTTTTTGCCGCTTTCGCATCAGAGAAATGGATAAAAACGACCTGCCACTGCCCTAACCAGTCAAAACTATTTGCCAGGAGACGCTGGAGATGAAAGAATTTTCGTCTTACCGCGATTCTTAAGGGGCATTAATGAGTAATGAGGTTCCACTCAAATCAGGACTATGGAGTCAGGCAAAAGACATGGCCCTGCAAACCCCCGAATCACGTAACCGCTACGTCGATTTCCTGCGCGCGCTTTCCATTCTTGCAGTCATCTCCGGTCACTGGTTCATGATTGCGCCGCAGGTGACTGATGATCATCTCAACTTAAATAACATGCTCGAACTGGCCCCTTGGACGCACTGGCTCAGCTGGGGATTCCAAGTGATGCCCATCTTTTTCCTGGTCGGTGGTTACGCGAATGGTGTTTCCTGGAGTGCAGCGATCAGGCAGGGACAACGCTATAACGAATGGCTCAGTATCCGACTTGGCAGGTTAGTCAAACCCGTCCTGCCACTTTTACTGGCATGGATGTTCATTGGAGCGGCAGGACATCTATCCGGGATCCCCTCAGAAATTCTCTCGGTGGCATCGCAAGTCGCGCTGGTTCCCATTTGGTTTTTGGCGGTCTACATCATGGTCGCGCTGCTGGTGCCTGTGACCTACACAGCCTGGTCGCGCTTTGGCCTTAATTCATTCTGGTTCCTGGCTCTCCTCGCCTTGGCCAATGATGCTGTGTTCTTTGCGGCCGGAATCAAAGCAGTAGGATGGCTCAATTACGTCTTTGTCTGGTTGGCAGTGCACCAGTTAGGTTATGCCTGGCGAGACGGACACTTAAGCGGCCTGAGAAATGCACTGGCCTGGGCAGCAGGTGGTGCATTATTACTGTTCATTATGATGTATTTTGGCCCTTACCCTATCGCGATGGTCAGCGTCCCCGGGGCCGAGGTGAGTAATACTTTGCCACCTAAATTCGCCATGCTGGCCCTGGGAATAACCCAGATGGGTCTGCTCATGCTATTTGAATCCAGAGCACAACGCTGGCTAGCGGACATTGGACCTTGGGCAGTCACGATACTGATCAATGCAATGATCATGACCATTTATTTATGGCACCTCACTGCTTCAACCCTGGTTATTGGTATTGCATGGCAGTTCGGCGATATCGGTTTGGATGTCGTTCCAGATACTAAAACCTGGTGGCTATTGCGACCGGCATGGTTAGTTGCTTACATCATAGCGCTGAGTCTGTTCGCCATCATGTTCAGTCGACTCGAGCAGAACAATAACCGCTCTTCACAGCAAGTTTCCAGTGGGCGACTGGTAACAGGTGCCTTAGTGGTCTGTGCGGGTCTGGCAATACTGGCATTAACGGGTATCGTTGGAGAGCAATGGCTAGGGCTCAGGCTCTACGTCCTCTGCCTACCTTTTCTGGGCGCAGTCATCGCCGGTTTGATTCCTTTGCCAAACAGCTCAAAACACGGCTGAAGCTACCCGGCCAGTGGCTGGCACACATTTAATAAGCCCACAACCGGATACCAATCAAGCCATAGTAGCTTAAATATCCCGCTACAATTGCCAGGGCTATGGACACCAGCAGGGAATGCCACCAGACCATAACGCCTACTTCCCTCCTTCTAGGACGATACTGCAGGATAAGAGCAACAGAGATTATGGCCATAGCGGCCCATACAATAGACAGACCCCAGTAGGC
Organism: uncultured Pseudomonadales bacterium; assembly: GCA_964524295.1. Classification (GTDB taxonomy): domain Bacteria; phylum Pseudomonadota; class Gammaproteobacteria; order Pseudomonadales; family Azotimanducaceae; genus UBA9926. Next base: position 7,175 of record CAZGCW010000001.1, read on the forward strand.
AACAGAGACGATTGAGAAGGTCCCCAGTTCATTAAGATCAGCCGACGACAACCAGACTACAGAACTCACTAAACAAACAATGGTAAGCAGGGGCAACAATCGAACCCTGAGATAATTAATTTTTGATGGCCTACCCAGCAGTCTGCCTATCAGCCATAGCGGCGCATAGATTATCGAACTGGTGATCATCAAACCGACCATGGCTAGCAAACCTATCTTGAAGTAGGCCCAATGACTTGAGATCTGTCTGATTGTTCCACCCCTGCCTTGCAAAACGGTTTCCCCTTCCGGGGAAGTGAGGAGCATTAATGATGGCAGCGCATCACCTTGCTTAATAAACATATTATCCGTCACCGCAAGTAATTCTGTCTCCTCACCGAATATCGGGCTGAGCAACAATCTATTGCCTTCGAATTTCACGCTGAACAAGCCAAACAGTTTTTCCAGTCCTTCCGCAAATTCGGCCCTGGGAGAATAGGGCTCATAAAAACCCGACCAGTCACTGTCGAATTCAGCGGTTTCAATAATCGCAACTGCTTCAGGCTTTTCCAATCCTGCCAGCAAAAACGACTTTAATTCGTCACCAATGGCCGCATACGCTGATCCATTGGCTGCATTCAAAGAAAAAAAGTAACCTCGACCCGCATCTGGCAGGTATGCATAGCTAGACAAGAACCCGTCGATGCCGCCATCATGGCCGTGAAAAACAAAGCCCTGACTTTGCTGATAAAAATTACTTAAGCCATAGCCTGCCTGCAGACCATTCCTTGCAGCAAGACTGGATCTGGGAGATTCAACACGAGCCACCGAGCTTTCCTGTAATATACGCTTACCATCTAATTTTCCCCTTCCTATCAACATCCTCAGTAACTGAATCATATCGCCACTAGAGGCATTCAGCGCACCCGATGGCCTGACCGGGATATGGACATAGGGTTGCAGATTCTTACCATCCGCCGCGTAACTCGAAACCACTTTTTCGTCGTAATAAAACGTGGCACTATCCATCTGCAACTGATCCAGCAGTTCACTATCTACATATTCTTCAAATGACTGGCCCGTCACCCTTTCGATCATGAGGGCAGCCAGCGGTGGCCCCATGTTCGAGTAGGAGACCCGACTGCCAGGTCTCCATCTTGCCTGCCGAGAGCCATTATTAAACAATATGCCTTCCAGGGTAGACACGTCAGGATCACTGAACACATAATCCCTGAAATGAATATCATCCAGTCCGGCCGTATGTTCCAGAAGGTGAACTAATCTGATGGGATCACTCGAGCGCCAGGGGTTTTCGATGAGTGCTTCAGGAATCATGTCATGTACAGGTTGATCAAGAGACAATTGCCCTCTTTCTACTAATTGCATAACGGCGAGAGAGACGAAGGTTTTCGATATCGAGCCAACTCGAAACAGGCTATCTACTCCGACAGGTCGGTGAGATTCAATATCCGTTATTCCGATAGCACCCTGCCAGATTATTTTCTGGTCAGACACAATGGCGGCGATCAGGCCCGGCGTCTTATTCTCAGCGAGAATATCAACCAATCGAGATTCCAATGCGCTGAGCCGTTCAGCCGAGTTAACCCCAGTGAGGTCAAATGCAATAGCAGGGGAGGTAAACAATACAACGCAAAACGCGAGTGCTAATGCTGGATTAAGCAAAACTTTCATATCGTGCCAGGCCTGGATTTGCTATTCAGGAGTTCTCATTGTACTCGCTTTGAAATCAAAGCGTGTGCCACTTCTTCTGGGCAATGGCCGTGTTTCAATCGTGGCTTAAACACTCTATCAAGGGGCCTCTCGTCGCGACACTTTTCTGCCCTGGATCCCTGCAGGGTGCCAGACCTTATCTGACTGATGTTAAAACCTGTACCACCTCGAAAGCAGGATGTCTGAAATGAGTACACTCTAATTCAAAACCAGCCTGACCTTCGCTGATTAAATCTGCAGTTTTAATTCGCTGGATTCCAAAAGCAGACGTGCGAAATCCGGCACAACCATAAGTCAGAGTGCCTGACACTGATATCGAAAGTACTCAGTTTCAAGATAAAACGATAGTACAATGATCAGTAAACTACCTTTCGGTAACAACTAGGCACCAGCACTAACGCAAAGCGACTTGATTGTGAGGATCAATAGATGAACGGATTTCTGCCAGAAAAACAACCGCTGCAAGAATACAGCTTCACGTCCTCAGCATCCTTAAACCGACTTCAGGATATTGCTCATCTACTCCCAAAATTACTGTTAACCAGTGGTCTACCGAGGACAATTGGGTCACTCCAGAAAGACGATTTAGCAATAGAAGATCTGCTGGCCAACGATTCCGAACAGGACCTACAGCTGGCCATGGTCCAGCTAAGCTTTATAGCCCATGCCCTGGTGCTGGGCGGTCCAAAACCGATCCAGGTCATTCCTGAAGTTATCGCTAAACCCTGGGTCCAGCTATCGGAACGGCTTGGCCGACCTCCTGTACTAAGTTATGCCAGCTATTGCCTCGAGAACTGGTTTCTAATAGAGGATCAGGAAGAAATCAGCCCAGAAAATGTCGGTTTAATCACTAATTTCCTTGGTGGTGTCGATGAAGACTGGTTCGTTACTATTCACGTCTGTATTGAAAGTGCAGCCTCAGATGCCGTCAAAGCAGCAGGCTTAATCGCCAACTGTTCAGAAACTACAGACCCGGCTGACGTTACCGCGTTGCTGGATCGAATCTGTCAATCCCTGGTTCAGGTAAACCACATATTCTCTCGAATGCCGGAAAGATGTGATCCTTACATTTACTATCATAGAGTACGACCGTTTATTTTTGGATCAAAAGACAACCCTGAATTTGCTGATGGCCTTGTTTTCGAGAATCAATTTGCAAATAAACCACAATACTTCAGAGGGGAAACAGGCGCGCAAAGCAGCATCATCCCCAGCCTTGATGGTGCTTTAGGCATAAAACACAAACAAGACTCATTGAGGCACTATCTGAATGAAATGCGCGACTACATGCCACCTGCCCACAAAGCATTTATCGAAAAAATAGAGGCTACATCCCAGGTCAGGGACTTAGTTGATCAGTCCAGCGAGCCACGAGATTCCTACAATAGCTGTCTTGAGCAACTGAGGATATTTCGATCCATGCATTTAAATTATGCTGATCTCTATATTCACCAACAGGCCCAGCGGACCAACCCTTTTGGAACGGGCGGGTCTACCATCACAGGCACCGGTGGTACCCCATTCATGTCCTATTTAAAAAAGCATCGAGACGAGACTGCAAAACAAAAAAAATGATCAGCCCAGGCTAATTGAGACAACCGGCAACAAGCAATTCAGTTGTGTTCACTTCCCCTTAAACCGGGCAGGTCGCTTCTGCAAAAATGCCTCAACGCCTTCACTGCTATCTGCACTTTGTTGCGCCAGGCTCTGCAGCTCGGATTCAAGCTGCAACTGTTTGTTAAAATCATTTTCCCAGGAAGCCCAGTAGGCCTTCCTAATCAATCCCAGCGACATCGGTCCATCCGCAAGTCGCGTTGCCATGGCCAAGGCATCTGCCATCAAATCGCTATCTGCACTGACTCTATTAACCAGGCCCCAATCGAGGGCTTTATCGGCCGGTAATCGCTCAGCCAACATTGACAATTCCATCGCTCGTCCCCAACCGATCAGTCTCGGCAAATACCAGGTGGCCCCGCCGTCGGGCACCAAACCAATTTTTGCAAATGCCTGCAGGAAGTACGCGCTCTCCGCGGCCAAAACAATATCCCCCGCTAGGGCAAGACTCATGCCAACGCCAGCGGCAACTCCATTCACAGCGGTTACCAAGGGAAACGGTAGATTTCGTAATTTATTAATTAACGGCGCGTAGTGTGTCTCAAGTACAGACCCCGCGGGTTCTATGCCATCTGCTGACCCACCCGCCTGTAAATTGGCTCCGGCGCAGAATCCCCTGCCCACACCAGTAACCAACAGACAGCGAACCGAGTCACTACGGCTCACTTCGGACACGGCGACGGAAATTTCTCTGACCATGTCTGTTGACAGCGCATTCAGCACATCAGGTTCATTCAGCTTTAATACCGCAACTTTACCCTTCGTCTCCAGACTCACTGACTGATAAGACATCTCTTCTTTCCCCTTATTAAGACTCATTGACTCTATCTTCACCGAGTTAAATTGCCGGTACAAGCTGCCGCACAGGGAATACTGTGATCCTTCCTGAAGAGTAGATCAAGCTCGCTGTCAATAAACCGATCTCTCTCTTTTAGTTCGATTTCGAGAATGACCTGATGGAAAATCAGGTCCGCAATCAATCGATTCATCCTCACTGAACCAACTAGGCCTGCCATTACAGGTCAAATACCGAGGCAGCAGAAAACACCAGCTACCGTTAAACGACCTTTAGGTTGCTCTGCCGCTTTGGGAAATTTTTTCAGCGATCCAGTCAGAAACCAGAATATCAAGTATAAACATGGGTGGTTCGCCATGATCAAGGATGACCGAATGAAATTCTCGAATATCGAACAATTCGCCAAGTTCAGACTTGGCTCGTTCACGCATCTCTAAAATCTTGAGCATGCCCATTTTGTAACTACAGGCCTGACCCGGCCAGACTATATAGCGCTCAATTTCAACGCGAACTTCCGTATCCGACATCCCTGTCATCTCTTTCATGTAGCCCATGGCGGCCTGCCTGGACCATTTCTTATAGTGAATTCCAGTATCGACCACCAGACGTACCGCGCGAAATAACTCACTTTGTAGCACACCCAGTTCATCGTAGGAACTATTCAGCAAACCGGCTTCTACAGCCAGCTTTTCTGCATACAGAGCCCAACCCTCGCTGAACGCAGAAGTGCCATAGCCAAACCGTCGATAAAGAGAGAGTTCCTCATTTTCCAGATTCAAGGCAATCTGCAGGTGATGACCAGGAACCGCCTCATGAAAAGCCAGAGTCCTCATGCCATAGGAAGGCGTCTGCTTTATGTCATACAGATTGGCATAAAATACCCCAGGCCGACTCCCATCCAGGCTGGGCGGCATGTAGTAACCACCCGCCTGAGTCTGTTCGGAGTATTCTGGAACCGCCTTAACCAAGACCCTGGCCTCTGGCATTCGATTAAAGTAAGCGGACATCTTGCCCTGAGCATCTTCTACCATTTCATTAAAATCAGCGACCACAAGAACTTTCCGATCCGGCGTATCGTCGTACAAGAACTCGGGATTATCGTTCAAATCATTCATTAACAATCCCACTGGTCGCGCTGTGTCATATCCGAGGTCATCCAAGATAGCGCGCATTCGCGCCGTAATCCGTTTCACTTCACTCAGCCCCAATTGATGTATCGCCTCCGGGCTATCATCAGTGGTCGTAGAAGCACGAAGCATTAACTGATAATAAGCGTCACCTGACGGCAGCGACCAGACACCATCGTGTTGATTAGCGTAGTCATATGTTTCTTCCAGGTAGCTGAGTAAACTTCTATACCCAACATTCATGTGCTCTGCTATGGCTTGATCGAGATCTGCAGAAAGTGCTGAAATCAGCTCCGGTGCTAATCCGATGTCAGTTGTTTTATCTTTGAAAACCTGTCGTAACGGATGTTGATCCTGGTAGGCGAGCACCTCTTTGAGCTGCCGAATCACATGATCGTAAACAAATTGAGGCGCAAAAATCTGTGCCTTTCGTTGCTGTTCCAACCAGGAAAGCAGGTTTTCACTGACCTCATCGAGACGCTTTATTCGGGCGATAAAATCTTCAGCTTCGCGTTTATTTCGAATAGGGTGGATATCAGTCATAAACTCGAGCAGATTCAAGTGAGCACCACCAATCTGATTCAATGGGTAATCATGAAAACGGAAAGACTCAAACCCAGTAATGGTATTCTGAGTAGAAAACAGAGCGATGGCTCGGGAAATTTTTTCGTCACCTGAAAGCCGGGCGGTTTGATACCCTTGCAGAACCTCCAACCGTTCAAGATTTTCCTGATGGTCCATTTCCTCATCTGCCAGCGTGGTCAGTGACCACTTCGAATTGTGACCCGTGATCGGATTAAGCGCGTCAAACAGTCCAACAGAAGTCAACGCTTCCGGAGAATCCACAAGGTCAATGATCAGTTCCTTAGCAAGGAAATGATCCAGCCATACCGGTCGCATAAAGAAAAGATTGATTAGGTAAAGCACCAGCAGGACCAAAAGCAGTACCGCACTGTATTTTACTTTTTGAAGTATCGATTTCATATGAAGACTCTGCAGTCAAATGGGGATCACACCAAAATTTTAAATAATAGCCATTCCAGTATCTCAATCTGCCCGGCGCCTTCAGTTCCTATCCAGCAAATAGTCTTATCTGGTTCTTAGACACTACTGGCTAACGGAGCCATGAATCAAGCTTTATCATTCTCCTGCTGTTACCCACAGACCCACTGAGCCATTAATCAACAACACCTGAGATATGCTACCTTGCTCAATTCAACCCAATTCAAAGGAACATGATGGCCACAACATCTGACTACGTCTTCAACCAGACGATGCTACGAATCAAAGACCCTGCAAAATCCGTAACCTTTTACCAGAATGTCCTGGGCATGACCCTACTCGATCAATACGACTTCCCGGAAATGTCTTTTTGTCTTTATTTCATGGGTTATCCACAATCCACTGTACCGGATAATCCCTCTGCCCGGGCTGAATGGGTGTTTTCTCAAACTGGCCTGCTTGAACTGACTCACAATTACGGCACCGAATCAATCTCAGATTTCTCTTACCATGATGGCAATCAGACTCCCCAGGGGTTCGGTCATATCGGAATATCAGTTCCCGATGTGCAGACTGCCTGTGACCGGTTCGACACCCTCGGCGTTACCTATGTAAAACGTCCTGAAGACGGCAAAATGAAAGGACTCGCATTTATTAAAGACCCAGATGGTTATTGGATCGAAATCCTGTCAGCTACCGGATTGAGAGACCTTATAGTGAACTAAGAACCTAAATGCCTGTGCTACAAATGTGCAGCCAAAAATAACTCATGTTAGATTGAGCCAGAGAACCTTAAAGGAGATGAATATGACCTTAGCGCAGGATATAAACCCGGTGAACAGCGAACTCATGGATACATTAGTTGAAGCATCAAAAATGGAGTGGTTACAAACCAGCGATCAGTCTTTTATGAAAATCCTCTATACCGGTTCAGAGAGTGGTTCCTGGGCCGTGCTACTGCGGTGGTTGAAAGGTTATACAGCGGCACCTCATAAGCATCTAAGCGGCTCCCACACTTTTATTCTCAGTGGTCAATTGCAGGTAAGGGATGGCATCCTGAACACCGGTGACTATGTTTACGAGCCTAACGGTATGCTGCATGGAGAAACCACGGCCCTTGAAGACACCGAGTACCTTTTTATCAGTAATGGGCCAGTGCTGTTTTTCGACGACGATAACTTCACCCGTTATCTAAGCTGGGAAGAACTGCGCAGAATGCAAGGTGGTTAATTCACCTACTAGATTGTTCAGAGTGTTGTGCCATCAACTACAGTGATATGGGATCGCCGGTCTGGACCTGAAACGCCTAACAGTTGCACAATGCTCCTGACAATAGACTCACTGAAACAAACAACTGAAATAAGCAGTGACACAGACAACCGATACAACGAACTGAAAGAAAGGACAGGCTATGGCAATCGACTTTGATGTAGAACCCGAGTTTCAAAAGCAAATCGACTGGGTTGAGAAATTTACTAAAGAGGAAATCGAACCCTTAGATAATTTCCTCAGGGCACCCCGAACCAAACAGGGGGACTCTCTTGATAAAGACAGTTGGAATGCGATTCGATCTCATATCGAGACTCTGAAGCAACAGGTCAAGGACCAGGGGCTATGGGGGTTTCATCTCGGCCCAGAACTAGGTGGCCCCGGCTATGGGCAAGTCAAACTATGCTTGCTCAATGAAAAACTTGGCCGCACGCGCATGGGTCCAACGATCTTTGGTTGTCAGGCTCCTGATACCGGTAATATGGAACTCATTGCCCACAACGGTACGGAAGAACAAAAGAAAAAATATATGGAACCCTTACTATCGGGTGAAAAGCATTCAGCTTATTCCATGACCGAACCGCATGCCGGCGAACCGGGGGAATTTGTTTGTTCCGCCGTCCGAGATGGTGATGAATGGGTTTTGAACGGTGAAAAATGGTTTACTTCAAATGGCGCCGCTGCCGACTTCCTGATTGTCATGGCAATCACCGCCCCAGAAAAAGATCTCCTCGAGCGAGCCTCGATGTTTTTAGTCGACCGAGACACCCCAGGAGTTGAAATTATTCGGAACGTTCATACCTTCGGTACCCCGCTCAAGGAAAATTACAATGTAGAAAGTGGCGGTGGTCATGCCTACATTCGCTACAATAATGCCCGCGTCCCAGCAGAAAATCTGCTGGGTAAAGAGGGCGCAGGATTTGTCGGATCCCAAACCAGGTTAAGCGGTGGTCGAGTGCACCACGCAATGCGGGCGGTAGGCGTCTGTACCAAGGCTCTGGACATGATGTGTGAGCGAGCCCTGAGCAGGAAAGCAAAAGGGACCATGCTGTCAGATCTTCAAATGGTGCAACAAGATATTGCCGACTCTTATATCCAGCTCAAACAATTTCGCTTGCATGTCCTCTATACTGCCTGGTTGATTGATAAAACCAAGGCCTATACACGAGAAATTCGCAAGGAAATTGCGTCCATTAAGATAACCGCTGCCAAGGTCAATCATGACATTATCTATAAAGCGATCCATCTTCATGGTGCGCTGGGCATGTCAAATGAAACACCACTGGGTGAGATGTGGATGTCCGCGCCTCAAATGGGCATCATGGATGGAACTACTGAAGTGCATAAAAGTAATCTGACCAAGCTCCTACTCAGGGATTATGAGGGCTGCACCGATCTTTTCCCAACCTATCACTTGCCAAAACTAATCGAACAGGCTCAGGATAAGTTCGACAAAATTATCCACAACCATCTGGCAGGATGAGGACTTGACCATGACCGAAAACCTTAGAATTCTTCTCAGTGAAATCCCTAAAGGAAAACTGGCTGAAGAACATTTTTCCCTTGATCGAGTCCCCGTCGAGAAACCGGGTCCTGGTGAGGTGTTAATACGGACTTTAATTCTGTCACAAGATGCAGCTAACCGAGCCTGGATGCAGGGAGCAACCTATCGCAGTGCCCTGAGCTCCGGTCAGGTGATGTCCAGTTATGGTTTGGGCGAAGTGATTGAATCCAACGATGACCGTTATGCGCCCGGTGACCTGGTCGGGGGGGATTTGTGTTGGCAGGAATATGCAACACTCCCGGGCACACAGATTACAGCAGCTCATCGCCATGCTGGCCCATTGAGCCATGGCATTTCTCTTCTCGGCGTTGCTGGTTTAACTGCCTATCATGGCCTTATCAATGTTCCCACTATCCATGCTGGCGAAACCCTTCTGGTTTCTGCTGCAGGCGGATCTGTTGGCTCATTGGTCGGTCAGATAGGCAAAATCAAGGGAGCAAAAGTGATTGGCATTGCCGGCGGTGCTGCCAAATGTAATTGGGTCGTTGAGCAGTTGGGTTTTGATGCCTGTATTGACTACAAAGACACCGCTGCTCCGCTAAGAGACTTACTGGCGCAGCACGCCACCGATGGGATTGATGTCTACTTCGATAATACCGGCGGTGATATCCTGCAGACAGCGCTGTTCGCCATGAATTTAAAAGGCCGCATTTCCTGTTGTGGCGCGGTGTCCATGTACGATGGCAAACCCAGACCGGGTCCTTTTGGTATACCGGGGTTACTGGTAACCAAGCGATTGCATATGCAGGGATTCCTGGTCTCAGACTATAGTCATCTTGACCAGGACGCCCGTCATGACCTGTCAACCTGGTCAAAACAGGGGCAGTTACAAGTAGTCGAGGATATAATCGATGGACTGGAAAATGCACCCAGGGGTTTGATCGGTCTATTAGCAGGTGACAATCGTGGCAAAAGGATGATTCAGGTCTCTACCCCGCGTCCATAACACAAAGCCGTTCAATCGCAGCTGGCAAGGCGATTCCTGACCCATTGTTATGGCTGGCCCTAAGCCCTAAGCCCTAAGCCAATCAATCGTGCACTCCATTTTTGACCTGGCCAGTATGCTCAGCCCTTAGCCTGGCCCTCGTTGTAATACTGACGTTCATCCCTGCCGCAATGTGGCCAGGGTTGTTTTTGCGCTAACTAGATTCTATGGTTGATTACAGCCTACCAGAGGAGTCCTATCATGCCAGCAGAAGGCCCCGGCAAAATCAGCGTAACCGATGTGGGAAGCTATACAGTGGCTAAAACCACCCAGCTTAACGCCCGCAAGGTCATGGCCTATGCCGCCTCTATTAATGACACCAATGAGGCCTACTTCAATGATCTTCGTCAAGGTGGATTGCGGGTTCATCCTGCCATCAGTTTCTCCCTGCAGTGGAATGCGCGCTTCCTGGTTGACCAGACCGTCAATGTCCAGGCCGCCCCATTCGGCGTTCATGCCGAGACAGACCTGAGGATTTACCGGCCGTTCAAACTCAATGAAGTGGTCAAAACCCAGGGCCGTCTGGTCGCACGCAAACAAATTGGACCCGGTGTCTACAGTGTTGATCGCTACAAGATGACCAATGAGGACGGAGAACTGTTGGCAGAACTGGACTACAACGGGATCATTCGCGGTGGCGAACTCGACGGTGCTAATATCGAGCTTGAACCTGATATCGAAAAACCCGTCTGCAGCTGTCTACCTGACCCACCTGTCTGGTCCGAAGCTATTTACATCGGTGTTCATGCGGGTCAGCAGTATACGGAATGCGCAGACATTTATAACCCCATCCACACTGAACCCAGTGTGGCAAAACGGGCAGGCCTTCCAGGCGTGATTCTGCATGGTAGCGCAACTAAAGCACATGCCCTGACCCAGGTAATTAATCACTGCTTTGGCGGTGATGCAAACAGAATTCGCAGGCTGTGCGGTCAGCTTAGAGGCATGGTATTGATGGATTCCACCATTTCAGTGGAATGTATGGCAGTTCAACAAACCCTTGATGAAAAGCAGGTATTTTTCAGAGTCCTGAATGACGCCGGTCAGGCCGCCATTGCAAATGGCGTCGTCTGTGGAACTCCGGACAGTTAACCACCCCTAACTTAGACAACTTGCCATTGCAGCTAATACAATAATACTCCATACAGAAACAGGAGAAGTGGACCAAGGCCATAACCTGGATTCTCGGGTCACTACATGGTTTGAACTCTCCAAATATCCAATCATGAAATACCTGCAGCCCATCTGCCAAGCTTCCACTACAGAACATCTAACTACCGCAAATAACAAAGCCTCGCCAATTCCCGATGACAATAGCCAGACAAATCCGTTGCGAAAGTTTGAACGCAAGTTTATCCCGCGCGCGAAAAGCGATAGCCTTGGTTGCTCTACTGCTTGGCCTGATCGCCAGTTAATTTCAGGGCATGCCGGCCTTTATGCCCTAATTTCTGCCATTCTGCCCGAGTCAGCCTAGGCCAGGTGCGTCTAGCCGGATCACGGACCTTGAATGCCAACCGACCAAGGTCCTGTATCTCTTGCTCTACCAAATCACCATCCTGGAGTGGGTGCAAACCCTGGTGGTTAGTCCCTAAAGCAATCAGGTCACCCGCCTCAAGGGTGGTGTTACTACTAACAAAAGCAACTGACTCGGCAATATTATGCGCCATATCGCGGGTACTATAATCCTGCGTCAACTCACCGTTATTCCACTGCCGCACCTGCAGATTCATCGGATCGGCTATCTCATCGGCGGTCGTGATCCAGGGTCCAAGCGGGGCGAAATCATCTTGGCCCTTCATGAAATAGGGCAATCCCATACCCGTCGCCAGACCCCGCGCTGAACCATCCACAAAATTCAAGTAACCAAAAATATACTCACTTGCTGCCTCGACCGACACCTTGGTGGCTGTTTTGCCAATAACCAGAGCTATTTCAGCCTCGCCCTCGAAGACGGTAGCGGGTACGTCGGGCAGGTGCATGGTCCCATTGGGACCGATCACACTATGGGAATTCTTGAAGAATGCCTGGGCTAGCGGTTTCTCCTTCAGCAAACCATTTTCCATGTAGTTAACCGCCATACAGACGATCGCGACTGGTTTCGGCAGAGGTGCCTGCAGTTGGACTTCTGCCAGTGGACGCGCTTTTGCATTGACTAGCAATGCTTCAAACCTGGGTCGGTAATCACTCCACCGCTCAATCACCCAATTTATTTTCTGTTGGGCTGGCATCAGTTCCAAATCACGAACAACCGGAGAGAGGTCAATAACGCCTTGCTCAGTGATTGCTGAGAGCCTGTGATCATCAACATAGGCAATTTTCACGATGCACTCCCTTTAACTGAACCCTCCGGGTGTAGTTTCTGGTGGTTAATGTGCAGTTGTGCCTGGCCCCAATCTTCATAGGCTTGATCAGCCACCATGGCGTGCTGTGCCGAGACCGTCAAATCACGGAAAATACGTTGCAACACATTATCATTGGCTACCGCAGCTGCACCTGCGTGACGAAGTGCCTGACCACCAATGGCGAGTGACCGTTCAACCGCATGTGCACTGACCGCTCGAAGCTTTTTCGCCGCGTTCCTGTACTCAGTGGGTTCGCTATTCATCATTTCATTAGCACTGTACTGCACACCTGCATAAAGACTGTCCCATTCAGCCTGAAGCCTGCCCAGTTCGATCTGAAAGCTTTGTTTACTGGCGACTGAGAATGAATCCCACAGCCGGTATTTGGAAACTGCCTGCAAGCTCACCTCATCCAGTGCCCGCAAGGCTCCGCCAAGAGAAACCGACGCATGCTCTATGGGTAGCCTGGATACGGTATCGACCCTGTCACCCCGAAGCGGCTTATCAGACAACACTCGGTGCCATGGTACAAAAACATCCGATACTGAATAACTGTTACTGCCAGACCCAGATAGTCCAGCGACGTACCAGTCATCATGAACCTCGACTTCTGCAATAGGTATAGCAAGACCAATACTCGCCTCAGAACCAACAACTCGACAGTTAGCAACGATAAAACCAGCATGGCAGATTCCACTACCGAATCGCCAGTGACCATTTACGACATAACCATCTTCTACGCCTCGAGCTTCCCCTGAGGCCTTTAAAGATGCGGCGGCCACAGGTAACTGTTTCCCAGAGAATACTTCCGCGAGGCCCTCATCCGGCAGCCCTGAAGCCATCATTGCAATCGTTGAATTACCGATCATGATGGTCCAGCAGGCTGACATATCAGCTCTAGCCACCGCAACCATAACCCGGATCTGAGACACCAAATCCAGGTTATAGCCACCACATTCTGTCGGTACCCAGAGTCGAAACAAACCCTTTTGATGCAGCGCTTCAACGGCCTGAGGACAGAGTGCACGCGCCTTTTCCGATTCGGCTGCTGTTTCGTCAAGCAGCGGATAAATTTCTTCAACTCGATCCAGTATTGTTTCGCAGTCAGGAGGACTATCTGTCATTTTCTGCTCTCCTGCCGGCGAGGCGCATAATAATCTTCACGTGGTACAAAGCCTTTTTCTTCTGCAAAAGCAGATTCAACCCAATCCAGAGCCTCTCGTTTTGTAAGCGAGGTGTCCCAGCGTTTACCCTGGGGCTGCGGCACGTGCCAGGGTGTATCCCAGAACACTTCAATGCCATTACCCTCTGGATCATTAAAATAAATCGACAGGGTGTTGCCATGGCTGAGGGGGGCAACTTTGATCCCTTCAATGCCTCTGAGGTCTGCAGCGAGATGAATGACGCTTTCATACTCTGCAACACGAAAAGCAAAGTGGTTTATCGAATTAGAGGCAGCGCTATCCTGACGATTAGCGATCATGGCCAACTGATGATGTTCCTCAGGCTCCTGACTGAGAAACACGATCTGGGGTGCACCGGGTGATGGGTTAAGAGGCCCTTGATCTGTCACTGAAAACCCCAGCACCTGGCTATAAAAATTGATCATCTTTTCGTAATCACGAACGTACATCACTGCGTGAGACCAGCTCAGTTTCATTACTATCTTCCTCATATTCTATGAGTGATTCATGCCTGGACAAGGGCAAAGGAGCCTGATCTGGCACGCCATGTTCCTAACCGGTTGCGGAGCAATCATCGCGCTAATACAACAACCTTTGTCAGGCCCTCTGTGGGTCGGTAGCCAGCGGCAATTTAGGAATCCCACGTAAGAGTTTCAACCAGACTGTAAAGCGGGACCCGTGCGAAGGTCAATCATTACTTCAGCACCGCTCCAAGTGTCTCCAAACCCAAAACAGGTTCAAGCTGATATTTTCTTCAATCGCCCTAACATCTGCGTTCAGTAATATCAAAAAAGTGGAGCTTAAGCGACCCGATCTAACTGCGAAAGCCTAAGTGGAACAGAACAAAAAAACACGCGCCACCGCGACTGGAAACTTTAACGGCGTCAAAATCGACCCACCAGGGGAACTCCTGGACAACCGCTGTGCCAATGCTCTGCAGTGCCGATCGATTCAATAGAAAAAGCCATTACCAACAAATGAGTATGACCCAAACGCCGATTTACAAACCGCTAACAGGCGTTGCTAAGCTAACCTCAGTTCTATCTGGAAGCAAAAAACCTGGCAAAAAAAGAACCAAAGAATCCGCTCAGGCCCATAACAATATACAAATTAATCAAGTGCGGCTCTAAGCCCATCCAGCCAAATAAAGCCCCGGTAACTACAAGCCCGCATACGCCGCCTATCACGCCACTGAAAATCGCTTCGCTATTCATACTGGATCTCCTGAATTCAATAAAAATTTAGTTAGCATGCATCCGTCATCAATATAAAGGATTTTTTGGGTTGTCCCAAATATTCAGCCATCGCCGTTCCGCCTCGAACTCAGGCAGAGTAGTGAATCGGTTCAAGCAGACCGGTCTCGCCGCCGTCGTGTTGGACTGGATACCCTGATCACAAGTATGAGTTGTATCAAGCAAAAGCATGCTGGTCATTAACTCAACGGCTAGGGTACTAATCGGCGCTCGAACAAATAGTCATAATGCGGTTGGACCCTGTCTACTAATGCCCGTCCTTGGGCATCCAGATCATAATCGGTGGCGGTCGGTGGAGAAAACCCTGTGGACTGGTTTACGGCGCTATACCAGTGCCGAGCCCAAACGCCATCAGTATCTCGAGCGCCAGCCGGCCACGACAGCATGGCAGCCTGAAACGGAATCCCCAGCCTGATACACCAGGCCCGCAGGTGTGCCTCAGGGCGCTTTAGGAATTCTTTACTATCAATGACCAGAGGTGCTTCTCCAGTCAGTTGGGTTACAGTGTCATACAACTCAACCTGTTGCAGAAAGCCAATATCAGCAATGCTGGCATTGGCCCTGACAGCCGAATAGGAACTGATGACAGCCTCGGGCTCTCGAATCAAAAAACAATTGTTCAGTTCCGGCAGCCATGCTCTGTTTATCTCCTCGAGCAGGTGCAAAGTCATATGCTTCTGATAAAAAACGCGTTTACCCCCTGCTGGGGTTCCCAAACATTTTTCTACGACTGACTGCCAGTGACTGTCCTGAGAGGCAATCACTTCTGCTGCACCCGGGTGATCGAGGCCCGTACGCTGCAGATAAAACCCATAGAATGGCTCATCCAGAACAGCACAGTCACTCCTATTTTCCCAGGCGCGCATCATCGCTGTGGATATATTGCGCGGCCCTGACCACATGGCAATACGCGTTATCATTCTGCGCTCGGGGATTCCACCCTATCACGGTAGAGCGTCTGTAGTCGGTCCACCATGGCGCCTTTACCAGAGCGACCAATCAATCTCCCATCAACTTCTTTCACAGGACACAAACCGGCAAATGTGCCCGTCACGAATGCCTCATCTGCACTATAGACCTCCATCAGGCTGAAATTTTTCTCATAAACCGGAATATGATTACGCTGGCACAGTTTGATAATGTTGCCCCGGGTAATCCCTCCCAGACAATAGTCTCCTGTAGAGGTCCATACCTCACCCTTGCGCACGATAAAGAAATGAGTCGAATTACAGGTAGCAACAAAACCATGCGGGTCCAACATCAGCGCCTCATCTGCACCTGCCTTGGTCGCCTGTATACACGCCATAATACAGTTTAGTTTGGAGTGACTGTTAAGCTTGGGGTCCTGCACATCAGGGTATCCACGACGTACATGCACCGTAAACAGCCGAATACCCTGCTGCGCAGTTTGCGGCAGAGCCTGCTTGTATTCAGGAATAATAACGATGGTCGCTGCAGAAATAGTCATCCGTGGGTCTTGGTAGGGTGTGGCTTTGATACCCCTGGAAACCATCAGTCTTATATGTACTCCATCCGACATGCCATTAGCAGAGATCAGCGCATAAAGTCGCTCTGCCAGTGCCTCTCGAGGCAGGCCAATATCCAGGTCCAACGCCATGGCCCCTTCGTACAAACGATCAAGATGTTGCTGCAAAAATGCGATTTCGCCGAGGTGAAGGCGCAACCCCTCCCAGACCCCATCTCCGAGTATAAAACCACTATCAAATACTGAAATCTTGGCCTCATGTCTCGGAAAGTGCTCACCATTGATGTCAATCAGGATCGTTTCATTGCGAGGATCATCGATATATTCATGAGTACCTTTCATACAAAGCCTACCCGGCAGAAATCACTGCCTGTCCATAAAGTTTAAGACAGTTTCTAGCAGTTAACCCAGTTTTAAACCGTGTTCACCCTTCCAAACTGCACCAAAATGAGTCCCGCTTAAGCGCAAGCTAAACAGCCTACTTCCCCCTCTTGCCGAACCTTCGCATCGCCTGTTTCGGGACTATTGCGCCTGGGCCAGCCGTGCTGAAGCTCGTGTCGACATTGTCGTCCGTTAACAAATCACTCTATTCCAGGGCCGAGCGTTCGACACCCAACCCGCACTTTCGTTAAATTTACTGCAGAGGGCCAAAACTAAAACTAGCCTGAAGCTAGGCCGTCACTGTGTCATTTCCACTAATATTAATGGGGATGGTACTTGATCGAGGCATACCGGTATAACGCTGTAAAACATCCTCTCCACTAACCAACACATTCGTGTTGGCTCCCACTTCCCGAACCGGCGCCTGCTTGTCCGGGGCAGTACCCCAGTTATGGTGCATCGCCACCACACCTCGCTTTATCCGGTCTGTTGCCTTGACCACAGCAGGAATGGAACCAAACCGAGAATGAATGACAATCTCGCTGTCGTCACTAATATTCAGTTCAACCAGGTCCTCAGGATGCATCAGTGCAGGATTGGTCGTACCCATTTTTTTGCGCAAAGCAGGTAAGTTCAAGCCAAAAGAATTGAGCACATACTTACTCCGATAACCAATCAAAAGATGACTGTATTCGCTAACGTTCTCCCCAGACTCAGCTATTTCTTTGAATTCCTCTGCGACTCCATCCGGAAACAGCTTCAGGCGACCTGTAGCAGACTCAGGGGCTGGAGATACCTCAACCTCAATATCTTCAAAGATATGCCCCCCGGGATTATCCCGCAGAAACTGAATATCAACTCTGGATCGAGCAGTGATCGCCTGCAACAATTCAAATTTAGTGGGTTTGGGGAAATTAGGGATGACCTCCTGACCAATCTTAACTTCAAGATCAAGCCTTTGGGCCAGCCCCCAGTATAATTCCCATTCTTCTATGACATCATGATCGGTTTCAATAACCGCTTTGCTATATTGACTATAGGGTTTTTCGTACCAGGAATCGGAAAGCAGAGTAACGTCCTCGCGCTCCAGGGTCAATTTCGGTGCGAGCACATAATCGGCTATTTCCGCTGTAGCAGACATATAAGGATCAATACACACCAACAATTCAAGCGCCTGCAGAGCTTCAAGCGTCTTCTGCTGGTTGGGCCATGCCATGAGCGGGTTACCTGCAATAACAAACAATGCTTTCACCTGCCCATCACCTGGCATCAATATCTCATCCGGTAGCTGGGAAGTGGGCATTTCTCCAACTGGACCGGATTTACTCGGCGACATCAGTTCTCCGAATTCAGGCCTGAGACGACACCGAGTCCCTTGACCCCAAGCAACCGGGGCTTCATACACTTGAGCGAATCGAGGAGAAGGCGGTGACAATACACCAGGATTGGGGATCTTATCGCCGGCACGATAGAATCGCCCACAGATACTGTTTAACGAAGCAACTAAATGCTGGACCAGATTAGGAGAAGTACTCATCTCAGGTCCCGTCCCTGTGATCGCGCCTCCCCTGGGACCAGCCGCAAACAGTCTTGCCGCTTCAAGTATCAACTGGGCAGGGATTTCTGTTCGATGACTGACGGTGTCAAGATCAAAACCCTGAACCGCTTCCCGCAACGAGCCCAGACCGCTGGTAAACTGCTCACAGAAGGCAGCATCATGCAGGTTTTCTGCCAGAATAATTCGAATCAAACCTGCTAGCAGGGCAGCATCTTCTCCCGGTTTAATTTGCAGATGCAGGTCAGCTCGGCGCGCTAATTCTGTTTCACGCGGGTCAATTACGATCAACTTCAGGCCTCGTTTCCGAGCTCGCCGCAACTGGTCAGCTGGGCTGACCGAGGGAACACCGCCAGGTGGGGCATAATGAGACACCAAGGGATTATTGCCGATGACCATGGCGACATCAGAATCGTGGAAAAAGTGACTCCCCGCAGCCCAATATCCGAACCGTGACCCTACGAATACCTTTGCAGGCTGATCTATCGTCACGCTGGTGTAATAAGATGGTGAATCAAGTGCACTATGCCAGGCTCGACTATAGGCCAATTGGGCAGAATTCTGAAAAGCCACTGTCCCATTATAGGTAGCAATGCTGCGTGGACCATATTGCTCGACTAATTTTCTCACCCGCTCGGCAATTTCATCGAGCGCCTTTTCACTACCAATATCTGCAAATCGGCCATTACCCGTATTGACCTGACACCGCGTCAGACGCTGTTCCTGATACATCTGTTCAACGAGCTGTCGACCTTTAATACAAGTGTAACCACCGTACATCGCATTATCAGTATCAGGCTTGACAGACGTGACCTTGCCATCGGAAACCGATGCCAGCATCGGGCAATAAGCGTGGCAATATCGACAGAATGTTTTCTTGATTGTCGTCGTCATGGCTCTTCCCCCTATTACTTCTAGCGTCAACTACTAGACCATGAACCACATGGTAGAGCAACTGAGGTCGTTAAGTTAACAATATCACAGGGTACCCTGGCAACCCGTATCAGCCTGCAGTCTAGCCTGAAAGTGACCTACTTTAAGGTTCTGTATTACAAAGCAGACAACCCAATGGCCTGGCAATTACTCCGTCCAGGCGCACTCACTGACAACTCATTGCTTTTAGGTTTTTCGTGGCCCTTGGATCTAATACAAACATCCAGGTACCTAGCTGAGCCACCCTACAAAACCAACTTCTATAGAGCAGTGGCCATGCCCTGTCTGCAGGCGTTCTGAATTACTTTTTATCATTTTCGACCGTATAGATACTCGGTTTGAAATCGGTACCGACTGGACCCTCAGGGTTTTCTGTGGTCGCTATATACTGCTCCGGCATCGCCATGCCACCCACTCGACGTTGTCTGGCTGCCGCCGGGGTTTCCAAATTCTGTGCTGTCGCCACGGCCGCCTTGCGATCCACTGGCTGCGGTCTCAAGTCATTCGGGACTGGCATCACACTGGCAGGATAGTAAGCCATCTTCTGCTTCTGGGGGTCTATGCTTCGAGCAACATCCAGTTCCCGTTGATTAATCCCTTTAACCGGTATGACACAATTTCCATCGATGACTTCCAGGTCAAACCACCACTTCTTCACCGGATTGCGCCGACCATTGCCCATAAAATCATCCAACCAAACGGCGATGGGCACAAGCAGGGGTTTAAGCAGCGGCACATGAATACCACACCAACTGGCAAGACGTTGAATAATCGGTCCATCGGTTGTCACCACCTTGTTTAAAGGACAGGTTTTCATGCATCGGCCGCAAGCAGACCCCCTGGCATTGGTCAACCGATAACGCGCGCAACGCTCCACATCCGGTTTCCACATTTCATAACCATTAAACATGACTTTATCGCCCCAGGAGATGGCGTCGCATGGACACTCACGCGCACATTTCCAGCAGTTGCCACAAAAGGTCTGAAGGCCAAAATCGATGGGTTTATCAACCTGCAAGGGTATATCAGTCGTGACCACCACGGTTTTTAGACGAGGCCCGACAAAAGGGTTAAGCGCTAACTCACCAATTCGAGACAATTCTCCCAGGCCCGCTAACAGCATGAGCGGCAATTGCAGAACCTCACTATCGACATTAGTTTGAGATCGCGAAGCAAACCCGAGCTGACGCAGCAACTCAGCCATCACGCCGGCTATCTCTGCACCACGCAGATAAGCCCGCATAGACTGAGAACCGGAAATCCAATCGTCCCCAGAGGCGCCTTCCATGGTGTCAAATTCCTGATCGATCAGCATCACCACGGCATACTTGTGATTAGTGGTGACCGGCGTACCATCAGCACCATGCGAGTACCAAGCGTATCTGGGTATTTCGCAGATTCCCGTCATATTCGCACCGAGTAAATACGAAAGTGATTTCAAAGCCCGGGAATTGGCTTCGGGATCAGCATAGCGTGAAGTGTCAGCCTGCTTGTCTTCTATACCAGACTGTTTACCCACCATCGATCGCATCGACGGCATCATTCCGGCTGTGTGCGGTTGCTTGAAGGAAAAGCGATGGCGTTCCCTCTGGCTCTTATCACCCAGATCACCCCGCAGAGCCCGATCAAAAAAGGTGGCTCTTTTTGACACCTGAGGGACTTCGTCGTCCAAGATCAACGTGGTCGGCCTTTCGACTCGTTTAACGGTCTCCATCGGATAATCGCCCAAATGAGTGGCTCGACGATTACGACGATTACGTTCTCGTCCGGAGGTGGCGCCACCCTGGCCAAACCAATAAGCCAATCCCCTGGCGTTCCTGGCACTCAATGCCAGGGGACGATCCGTTTCTAATTCATAATTAGTGGTTACAACTGCAATCGAAAAATCTCGTTCGAAGTAGGGGTTAACCAGTGTCTCTTCATGACGAATGGCCAAACCCGCTAATACGGCCAGACGTTCCATATCAACACAACCTGCTCCCATAACATGGGCTGATGCCATAAAGCCCAGTTGTTTAATGTGCCCCGCCAGACAAACAGCGATACCACCGATTCGACTGTCTGCTGCTTCCTGCAGAGCGGGTGCTATCCAGGCTCGAGCGGGATTATCTGCTTCGGGTAAACGACCCTGCTCGAGAACGAGTACAACCGCAAATGAATGATTTAATGGGGGCTTCCCCTCGGCCCAGGCATTTTCAGGCATGCGACAGATACCCACCTGCGACGCATTCATGAAATGACCATACCCCTTGACATCAATCATGCGGCGGTGAGGATCATCGGGTACAGGCGCCTTGAATTCAGCCGGGGCTGCGCCTGAATTATCAACAAATATATTCAGGTAGTCGCGTAATATTCCAGCCAAGTCGCCGCCCGGAGGCGCCTTGTAAGCTGGTGCGGGTACTCTTGGTCGATTGTATTCAAGCTCGACAATATCATCGTCCCTCGCCAGGGACTCCAAAGGGTAAGTACCCAGTTGATAGGGTCGCGACTTTGCCTTGGTTTGTAGAAACAAAGCGGGTACCTCGCATGGTGGTATTTTGATGTACTAGCCAACCCTAGCATATCCCGATTATATTGCCATCACAGACTGCATCCCCAAAGCAGGCCCCAAAACAACCCACTGGAACTTCATTCTGAACTTCGATTAATTGGCATCAAATGTACGATGCCTGATTCTAGAAAAGCAAAAATTCAAGCACAAGCGATAGAAAATGATCGGTCAGCACCGCAGTTTCAGATCGCAAGCAAGTGGTATGACAAGGCATGGAATAAGTCGGTTTTCGTTATAACCAGCTAGACGTCGAATGATTAAAGCGGGCGTTTTACCCGCGCAGGGGATTACACCGTGTGTCACTTGAGGCTTTGGCGTTCTTGACTCAATCGCGAACCACGCACCGCGATGGCTATCTTCCCAAGCCGATACGCAAGCCCGCATTAAAAATCTGCTGGCGACCTTCCGCACCCGGCTCTGTTTGGCAGAGTCACAATCAACACCGGCTGCCAAGGCAGACTCTACCTACCGGGGCGGGGACTACTGACTTGGGCTGAGTGTTCAGTCGATTCAATTAAGCCTGCGTCAGCTTCCTTACCAGAAAACGACCTCACTCTTTAAGCAAATGAGCAGTTTCGTCTCGGTGAAAGCCGTTAAAAACCGGCAGTTGGGGGCCATCTGCTGCATTAAACAAAAATCCACCACTGCCATGATGAATACCGCCATCGACTCGAAAATCAATGCCAGTAATGAATGCAGCCATTTCCGACATCAAAAAAACAACGGCGGCAGAGACTTCTGCCGCAGTACCATGCCGGTTAATCGGTGCCTTATTCACCACGCTTCTTAAACTAGGCCAGGCTGATTCAGGATAACGGTCCAGTCCGGTCGTCCCTATGAATCCAGGTATCACACAGTTCACTCGGACTCCAGCCCTGGCCCATTCAACAGAAGAAGTAAAAGTAAGATTGGATAAACCAGCTCGGGCCGCGCCATTGTGGCCCATACCTGGCATGCCGTTTTCATAGTCAGCTCCAAGGTGCACAATGCTGCCACCCTGACGCTCAAAGCACTGCCGATATAATTCTCGGGATAATAGAAAGTAACTGGTGAGATTATTTTCTATCACTGCATTCCAGCCATTCAGACTCAGATCTCGCAAGTTCGCAGGGAACTGACCTCCAGCGGCATTAACCAGCCCATGAATCTGGCCATGGTTGTCGAGAATCTGCGTTACCAGATTAACCACGGTTTCCTCATCTCGAAGCTCACCCGTATAGACCCCAGCGACCTGTCCCCCGTCTTCTGTGATTTCCTCGCGTACTTTTTCCAGTTTTTCAATAGAACGGCCAGCAATGATCACAGTAGCGCCGAGGGCTGACAGCTCATGCGCAATGCATCGCCCCAAACCTCCTCCGCCGCCAGGAATGAATATAGTTTGCTGGTCAAACAAACCGGGGCGAAATCCAGACTGGTAGGGCATTTTAACTTCCTATTGTTTTTTACCGCATACCCGCACAAGTATGCCCGGTACAAACTCATGCACCTCGATACCAGTAAAACCCGCCTCCTGAAAATATCGAACACAGTCGGACCGTGTATGAGTCATGCCAGTACTATTAGACATCGTCTCGTAGAGTCCCCAGATGGCTGCATCAAGCGGACCCGAGCGATCATCATCAAGCATCTCGCCAATAAGATGCATCTGGCCACCCGGCAGCAATGCATTAAATGCCTTGCCAATAACCTGACTGATAATCTTCGAATTGTACTGAGGCAGATTGCTGGCCATGATGGCGAGATCACAATCGGCAGGAAACTCATCCCGGGTAAAATCTCCTCCCTGAGTGCTAACCTGATCTCCCACCTGATGATTAGCTATGAATTCCCTGGTGATTTCGACAACGGGCGGCAGGTCGAACACAACGGCTTTAAGGCCAGGATGAAGTTGGGCCGCGACAATAGAATAGGCGCCTGAACCGCCCCCTAGATCCATGATCTTGGTGAAGGAGGATAGATCAACCTGCTTTGCAAAACGACGTCCCGAACCAAAACCCACACTGGCAGTGGCTTCATGATATCTACGGGCAGCCTCAACCGTCATGGTTTTATAGTCACCCATAACCGTTGCTGGTTCAGAATTAGATAGCTTTTCAGTGAGTTTACCCCAACTTCCCCAAGCAGGCCGGGTAAAGGATAACCAAGCACCCGCATAACTTTTCTCACCCTTGACCAGAAACCGCTGGACATCTTCTTCGTTATCAAAGTGGTCCGTATTCCAGCGAATTAAACCCGATGCCGCGCACATGGTCATCAGCCGGTCCGCATTGACCTCGCTGATACCTGCACGATCGGCGAATTTCCCAGCCGTATTGTCCCCCTCAGAAATACAAGTAAACAATTCAAGGTCCATGGCAGAAAATAAGCTGGCAGACCCGATGAAGGCTCGACTCATATTCTGCAGGCGAACCGTATCCAGCTTTGAGCTACTCGAATTTTTCATCCAGAAGCGCCTGTCCTGCCCTTGAAGTACTCAACTTGAGTCGGCCAGGCATCTGACCAGTCCTCCAGAAAACCACCTTCATCAACCTCTTCAAAAAGACAAAATGCACGCCTCAGTATCGCTGTTTGCTGGCTGGCATTAAAAGGTCCACCAAAATTATTCCCCATAGGAAAATTAACGAACAGGCTCCTGGGCGGCATCACTTGGGCCGTCAGGTCCCTGCCAGTGGAGACACAAACAGTTGGAATACCTGCCTGTTCAACCACTCGACAAACCAGACCCACGGTCTGGTGATCTAAAGGTCAGGCCGGTGCCGCAACCAGCAGATCAACTTCATCTTCGCGTAAACTCTTGATGAAAGCCGGTATCGATTCCTCTATCAATTTGGTCCGATTATAAATACGGCCCATAAAACCACTCCAGAACCTAGGCGCCAAGGCGCCTACGAACCCGGCTTCAGCCAATTCCCTTAGTCGGTCAATGGGAAACACACAATTGAGATCCTGGTCAGCGTCATCATGATTGTAATAGCTGTCATTGATCTGGAAATCACGACTATCAACTTCCTGGTCTACCGCATCCAGACGATGATCGTTTCTTGCATCGGGATTAAAGCCTGGCAAGGTACACAAAGAGATTCCGCCGGAAGTCAACAGGGTGACTCGACTGGCTGACACCGGTTTGGCCGGCTTGACCAGCGGTGCGCTGTCATTAATCGTCCACTGGTAAGGTGGGAACCCTATGGAGCCGTAATGCCTGTTCAGTTCTTCAACATAATTAATCGGTTTCATTTGATTTTCTCTGCATCAGGTACACAAGATTAAAACACATTTCGGCCAGCAGATGGACTGGGCCTGAAATACCAGCTGTTGACAGTGGGGCAGCTAGCCTTCCAGAATACCGAACCGTTCACCGGAGCCACTGATAGGCTCACCATCAAGAAGACTATCCACGATAGTACGAAGCGCAGCTTCCGCTTCTTTTCCCGTTGAGGCGCCAGCAGCGCGCAGAGTGTAATCACCAAATACAGTCCAACCCAGCACCATTGCATTGGCAAGCGCAGCACGATGTTCTGGCATCAGCGGATCAGTGTCAGCAACCTGTATCGCAACACGCTCGACAATGGCAGCACTGGCAGTGTGATCATCAATCAGTGATGTCGCGTTATCCAATATCAGCCTGGCAAGGATCGTTGCCGTTACAGGGCCACCTTTACCACTCAGCTCCAAAGTGGATGAATTATCCATGATCTGCTGCCGCAAGGTCCTATTGCGGTCAGCAATGGCCGCCGTCAGCAATGCCTCCTTGGAACCGAAATGACGATGCACCAGGCCATGATTCACGCCAGCGAGTTCTGCCACTTGGCGGATAGAAAATTGCAGGCCCCGCTCAACCAGCAGGGTTAGTGCTGCGGTCTTCAGCGCACGCATAACCGCTGCCTTGCCCACCGGCCGACCAACTTGCGTTGTTGTCACTTCCTCCATTGATTAAGTGTATACACTTGACTACACTTGTGTCTACCTAGAACAAGAGATGAGGTAATGAAAAAGACATCACGTGTCCGCGGTATTGTCCACCGTAGCCCGATAGACCGAAATCCCAAGGCTGCCGCCATCAGCAGGACAGCATCGACTCTGAGCTCTCTGTCCAGCACAGAGACCCGACTACTCGAACAAGCGCTGCGGGTCAGAACGGTAAAGGAGCTTCCTCATCTGACCCTGGAGCACCTCGGTGCCACCATTGGCACCGTTGTTCACGGCATCAACATGGGCAACGCGACTGACCAGGAAATTCGCTACGTTTATAGCCTCCTGCTGGAACGTAAAGTCATTTTTTTCAGGGATCAGCATTGTTCGGAAACCGAACATATCGCTTTCGGTAGGCGCTTTGGCGAGCTGGAAATCCATCCCTTTAACCCTCAGCACCCCGACTACGATGAAATCATCCCCATCTATTCCAATGAACGATACGTCGGTGGCGCAAATATGTGGCACAGCGATGTCATGTGGCGCATGGATCCAAGCCTGGGTAGTATCCTTCTGGCTAAAACAGTTCCTGCATTGGGGGGCGATACCCTTTTCTCAGATATGGTAGCAGCCTATCAAGGCCTGTCCGCAGAGCTGAAAACAAAAATTAATGGTCTGATGGCAATCAATTCAGGTTCTGCTAACGGTTCAAAAGAAAAAGCCAGACAACGCCTGGAGCAAGAAGGTGCCAGTCTTGAAGAGTTGAACACATTCGACCAAAAATATGCTCATATTCCCATACCGGTTCATCCTGTTGTGCGGACCCACCCGGAAACAGGTGAGCCGGCAATTTATGTCAATCGCGCGTTTACCCGCCAGATAACGGATATGAAGAAGGAGGAATCCGATAAATTACTGGAACTTTTGTGGGCTCAGGCCACCGTACCCGAATACCAGTGCAGATTTAAATGGGCACCTGGCTCTGTCGCATTCTGGGATAACAGGGCCGCACAGCACTATGCTTCCAGCGACTACTGGCCGGAACGCCGGGAAATGGACCGCGTAACCATCGCTGGAGAACGCCCTTACTACACTCGAGATAACGGCGAAAAACTGTCCACCTACGCTGCTGACCAGGCGCTTTTAGCACAATTGGATCGACTACCCTGAAACCAATCAGACCTCGCCTGCAGGCGGGGTCGCCTTCATT
>CAZGCW010000001.1:34058-47480 GCA_964524295.1 uncultured Pseudomonadales bacterium
GCTAACTGACTTTCTTCAAGACAAACCAATCTGTTCGTTGACTGCTCGATAGGCAGCATCAAAAGCACCATCAACATAAGCCGAGGCTGATGCATCTGAATTAGCAATGGAAATTCTCCCAATCCGGGCAGCACCCAACTGATGCGGCCCATTTTCGGAAGTCCAATGGTGTGGGTCGTACAGTTCATTATATTCATAGGCATAACCATGAGGCCAACGATTGACTGTAATCGCCGCTATATCCCGTTGCGCGTCAAAACCACCCCTTGAAAGCGAACCGTCCATGACAGCGACAATATCATGTTCAAAATCATCGAAAGTCAGCTCATACAAAAAACGCCTCCCCTGTTCATTTTGTTCGCGCTGAGACAATCCCTTGTCAGGCACCGTTGGTGCATAGACAGCCTGGACGATAGTTGGCTCATTCGCCTTCTGGGTATACTCATAACCACCCATACTGACTGGGAAATCCATACCAAAAGCGTGCACCAGGTTGGGGCTCGGCACATAAAAACGATGATAGCCCTGGTTCTCAAAGGCTTTCCAGTTACGGACGGCGACACTAATATAAACCATGGGTATTTTAGTGGCCTTACCTATGGCCTCTATCTGGGCTTTCGGTACTTCGGGGCAGATTTGTGGCACCATTTTGTTATAACAGGCCAAAATAGAATGCCTGGCTTTTACGCGATAGGCCTTACCGGCCTTCACATAAGTGACATCAATGGACTGATCACCCTTGCCATGACGAACGTCCACAGCTGTACTGTTAAGACGAATTCTCGTGGTATTGCCGGACAGATCGAGCGCCGCATAATTTACCCGTGCCAATACCTGGTCTTCCATTGAAGTGCCTGTCAGAGCTTGAGGAATCAACTTGCGAACAATGGATCGAGCGACCCCGGCATTACCATCCGGAAAATGAAATATATAAGGCTCATCTCTTTCAAACATTCCCTCATGCCGTCCTTCCAAATCAAAGTACCAGGTCCCCGGCATATCAAGACGGTAACCTTCCATAGCTGAAAGCGCATCAAAACCGAATCCCCAGTAACCCTTGATCACATCGCGCAAAAGCACGATAACTTCCTCATGCGCGCCTGCATAGCGGCGAAGAAAATCGGAATAACTCACTGACTTTAAGAGCGCCCGCTTTTGTTTAACTGGAGATCCCGCCAGGTAATCTGTTTCACTGGTCAGTAAATCCAGTAAATTTCGCTGGGCTGCATTAGAAATGGGATACCGCCGTATGGTTTCCGCCAGATCAGGGTCATCTGACCCCATAAGGATATTCTTATGGATGCTGTCAGCACCATAACCCGCTTTACTGAAGTAAATACCCCTTTTCAGTTTCCGGTCTCGAAAGTAGCTTCGATCAAAATACTCGTAGAAAGGCTCGGTATTCACCCCTGCCGTTTTCAGCATCTGAGCTGCTGGCCTGGAATAGGAGGCGGGTGACTCCAGAGATTGGCTGCCCCCATAACTGACCAGCAATTGACCGTCTACATTGAATTCGTTGCGCTTTGCATGTCCACCGAAATCATCATGATTATCCAGGATCAATATACGCGCATCGCTTCCAACCTGCTGCTGGTACATAGAGGCGGCGGCAAGGCCAGACAAGCCACCCCCAACAATGACCAGGTCATAAACAGCATCGGTCTGCCGGGATGGCCTTGGCCAACTTGCACCCGACCAGGCTAGCGCATGGGCAATCTCAAATGAGCCTACATGGTTGCCACGCAACCCGGTCAGCGCCGGTGGGTAGGAACCGTCCCCATTTAGACCTTTGGCCATCAGCTCCATCGGGGCCAAACTGGTACCGCCCGCGAGGCTAAGCGCGAGGCCATTCATAAAATCACGACGAGATATACGCAACTGATTCATTGTTCCTCTTCAAGTCTTAACTTTTTCTCAAGACCACGAACCAGGTCCTAGGATGGGCTGGAAAACCGGTTTTGAAATTCAAGTACCGCTTCCTCTGCAGTAACAAATTCAGCCCCCAATGCCAGCAATTCACGGACAAATTCATCAAACATGACTAATCGATGTCCCCTACCGATGACGAACGGATGAAAAGTATACGTCAATACACCCCAATCAGTTTCTGAGCACATAAATTGAAAGTCACCGAGCCAATTTTCCATCACGCTACTGGCCGTTTGTAAACCTCCACCACGGTAATACTCAAAGTGAGGGAAGTCATCAAGACTCCAGCTAACAGGCAATTCGATCAACTCCGTTTCAGGGCCAAAAATAATTCTATCCTCAAGAATCTGGTCCGATCGCCTGGCAAAATAGGGGAGATAATCATGACCCATCATACTGCTATCGTAGACAAAGCCCTCCTGAAGCAATAGTTCAACACTATGTTCACTGAGATCCCAGGCGGGAGAGCGATAACCAATCGGTACCTTCCCTGTGACTGCCTGCATGGCCTCTTTTCCCATACGCAACGCATTCAGCTCATCTTCAGCACTCATTTTAACCGGTGACACGTGGGTGAAGCCATGATGGCCCATTTCATGACCAGCCTCTGCAATCGCCCGGCAACAATCCGGATAGGTGTTCAAGGTCACGCCAGGCACAAAAAAACTCGCGGTGATGCCATAGTTGTCTAGTATCTTAAGAATGCGCTGTACCCCGATGACGCCGAATTCACCTCGCGAAATCGGCGTTGGACTAGTCAAACCCTGCGCCATCCAGAATGAAACGGTATCAAAGTCAAAGCTCAGGCAGACCAGGTGTCTTGAATCCGACATGAGCCCTCCAGATTCACGAGTAGACAAAGTAGCACAACTGCCCCCCTGACCTTTAGTTAAGTTAAGTGTTATCTTAAGGGCAGGTGCATTGAATTAACATACGAGGTCCTATGAGAGTTGCTTACTGCAATACCCATCTTAACTATGTAAGAGGGGATGACTATGAGCCCATCAAAACCACGATTTACGATGGCAGGGCCAGCCTCCAGGAGCTTGAATTTGACGAATGCGGGTTTGTCCTGCTAGCGCATCAGTCCCAGGTCACCAACTGGAACGATGTTGAGCAGCTCAATTCTGTTCATTGTGACGAGATGGCTGAAGTCGCCAGAGCATTTACGGGCTGCCGATATGCAGTCGCTTACCCACCGATCGTCAGAAGTCCACAAAATGAACAAGCCGAGCCGGACTATGGGCCCATTCATTCAGTCCATGCGGACTTTACTGAAGACTATCGCAGTATGATTGAAGCCGATGACCGGCCTTATCGTGAATTCATTATTCCACTGTTAGAAAAAGCGGGTATAACCCAACAACACATCCACAAAGCCGGCCGCGTTATGATGCTGCAACTCTGGAGAAACCTGGGCCACTCGCGTCCGCAAACGCCCCTGGCCGTTTGCGATGCCAGCACGGTTCCGAGAGAACAATTAGGCACCTTCCTGCTTGAGGAATATGCCGGACAGACCATCAACCTTGAAACCTTTTATGCACAGGTTCCAGAGCACAAGGATCAGAACCATTGGTATACTTTTCCAGGACTTGAAGACGATGAGGTGATTGCTTTCCGGGCGTTTGACAGCGACTGCATGGAACAGCAAAAACCCTTCTGGACCCTGCACAGCGCCTTCAATGATCCCCATGCTGACCCAACCGCAGCTGCGCGGGAGAGTATAGAAATGCGCGTACTGTGTTTATGGTAATGCCCCCGGCGGACGAATGAAAATGGATCAAAAATTGGACCAAGATTTTAGCGGTCAGATTGTACGCTACCCTGACCCTGCCATTGAAGCCCTGGACTCAAGCTTCGATCAATATAAACTTGGCAGTGCCGCTCTGGAAAGACTCTGGACGGGTGCCCGCTGGACAGAGGGTCCGGTCTGGTTCGGGGACGGTCGGTTCCTACTGTTCAGCGATATCCCAAACAATCGAATGCTGAAATGGAGCGAAGAAACCCAGGAAGTCAGTGTTTACCGAAACCCATCCAACAACAGCAACGGCAATACCAGAGATACCCAGGGGCGCTTGCTGACCTGCGAACATGGCTCAAGATCGGTTACCCGAACCGAATATGATGGCTCAATCACTGTGCTGGCAGATTCCTTTCAAGGGTGCCGCCTGAATGCACCCAATGATATCGTCGTGCATCCAGATGGTGGCATCTGGTTCACTGATCCAGGTTACGGCATCATCTGGAACTATGAGGGTCATAAAGCAGCATTTGAACTACCCACCCACGTTTACCGCATTGATCCTGTCAGCCAGAATCTAGAGGTCGTCACCGCCGACCTGGAAAAACCGAACGGGCTGTGTTTTTCACCTGACTACAGCAAACTCTACATCAGTGATACCGGCGTCACTCATAAAGCTGGCCATCCCAGAGTTATTGAAGTATTCGATGTGAACTCTGGCCGAACGCTTTCCAACCGCCAGGTATTCTTTGACTTGGGAGATGCCATGCCGGATGGCTTTCGCGTCGATATAGACGGGAATATCTGGACATCAGCAGGCTGGGCTGGAGAAGGCGGTGATGGCGTCATCATCCTGTCCCCGGAGGCAAAGAAAATAGGCATGATCCACACACCTGAACCCGTCTCCAACCTGTGCTTTGGCGGAGTAAAACGGAACCGCCTGTTTATCACCGCTGGCCAATCCTTGTACAGCGTGTATACCGATGCTCAGGGCGTTGGCTACTAACTTATTCCATGCACATCTTACTTGCACATCAAGCCCTGGCGTTTTGTGGATCTAGGGTCCCTTTTCAAAGCAGCCATCTGCAATTAAATAGACGGTGAGGTTTTCGAACGACTTTCCAACACCGTCACCCTTTTACCCGATGGGCCTGTCAGCAAACCCGTCCCGATCTGAATTTGACCTCAGTGACGATGCCCACACTTATCCTCATCAGGAAATCGCCATGAATCCGACTTACTCGCTCAGTTCAGCCTGTTTTTATAATTTTGAATCGAACCACAACTATAAGTAGCAAACCACAATGAACCCCAGCAGAACCCTTAAATGATCATCTGCATACAGGTGTTCTCGCGGGACCAGAGGGCGTGAAACTAAGAAAAGACGAATAGGGCCGGACGACTTCAATCTGCCGTCACGACAATACGTGCATCAACGGCTACCGCACCCTCGGCATAAGCAAACACGGGATTCATATCCAGTTCCTGTATTTCAGGATGCTGCTCAATAAATTGACTCACATTCAGAATCAACTGACAGAGGGCATTTTTATCCGCCGATGCCTGACCACGCACACCATCGAGTATGGCCTGGCCTTTGATTTCATCAACCATTTGTCGAGCATCCCTCTCAGTCAAAGGTACGACTCGAAACGAAACATCTTTTAACAGTTCAACGAAAATTCCACCCAGTCCAAACATCATCACTGGCCCAAATTGAGGATCTCTGACCATACCAATAATGACCTCAGTACCGTCTGGTGCCATACCCTGAACCGCAACACCATTAATAACGGCTTCTGGCACCGCCTGTTTAGAATTCGCCATTATCACCTGGTAGGCCCTATCAACTTCCTCAGCATTGGCCAGGTCAACCTTAACACCGCCGACATCACTTTTATGAGATATGTCTGCTGAAACAACCTTGAGAACAACCGGGTAACCGATTGCCTCGGCTACTTGTTTCGCCTCTGCTGCAGAAGTCGCCAATACGGTTTCAACCACAGAAACTCCAGCCTGGGCCAGAAGTTGTTTGGCTTCGACTTCATTAAGAAGGTCACGTCCCTCAGAACGGGCAAGTTCAAGCACTGATTCAAAATTCATAATTCAACCCTGTCGAAACCCGCCTAGGATAAATCTGGCAAGCCCTGTCGATATTCACGCCATTGCAATAACTGAGTGACCGTCCGGGCGGCCCTTGAAACACTCGAAAAGCTACCAATACCTTCGCGATAAGTCGCTATCAGGAAATCATCGCTATCGAGACCCATCATGCGTGCCATACCACCCCCACGAATAACACCAATCACGGGTGTCCCCGTATCATCCTGCAAGCGTTTCATCTGCCGTGCAATCTCGGTGACCGCTTTTTCAGCTGTATCGTCCGAGGCCGAAGACAATCCTGCATCCTTACCCTTCGGCGGTTGCCAGCGAGATCGATCAATCATCGGTGACATGAACACCATATCCATACCTTCCGCGGTGGCAATCAATCGCAGCATATCATCCAGGTATTCTGATGGAGGAAAGGCATCTATGGGGTTATTTACGCTGCTCCCAGCGACCGGGATATATTCACGCATCTCATCAACCGCGCTTTTCGGCATCGGTGGCACGGTCAATCCCTCACGATCAATCGCATCTGCCGAGAGTACCGCAAAACCACCCCCACCGCCGGCGAACAAAGCAACGCCTCGACCATTAACTTGTCTGAGATTTGTCGAGACCGCCACAATCAGGTCCTGGAGTTCATCCATGGTCTCAGCCCGCAAAGCCCCGGTCTGGCGACAAACCGCATCAAATACTTCTATAGACCCTGCTAAAGAACCCGTGTGAGAATGTGCTGCCTGTGATCCAGACTGGGTGCGACCGCCTTTGAGCACAATAACCGGCTTGACTCGAGCACACCGCTGCAGCGCTTCAAAAAACTTCCTGCCATCCTGTACGCCCTCGATATAAGCTGCAACGACTTTAGATTCTTCATCCTGCGCCGCGTAATCCAGGAAATCGTGAGCACGCAAATCAGCCCCATTACCGTAGGATACGACTTTTGAAAAACGAACCCCGCGGTTGGTCAGATCACGGACCACCTCGCCGGCATTGGCGCCTGACTGAGACAATAAAAAGACATTGCCGGACTCCATTGGAAACCCACCCATGAAAGCCAATTTACTCCCCGGCACATACAGTCCCATACAATTAGGGCCAATCGCCCTGATCCCTGCAGTGCGCAGCTTTTCAATCATCTGCTGTTCAACGATGGCCATATCCTGATCACCGGTTTCGGAAAAACCAGCCGTGAAGAAATGGATAGATCGGACTTTTTTAGCGATACATTGATCAACTAATTCTGGAACAAATCTGGCAGGAACCTGCGATATGACGTGATCGACGGGACCCGGGGTATCCATCAAAGTCGGAAAGCAAGGTACTCCATTGATCTCATCAACCTTTGGGTTAACTGGGTACAGCGCACCTGTTTCAGCAAATCCCGACTCCAGAAGGGAGGTATAAAAACTGCCCATCCCGGTCGGGTTTGGGTTTGAGGAAACACCCACGACGGCGACGCTACGAGGGTGAAATACGGGATCCAGCGAGTGGATTGTCACGCCAACTTACTCCAAAACACAACATAATATAAAGAAGCGATAGAATACCTCATCTCCGCTGCAAGGTGTTAATTCCCTTTGCAAGAAAATGGGGCAATCTGAATCGACTCACCTGAGAACGATCAAAGGGCAACCCTCTGTCTATAATACTTCGCCCTGGGCGAGAAGGCCGGGCCAGCAACAACATGGTCATGAGACCTAGCAAAAGTTACAATAGGAAATTGTTCTGAAAGAGATTGAATCATGGCGGATGACGCATACACACGATGGCAACAACGGGCAGAAAAAGAGTTACGCGGTAAGCCATTAGAGGACCTGAGCTGGACTAGTCCAGAAGGCATAGAGATCAAACCTCTCTATACGGAAGCCGACCTTGAGGACATCTCGCACGTTTCATCATTTCCAGGTGATGCGCCATTTGTACGGGGCCCACGTTCAACCATGTACACCAACCGGCCCTGGACCATTCGTCAGTATGCCGGTTTTTCCACAGCCGAGGAATCAAATGCCTTTTATCGGCAGAATCTGGCAGCAGGGCAAAAAGGATTATCCGTCGCATTTGATTTGGCAACCCACCGGGGGTTCGATTCAGATCACCCACGCGTCACAGGCGATGTTGGCATGGCAGGCGTTGCGATTGATTCAGTTGAGGATATGAAAATTCTCTTTGACGGTATTCCACTGGACAAAATGTCCGTCTCGATGACCATGAATGGTGCCGTCTTACCCGTTTTAGCAGGCTATGTCGTCGCGGCAGAAGAACAGGATGTGGCTCAAAAAGACCTTTCGGGTACGATTCAGAACGATATACTCAAAGAGTTCATGGTCCGGAATACCTTCATTTATCCACCGGATAGCAGCATGCGAATCGTCGCCGATATTATTGGCTACACCGCCGAACACATGCCCAGATTCAATTCCATTTCCATCTCCGGCTATCACATGCAGGAAGCCGGTGCGAATGCGGTTCAAGAAGTGGCGTTCACCTTGGCTGACGGCATTGAATACGTCCGCGCTGCACTAGCGACCGGACAAGACATTGATAAATTTGCGCCGCGCCTGTCTTTCTTTTTCTGCATCGGCATGAACTTCTTTATGGAGATTGCCAAGTTGAGGGCGGCACGGATCCTTTGGCACGAACTCATGAGCCAATTTAATCCACAAAACCCCGCCTCATTAATGCTGAGAACGCACTGCCAGACCTCTGGGGTCTCGCTGCAAGAACAGGACCCTTACAACAATGTCGTGCGCACAACCATAGAAGCCATGGCAGCAACGTTGGGGGGTACCCAGAGTTTACATACCAATGCCCTGGATGAAGCGATTGCCCTGCCAACACCCTTTGCCGCAAGGATAGCCCGTAATACGCAGATCATTCTGGCGGAAGAAACCCAGATTACCCGCTCGATCGATCCATTGGGCGGTAGCTATTACGTCGAAAGCCTGACCGACTCCATAGTCCAGCACGCTCGTAAACTAATCAAAGAGGTTGAGGAAATGGGCGGCATGACCAAGGCTGTCATATCCGGCATGCCCAAACAACGCATCGAAGAAGCCGCTGCTCAACGCCAAGCCCGTATCGAACGCGGCGAAGATGTCATCGTCGGCGTCAACAAATATCAGCTCGAAACCGAAGATAGCGAACTGGATGTATTGTCGGTTGATAACGCTAAAGTTCGCGAAGCTCAATTACGCCGCCTCAACGAAGTTCGCGCCAGCCGAGATGAAAACCGGGTTAAGGCATCGATGGCCGCATTGACCACAGCAGCAAAAGAAAACTCCGGTAACCTGCTGGCATTGGCGATTGAGGCAAGCCGAAATCGCGTTACTGTAGGCGAACTATCGTATGCCCTGGAAAAGGTGTATAGCCGCCACGAAGCCATCTCTAAAATGACCCCGGGGGTTTATGCTGAAAGCTATGCGGAGGATCCAACCTTCGAAAAAGTAAGCAATGAAGTCAAGGTATTCACTGATATAGAAGGTCACGCTCCCAATATCCTGGTCGTGAAAATGGGCCAGGATGGCCATGACCGTGGAGCAAAAGTAATATCCAATGCATTTGGAGATTTTGGTTTTGAGGTCTCCCTTGGATCCTTGTTTCAAACACCCGAAGAAGCTGCCAAGCAAGCCAAGGCCATCGGAGCCCACGTCATCGGGGTATCGACCCTGGCAGGCGGCCATCGATCACTTGTTCCGGAGATGATTGAGCATCTCAAAGCAGCGGGAATGGAAGACATCGTTGTGGTCGCCGGCGGTGTCATTCCGCAACAAGATCATCAGGCTCTTTATGATGCTGGCGTAAATGCGATCTTCGGACCTGGGAGTAATATACCTAACGCTGCCAGCCAAATTCTCAAACTCATCCCTGGGAAAAACAGATAATCAGTCAAATAGGAGTTACTTATGATCGGTCGCTTAAACCACGTCGCCATTGTCGTACCTGACTTGTCCGCTGCGGCACAGATGTACAGAACTTCATTAGGCGCAACGGTTACCGAACAAATACCCTTGCCCGATCATGGCGTGACGACGGTATTCGTCGAACTCCCCAACACCAAAATCGAACTCCTGCACCCTTTAGGCGAAGCATCACCGATTCAGAACTTCCTGGATAATAATCCCAGCGGAGGTATGCACCATGTCTGTTACGAAGTTACCGATATCCATGCGGCTATAGCCCATTTAGTGGAAGACGGCGCCAGAGTGCTCGGTAGTGGCCAGCCCAAAACTGGCGCACATGGCCTGCCCGTCGTATTCCTGCACCCCAAAGATTTCTACGGCACCCTAATTGAACTCGAGGAAGTCAAAGCAGCTTGACTTCCTATCCGGAGGCGCACTTCCCGGTTATATCGCAGAGTCTTTCGACCCGCCAGAAACCGCTGTGCTGCGATACTCATCAGATTAGCTTTTGTCTTCGAACTCTAAGATCGGCTGGTCCACCACTAACGAGTCACCCTGACTCGCCAAGACTTTAGCAACAATGCCGTCTTTTTCAGCCCTTAAACTATTTTCCATCTTCATTGCTTCAATCACAGCCAGCTCTTCACCTGCTTTAATCTCATCTCCTTCAGAGACCGCTAATCTCACCAGCAATCCTGGCATGGGCGAAATCAGGAAATTCGACAAGTCCAGGGGCTGCTTCTCTATCATGTACGGCGATAATGCTGCGGCACGCGGAGAAAGCACTAATAAACTGGTTTCGGCGCCTCGATAGTAGCTACGGAAACCCGCTTTAAAGGGTTCCAATTGCAGGGTGACTGGTTTCCCGTTCACCTGCGCATGGATAAGCGCCTGACCTATCTGCCACTGGGTTTCAATGAGGTAGGCCTGATCAAGACAGGTTACTTCAACACCGTTACCCGATCGCTGCACGGTGACCGGATAATGCTCTTTATTAGCAATCACCACCCAGCTCGAAGTCGCTATAACCGGGTCATCGACTGAGTTGATTTCAAATGCACGAACCTGCATGCGCATGTTCACCATCGCTGCCATGACCACTGGAATCAACGGATCACTCTGAGGAACATCAGCGGCATGAAAGCCGTCCGGATACTCCTCAGCGATAAAGTTTGTTGTCAACCGCCCTTCGCGAAACCGGGGGTGCATGATCAAGGCATTTAAAAAACTGATGTTGTGGTTGACCCCGCGTATGTAATAAGCATCCAGCGCATCTGCCATCGCCTCTATCGCCTGCTCTCTATCTTCTCCATAGGTGACCAACTTGGCAATCATCGGGTCATAGAACATCGATACCTCACTGCCTTCTTCGATACCGGTATCAACTCTAACCGTGGCGGTTTCCACCGGTGCAGCATATTTGACCAATCGGCCAATAGAGGGAAGGAAATTACGGAAAGGATCCTCCGCATAGACCCGGGTTTCCAACGCCCAGCCCGAAAGCGTCACGTCTTTCTGGGCCAGTGACAGCGTTTCGTTATTAGCCACGCGAATCATGTGTTCAACCAAATCCTGGCCAGTAATCAGCTCTGTAATAGGGTGTTCTACTTGCAACCGAGTATTCATCTCCAGGAAGTAAAAATTTTTGTTCGCATCAACTATAAATTCAACCGTTCCGGCAGAGCAATAATCGACTGCCGCCGCCAAAGCTAAGGCCTGTTCGCCCATGGCTTTTCGAGTGGTTTCATCCAGGAACGGCGAAGGGGCTTCTTCTATTACCTTCTGATGACGTCTTTGAATGGAGCACTCACGCTCACCAAGATAGACCCCATTACCCTGCTGATCTGCCAGGATCTGGATTTCAATATGCCTGGGATCTTCAATAAATTTTTCAGCAAAAATCCGATCATCAGCAAAGCTAGCCCGGGCTTCATTGGCTGCGCGTTCAAACCCATCTCGACATTCTTCATCATTGAAAACGACCCGCATGCCTTTACCACCACCGCCAGCCGTCGCCTTAAGCATAACGGGATAGCCAATTTCGTTTGCAATCTCGACTGCATGCCCTGCATCGTTAATGACATCGGTATAACCGGGGATGGTATTGACGCCAGCCTCCTGAGCCAATAACTTAGAAGTGATCTTATCTCCCATACTGGTAATGGCTTTCACACCCGGGCCGATAAAAGTGATACCTTCCGCTGCAAGGGAATCACAGAACTCGGCATTTTCCGACAGGAAACCGTATCCCGGATGAACGGCTTGAGCACCTGTTTCCTTGCAGGCTTGCAGGATTCGATCCATACGCAGATAACTATCTGAAGAAGCTGAACCACCGATATGTACTGCTTCATCAGCCATACGTACATGCAATGCCACTGCATCCGCGTCAGAATAAACGGCAACGGTTGATATCCCCATTTTACGCGCGGTCTTAATCACTCTGCAGGCGATTTCGCCACGATTGGCAATCAGTATTTTTTTAAACATGTGTGATGATGACCTTATTTAACCGAGGCTTAAAGTGGAATGTTACCGTGCTTACGCCAGGGGTTTTCCAAATGCTTGTCTCGCAGCATGGCAAACGAGCGGCACAACCGCTCACGAGTTTCCTGGGGCATGATAATGTCATCAATGTATCCACGACTGGCGGCAACGAACGGATTTGCGAACAGTTCCTGATATTCGTCAGTGCGTTTTTGAATCCCCTGCTCATCCCCTAATTCTTTACGAAAAATGATTTCTACTGCTCCCTTCGCACCCATGACGGCAATCTCCGCACTGGGCCAGGCCAGGTTCACATCACCCCTTAAGTGTTTTGACGCCATCACATCATAGGCACCGCCATAGGCCTTACGCGTAATCAGGGTAACTTTAGGAACGGTACACTCTGCATAGGCGTATAATAGTTTCGCACCATTTTTGATGATGCCGCCATATTCCTGCGCGATACCGGGCATAAATCCAGGCACATCTACCAAAGTCAACACTGGGATGTTAAATGCATCGCAGAAGCGCACAAAACGGGCCCCTTTCTTGGATGAATCAATATCCAGGCAACCAGCTAAAACCATGGGTTGATTAGCCACTACGCCAACCGTGCTGCCTTGCAGGCGGATGAAACCGATTACGATGTTCTGGGCATAATCTGGCTGGATCTCAAAGAAATCTCCTTCATCTGCTACCTTCGTAACGACCTCTTTTATGTCATACGGTTTCGATGAATCACTGGGGACCAACGTCTCCAGCGAAGGTTCAACACGATTCTCAGGGTCTTCGGTGGCCCAAACAGGTGGTTTCTCACCGTTATTAGCGGGTAAAAAATCGAAGAACCTTCGCGTATAGGCAAGCGCCTCAATATCATTTTCAAAGGCCAGGTCAGCAACGCCGGATTTCCGTGTATGGACGCTTGCTCCCCCCAACTCCTCAGGCGTCACAATTTCATGCGTTACGGTTTTAACAACGTCAGGACCGGTAACAAACATGTAGGCCGAGTCTTCCACCATAAAAATAAAATCGGTAATCGCCGGCGAATAAACTGCACCGCCAGCACAGGGTCCCATCACCACAGACAACTGTGGTACGACTCCTGAGGCAAGCACATTGCGCTGAAAAATATCCGCATAACCGCCAAGGGAACCGACACCTTCCTGTATACGAGCGCCACCCGAGTCATTTAATCCGATGATGGGTGCCCCGACCTTCATGGCCTGCTCCATCACCTTGACGATCTTGCGCGCATGG
>CAZGCW010000001.1:47490-53542 GCA_964524295.1 uncultured Pseudomonadales bacterium
TTACAGATCTTCTCAGCATTAGCTTCCGATAAGGCGCCGCCAAAAACGGTGAAATCCTGACTGAACACAAAGGTCAGTCGACCATTGATCGTACCATAACCCGTGACCACACCATCCCCCGGAATGGTCTGTTCGTCCATGCCAAAATCATGTGAGCGATGCTCAACGTACCTGTCCCACTCCTCAAAACTACCCTCATCCAAAAGCAGATCAATCCGCTCACGTGCGGTCAACTTACCCTTTGAATGCTGCGTGTTGATGCGCTGTTCACCCCCTCCGAGCAACGCAGCTTTTTGTAACGCTTTCAGCTTAGTTATGTTGTTCTGCATTTCGTCTTCCTTGGAAGTACTGTTTTAGTGTCGCTGTAAAATACCGTCTGAAAGTTGACCAATTCTTGATTCTAAATGTACGGAGGTCAAGCGCTCCGTGCAGGTAGAATCGAACCACTACTTGAACCATTTCAGTTCGGGCATAGTCAGACACACCCTGTCATATCCAAAAGGAGGTTGTGCCCCAAGCCACATTTTTCTTCCGTCAGGTTCTGACCCATCACCGTGATAGGCCGGCAATCATCGACCACACAATCGATATTCGCCCCGACAATAGGGTCCCTGTATCCCGCATCAGAGTCGGTTCATGACGTTGTTCACCTGAGTGCCGCCGTATAATAGCGCCTGAAAGTCAAAGGAGCCAGTTTTCAAGAATTTTTTAAGGCAGCAATATACCCTTTGCCTGATGAGTAAAAGAACCGTCAAAAAAAACATATCAGAAGTGTCAGGTTAGAGACGACGGTATCAATCCCCAACTGGATAAATAAAACACGCACCCTAAGCTGCCTGGTGAGTCCAACCGTCGATGATGGTATCTTCTATGATCATTTTATAGGATCTAATCATTGATCATTTAGAGAAATCTCATGCTGAAATCAAAAACAAAATGGATTGCTACCTGCTGTCTACTCTCCTGCGTTTTTAACATCGGGGTTCAGGCCCAAGACAGCTACCCTCCCGTTCAGCCACTCATTGCCACCTCAAAGACGATCATTGGCCAGGGCTTCGAATACCCAAGCGGTGACCCCGCCATCAGTGCTGCCGTGGTGACGATGTTACCCGGGCACAGTACAGGCTGGCACGAGCATGATGCTCCGCTGTTTGCCTGGATTCTTGAAGGTGAAATCACCGTTGACTATGGCCCGGATGGTCAGCGCGTCTACCGCCAGAATGACGCTTTTGTTGAGGCATTCCGTTCCGCTCACAATGGCACCAATACCGGTAAGGGCGTGGCCCGAATTCTCGCTGTGTTTGCCGGTTCTCATGACGTCAAGGACACGGTAATGGAGGACGAGGTCGCTAAAATCAAACCATCTGAAAAATAGTCTGCATACAACAACACTGCTATCGACTGATCAGCAGTCAGACACTATCAATTTGGATCGCTGCCGACGCGATACTATGGGAAAACTGAGATAGCAACGCCGCAGCGATACCAGCACAAGAAACCAGCCTAATCCTGGTTAGCACCGAGGCTGTATCACCAAGCCCCATCCCGACCGGATGACAGTTCCGAAACGGCGAGGAACCTGTTACCAGCGATGCCATCAGTAACCGACAATTTCAGCAACAGTCCACTCGGGCACACAGTTAGTATAATTTTTAATATCTTCACGCAAGGGCTTCACGAACTCACTGCGACGAAATGAGTTGAACGCCTCAACTTCAGCCTCTGATTCAACTATCAGCACAAATACACCCGGAGAACGTGATTCATTCTCATGCATCATCACACGTGCATCGAATTCAGCATACATCTGCACATACTCGACCCGGCCAGAGAGCAACTCCTGTGCCAAGGGCATATGGTCATTAACGTAGTATTCCTGATCAAAATACAGGTCACTTCTAGCTAGGTAAGTGGCTCGAATTGCATACATCCGATGACTCCTTATAATATTAATGAAGCTCTTCTCTGAAAATTATTCTCCGAGAAAGTAGCCTTAAGACACCTTTATTGCTAACACGACATCCTACTTTATAGATCCCAAGGCTAAATTTAATTCATAATTTACCCGGGGTGATACCATCGCCATAAATGGTTCTCTGATAGCGCATTATTCTATACACACAAGCGAAGAACGTCTGGGCCCCGTTTGAGTCTAATCTAACCGGGACTAGACCACATTTCGAGAACGCAAGTCGGCTATCTGCTCATCAGTATATCCCTGCGTCCTGAGCAGCGCGTCAGTATGCTGGCCCAGTTCCGGTACTTGTGCAGAGGGGGTCAGTGGTGTCACGCTCATTTTGATAGGAGTACCGACGATGGGTATCGTTTCACCCTGCTCATCAATGGCCTCCTGAAAGTAACCATTTATCCACGCTCCCTGATCGGCTGCTGTACCTGCATAGTCTCTAACCGGCGCATAACGCACACCCATTTCACGAAGTACCGAGCACCATTGCTCAGTTGTCTTCCCTTTGAAAACGGGATTAAGACGTTCAAATAGTTCGGTCAGATCTTCACGACTTGCCAGCAAACCCAGAAACCGATCATCCAGTGCTAACTCGGGCTGACCCATAGCAATGAAAAACGCATCACGGCTATCCGGGGGTACGCCAATCACACCAATCCAGCCATCACGGGTCTCAAAAATACCATAGACCCCACGCAACAGAGGATGGCTGAAATGTCCTCTGCCAGGCACCTCATTGGTCATCAGGTAATGAGTATATTCTGATGCCTGGGCCCAGATCTGGCCGCCTAACAAAGAGCCTTCTATTTTCTGGCCCTGGCCACTTCTCTCTCGATAATACAGAGCCGCAAGAATGCCGCTCAAAAGATTCTGCGAACCAATATGGTCAGCTATCGTCACGCCCACCGGTGAATAGGGAGATCCGTCATAACCGATGGTACTGATCAGGCCACCCGCACACTGACCAGCAAGGTCGGCGCCTTCCTGGTCAGCGTCCGGGCCATCAGGTCCGAAAGTACTCCCAGCCGCCCAGATAATACCGACATTGAGTTCCCGTAAATCCTCGAACCCCAATCCCCATTCTTCCATGGTGCCGGGCTTAAAATTACTGATTATGATATCGGTGCTCGAAACCATTCCCTTAAAGATCCCGGCGCCTTCCGATGTTCGCAGGTCAAGGGTCATACATTGTTTGCCACGATTACAAGCAACATAATAGGCGTTTCGATTATCCTCTGCTGAACAAGGTATCCACCGAGACAAATCACCCACCATGGGCAACTCAATTTTGATGACCTGCGCGCCCATGTCGGCAAGCGTCGCACCTGCCTGAGGTCCCTGAACTAATTGGCCAACATCGATTACCCTGATACCCTCGAGTGCTTTGTTCATAAAATACCCTTTCCAATCTGTTTTACTTAAACGTGTTTCGACAAAGGCCGGCTTCCAATACCAGGTTCGCCTTTCCATAGCGTCGGGCTGACGTTACTTTGTTGAGTCTGCTACGGACGATACGCCCAGTCCAGAAGGCCAGCTGGCTTTTTCTTAAACCATTCAGCTATGGATCCAATTGCAGCAAAAGCGGTTGCCGAAAATGAATCTTACCAAAACGGCTTGCTTAACCAGCCAGAACTGTGAATTCAGATACACCCTATTTCCTGAGCATAACAATGGATGATCGCGGACCGCAGCAACGGACAACGTCAAACCCGGTGGCCTCTACCCTGAATCAAATAAATCCCTATTTTTTCACTGGCGTCCAAAGACACGGGTATCGCTATCTACACCCGGCTATCTACACACCTGCCAGCGCTTCTTTTTAAGATAAACCGGCTCTGTCAGGTTATGATTAATCGTAGAGGAGCGAAACCAGATTTTTGTAACCTAACATTTTGTAACCTAACAAAAGGGGGCAAAACATGGCTGAACCAAACTTTAGTCGGCGGGACTTTCTCGAATCAATTGGCAACCTGGCTGGTGGCACCGCAGTCTACCGGGCAGCACTGGCCCTTGGCCTGACGACAGCAACCACCGCCTG
Source organism: uncultured Pseudomonadales bacterium (assembly GCA_964524295.1). Taxonomy (GTDB): domain Bacteria; phylum Pseudomonadota; class Gammaproteobacteria; order Pseudomonadales; family Azotimanducaceae; genus UBA9926. The sequence goes on from CAZGCW010000001.1 coordinate 51,495, forward strand.
CGGTTCTTCATCAGCAGCCGATAGCAGTTCTGACAGCAGTGTCACTGTGACCCCGGGCACGACGACACCAACTGACACCGTATTCGTTTCCCCAGAAGACTGGCCGGAGGAGGTTGGGGTGGGCAAGAGCGTCGTCATCCTCGGCGCCGGTATTGCCGGGATGACCAGTGCTTATGAAATGAATCAACTGGGATACACCTGCACCATCCTGGAAGCGACAGCCCGGGCGGGCGGGCGGTGCCGAACTATCAGAGCCGGCGACATTGTCGAGGAAACTGCCTCCACCCAGATCTGTAATTTTGATGCAGACGATGACCTTTACTTTAATCCAGGTCCCGCCCGGATTCCGCATCATCATGCCAACCTGTTACGTTACTGCCGCAGTTTCAACGTAGCCTTGGAGCCCTTCATCAATGATAATCGAGCCGCTTTATTTCATCAGACTGATGCCTTTGAGGGAGCACCCCAAACAGCACGCCAGGTGAAAGCCGATCTGCGAGGCTACATTGCTGCTTTACTGACCGATGCCGCTGACAGCGGCGCTCTTGATGCTGAATTAAACGCCACCGATCGAGCAAGCCTGACCACCATGCTGGCCGAATTCGGGGCACTAAATAGCGATGGCAGCTATACCGGCTCGAGCCGAAATGGCTTTGTCGAAGCCGCAGACCAGGAACCGAATCAACAAACTACGGTCCCAGCCCTGTCGTTGTCTGAGATATTAAATAGTAATTTCTGGCGGTATCAAACCGCCTTTTCAGAGGAATTTAACCAGCAGGCCTCCATGCTTCAGCCAGTCGGTGGCATGGATCGTATCGCCATTGCCTTCGAACAACAGGTGCACGACCTGATACGCTATTCTTGCAACGTCACAGCCATCCGAAAAACGACTAATGGCATCCGTATCGAATATCAGGATGAAGCAGGAAACGCCGCCTCCATTGAAAGTGATACCTGCATTTGTACTATTCCTGCCACAGTTCTATCAAATATCGACTCTGATTTTTCGCCAGATCACCAAGCGGCGATCGATAATTTTAGTTATAGCAAGGCAACGAAGATGGCCTTCCAATCCAGACGGTTTTGGGAAGAAGACCATCATATTTACGGTGGTATCAGTTGGACCGATCAGGATATCACCCAAATCTGGTATCCCAATCATGGCTTTGGCTCCCAACAGGGTGTTATCGTGGGCGCCTATACCTACTCAAACAGTGCTGGACAGCGCTTTGCCGACATGCACCCGACAGCCAGGCTTGAAGCTGCCCGTCTCGAAGCCACTCAAATCCATGACGCCTACGCCGATGAAGTAAGCCAGGGGATCAGTGTATCCTGGCCGAACATCCCCTTCCAGAAAGGTGCCTGGGGCACCTCAGACCCTGGCTTGCTGCTCACCGCTGATGACCACATTTATTTCGCCGGAGAACATCTGTCGATTCTCCAGGGATGGCAGGAAGGGGCTATTTTATCGGCCTATCATGCTATCAATGGTATTGTCAGCCATGACGCAAATTGAGACCTTATCGCGTCAATAAGCGTCTGCCTGCAGGCAGCTATGGAGCCGTCTTTGCGTCGCTACCTACTTGATCGAAATAGCCATTGCGGGCAGAGATGAGCTCAAGCCAGATTCAAATTACTCATATACAACTCGCGATATTATCTGGCTCAGGTCAAGCACGGCTTGCCGAAAGGCTCGCTCATTAACCCTTTCGTCATTGCCGTGAATTCTTGAATACTCATCGGCTGCAACGATAATGGGGCTGAAACCATAGCTAGCTATGCCCAGGTCGCGGGTGAAATGACTATCCGTGAAGCCCGTACTCACTGCGGGTACCACACGTGAATTAGGATAGAGTCGCGCTGTTTCACTCTCAATGGCCTTATACAGCACCGTATCTAGAGGCGAGATAGCGGGCGTAAAAGCCATAATAACCTCTACTTCGACACCCGTCCCGGCTACTAGTTGCTTAAAATCTTCAACAAATTCTTGTGCAGGTCTATCGGGTAACATTCGGCAATCAACTTCGGCCCAGGCGATCAGCGGAACC
>CAZGCW010000001.1:53563-61196 GCA_964524295.1 uncultured Pseudomonadales bacterium
ACGGGTAATGGAACAAGTATCTCTGGTAAGAGCATGGTTAGGCGCCGAATAAACCTGAAGTTCTCCAAGGAACCCAGGCTCCTTTATGGCCTGTTTGATATTGGCATAAGCTCTAGCCATATCACCCTGCATCGATTTCGATGCCTCATGAAAAACGCGCTCAACCTCAGGTATGATGCGAGCTGGAAACGGTTTCTCCCGGATTGAATTCAAGGCCTGGATCATCCGCGTCACTGAACTGGTCGGTCGTGGAGATGATCCATGCCCCGGCGTGTCCACCGCCGTCAACCTCAACCAGACAGGCACCTTTTGGGTTACCTCAACCCTAAAGATAATATCCTTGTTTGATTTGAACCCGCTCCCACCTTCATTGATCAGCAAACCGGCATTGGCAAAAATTTCAGGATGATGTTCAACCAACCATCCAACACCGAAAGCACCGCCAGCCTCTTCGTCTGCAGTAGCGAGAAAGACCACATCCCTGTTTAAGGCACGGCCTGATCTATGTAAGTCTAGAAAAGTCGCTAGCTGACCGATGCCGGTCCCTTTCATATCCAGGGCACCCCTTCCCCAGATAAAGCCATCATGAATCTGCCCCGACAAGGGATCTGTTGTCCAGAATTCTGGGTTGGCAGGCACAACATCCGTATGCTGCAACAATATCAGCGCTGGACCATCGCCCCCTTTCAACCGGGCCCATAGATTACCTCTTCCCGGTGCGCTTTCCGCAGACTGATAAGCAATGCCTTCCTGCTCAAGGATACTGGCATAGAACTCAACCGCCCTGGATTCATTGCCGGGCGGATTTGTCGTATCAACCTGCAAATAGGCCTGCAACCACTTTACGGCCTCATCATCGAGTGCCCGATCAGCACTGGCCTGAACTGTCAAAAATATCGCAAACAGCCATAGTACTGGTTTAATCCTCATCGCTTCACCTCGCTGAACATCTACCCGTTAAATTGCCCATAAAGTCCGTTAAGCTGCTTTAACTCATACAGCCAAGGATTTTCAATCGTTGTAATCAACTTCAATTATCTGTGTCACTCGTGCTAATAGGGATCAGAATGATTTAACAAACCATCCGCAGTTCCTCAGCCTTACACATAACCTGAAGGGAAAGCGTGACTTGAACGGAGTGCAGCTCGATCTGTCAGCAACGCCAGATCTGTTTATTCCTTGATCCAAACATTTCTGAAAGCTCCACTCGGGTTGGTGTCACTCTAACCGGACAGAAATTAGGGTCATCAGGCCCACTCGTACCGAACATAGTCAGATCATAGTCAATCGCATCCCAAGCGTGTCGTTTGGTTGCCAGGTCGGAAATAAGCTCCGCTCTACCGCGCACCATGACATGCACAAAATCCGGAGGTGCGACCTGATACTGGATATCCACTATCGGGTTTGTCCTTATCTGGTCTGCTTTAGGTGACTTCAACCCAGTCGCAAACCAGAGAGTTTCACCTTCCCATGTGGGATGAACGATGCGCACACGAGGCTCATCTCTGCGGACAGTTGCGATGGCACACCAAACTGCCTTTTTGCAGGCCGCATCGACAGCAGTAAAAAAAGCCCCTTGTTCCCCTTGCGTTACTTCCATATCTTTAATTCCCTAGATCTACACCGACCCGTTACAAACAATTTCAACCATCACCTGTGTGCCGGCATTGTTTCGAAAATATGCTCGAAGTCAACAGCTTCGAGCTTCCTGAAGGTCTTGTCGATCCAGCCCTGCATTAATTCTGGGCCACGACCGGTCCCAATTTCCAATTGCTCCTGAAAAAGAATCGGCGCTATCTTGTGCAGCATGGACAACATACCCACTTCGTACTGCCATCTTAGCCGTTCTATTGGGATTTCAACGCCACCCTGCTTCAAACACTGTCGATAATAATCGATGAGCGAATTAATCTCTGCCTCCGTGGTTTCAAGGGGCAAGGCTGCGCTCAGGAAATAGGCTAGATCCAGGCCCGCAGAACCGGTTACCAAAGTCTGCCAATCCATGACTAGAACCTCATTGGTGGCATCGTCAAAACAAAGATTATCCAACCTGAAGTCACCATGAAGGAGTGTTCTAGGGCCTGCTGCTTGAACTTCGGTTAATCGGACACCATGTATTTTCAGCCAATTTATCAACGCAATCTCACGACCAGTCAGGCGGTCTTGGGAGGCCCTTTTATATTTCTCCACTGACTGCAAGTAGGTCAGATGGATCAACTTACTGGTCAATTCAACGGGTGCAATCCACTTCATTGTCGTAAGTTCTTCACTTTCCCAGAAGCGCGCATGCAAGGCCGCCATCGCCCTGAGCACTCGCCTTACATCGTTTTCAGAGCAACCAGTGAGTTGGTCCCCCATGCGCAGGTGACTGATATCCTCTATTAACAGCACATACCGCCTTGGGAACAGACCAATAAACCAGATTACCACCACAGCCAGAAGCCCAATTAGCGGCAAGGGTAAACGATGCAATTTCCTCAACCTCTCCAGCACCAGGTCAGGGTCATCAAATGCGTTTAGCGCGCTATAGAAGTGGGCTGGTGTCCGCACGGGTAACTTCGGTTTCAACTCCCGGTAAAATCTGATTTCCTTTTCATAAACCCCCATGGATTGACCCATTCGACGGTTCTTTAACGGCGTTGGTATTTTCAGCACCAGGGATGCGGGCGCCTCAACCTCCTCCTCAGAGTAGGTTGGTTCAAGAATAACGACCAGCCCAAGGAAACCGGTTTCCTCACCAATGACTCGATGTGTTAGTTCAATGACCTGTGCGTTTTTGAGTAACCCATTAGCGCGAAGCGCCATTGTCAACCAGTCTGCGGTGATCTCATCAAGTTTGAAGGGTACATCGGGCTGAGTCAGCATGATTCATTCCCTGCTAATTCCTAGAATGTAGCATTCATCCCCCGTGCTCACAAATGACACGTTCATCACAGGGGTCCCCGGCAACCCATCAATTTGAAAATCCGTCGATTAATTGATCAAGCCATCGTTGATCTATGCACCTAAGTTATCATAAAGCGATAACGATCACTTTCTCGGCAGGCCCAGTACTCAACTAGATTACTAACCTCTACCAGTCACTTTTGATGGGCAACCCACTCGCTAATATCCGGTACTACACCGTTTTCAATGCCTCATTCCAAGGCCCCGTGGCGAGCGGTTATCATCAATTGATATCTATTCAGCTACCGTTGCATAATGCTATTGTGGCAAATCTGGCTAGTTTATGAAGAACTGGGCTATGAAGAAAGTGAAGCACTACCGAGGCAAGGGCACGCCGAACGTATCCTATTACTTCAAGATGAGCCTAACCGAATCGCCGCTGCACTATACTTTCGGGTTGCTCATCAAGTTGCTCATAGGACAGACGATTAACAGCATTCAGTAACGATCAAGGGGAAGTAAAATGCAGTCAGCTATGATTGTCTTACTCGGTATTGCCGGCATGAGTTTTGGCTGGTTTGTTTACTCAAAGTTCATTGCTACAAAAATTTATCAGCTCGACCCAAATTTTATGACGCCAGCCCATGAACTCAATGACGGTGTTGATTTTCATCCCACCAACAAATACGTCTTGTGGGGACATCATTTTACTTCAGTAGCAGGTGCTGCGCCCATCGTTGGTCCCGCGATCGCTGTCTACTGGGGGTGGGTGCCGGCCGTACTCTGGGTGACCATCGGGACAATATTTTTTGCGGGTGTCCATGATTTCGGTGCCATATGGGCCAGTGCTCGCCATAAGGGAAAGTCGATTGGGGCACTTTCAGAAGAGGTCATAGGCAGTCGAACGCGGGCCTTGTTTATGGTCGTTATCTTTCTTGTGCTTCTGATGGTTAATGCCGTTTTTGGTGTCGTGATCGCCAATGCTTTTGTTTCAACTCCGGGTGCGGTTTTCCCCGCATGGTCTGCTATCGCAGTGGCTATCATTATTGGTCAACTGGTACACCGAAATTTTAAACTGTCAATATTGACCGTGCTGGGCGTTATCGCACTCTATGCCTCGGTCTACATTGGTAGCGAGCTTCCACTGATGCTTCCAGATCAGATGTTTGGCCTGACAGCCAATGCGAACTGGATCATTATCCTGTTCATTTACGCTGCGATCGCGTCCATGTTACCTGTATGGGCATTACTGCAGCCACGTGACTTTATCAATGGCATGCAACTACTGGTAGGACTGATTCTGCTTTACGGTGCTGTGTTCTTTTCATTACCTGATATTTCAGCACCCGCTTTTAACCAGCAGATGCCAGACAGCGCACCCGCCATGCTACCACTGCTGTTTGTCACCATTGCTTGCGGGGCTGTATCCGGATTTCACGGCATTGTTTCTTCGGGCACGACATCCAAACGACTCGATAAGGAAACCGATGCTCGTTTTGTTGGCTATCTCGGTGCCGTCGGCGAAGGTTCGTTGGCGCTGATCACGCTGGTGGCCGTTAGCAGCGTCGCGCTGGCCGCTTCCCCTGAAGCCTGGCATGAGATCTACGACACCTATGGCAGCGCGGGTGCAGGTACCTTTATCCAGGGGGGCGCACAGCTCATTCAAAATGGTTGGGGCTTACCCTTTGGTATCGCCCAGACGCTGCTGGCAACCATGGTCGTCCTGTTTGCGGGTACAACCATGGATTCAGGCGTTCGATTACAGCGGTATATCATTCAGGAATGGGGGGATATTTATAATCTACCTGTTTTGAAAAACGGTATTATCGCCACCCTGACCGCCGTTATTTTCTGTTTACTGCTTGCCTTTGGTGCAGGCGGTGCATCCGGAAGCGGTGGCCTGACTATCTGGCCTTTGTTCGGTTCAACCAACCAAATCCTCGCCGGCCTTACCTTGCTGGTCATCTCTGTCATGTTAATCAAAATGGGGCGCCCGGCACGCTATACGCTGGCGCCAATGATTTTTGTATTACTGACTTCCTCATGGGCTGCCATTCTTAAGCTCATTGAGTGGATCCAGGAGGGTAACTGGCTATTGGTCTGCATCGATATTGTCGTTGTGATTACCACGTTCATGGTGATTCTGGAAGCAGCGTCGGTAATTGCAAAATTCCGACATCAAAACCGACTCGATAGCGAGGTAGCGGATTCAGAATAAGGACTGAATCCTCGTTTGAGTTCAAAGACCGCGGCCGATCACACTATTCAAAACGATAAGTCTATTGTTGGCCCGATCCTTCGGGCCAACAATGAGGCTCAGTTTACACTCAGGGTATTTCCCGGGACTGGGCTAACCAATGACCTGACTCATATTCATGAGTGCTTATATTTTAACCGATGTCCCCTTATACCGAGGCGCTTCCCCGAACCCCACCGAGGCAAAGATAAGCCATAAACTAACAGCGCCTGCTCTGGATTAACCATTCATGCCATGGACCCGCGAGACTAAAAACGCTTAAAGGTTAGATTTCGTTTTATCTGGCGCTAATTTTACGTATATCAGTTACTAAGCAGGCCAAATTTAACTGTTTGCATATTCTAGACGTCATTCTTCTGCGCACTTGTTTTTTTCGCGCACAGCCTTCTTTAATTAACTCCTAAAAGCCATTGAATTGTCTGAATGCATCAAATATTTCAAATAAAATTGCGTTATTTGTTAATAAATGCATTAAAAACTACCCATATTCAAGATTATCGTTGACTTTATTTGCGCAGTGTCCGAAACTTTCTGCTTACCAGTCCGTCTGCAAAATTAGGGGAACTCAATGAAACAATCAACGCAGTTGATCCGCAACAAATTGTTACTCGTATTGCTAACACCTATCTTTTACGTCTCAAACACTATCAATGCCTATAGCGCAGATTCATCCTATGTGGTCGAAGAAATCGTCGTTACCGCCCGAAAGCGGGCAGAAAATATGCAGGATGTCCCCGCTGCGGTAAGCGCATTCAGCCAAGAAACACTACAGAATGCCGGCGTCGATAACATCACCGATTTAGAAAATCTCACGCCGAATATTACAATGAACGAGACCAGCGGCCTTGTCCCGGGTTCCATTCAGGTTTTTATTCGCGGCATTGGCAATGACCCCGGTTTTGACCAGGGTGTCGGAATCTATGTAGATGACGTTTACCTCAATCGGACCAGCGGGGCCCTTCTTGAGGTTTACGATGTAGAGCGAATCGAAGTTCTAAAAGGACCGCAGGGCAACCTATATGGCCGTAACACCATCGGTGGCGCCATTAAATATATCAGTCGCGATCCAGATGCAGAAACCAATACCCATTTCGAGGTAAAAACGGGTACTGACAGCCTGGTAAAAATCAAGGGAGGCATTTCAGGCGCCCTAAGTGATAACCTGCTTGGCGGTTTTAGCTTTTCGTCCACAGACAGGGATGGTTATCAGACTAACCGGTTTGATGGCGGTGAATATGCCAGTGAAGACAAGACTGCGGTACGGGGAACTTTGCTATGGAATCCATCTGAAGATGTTTCGGTCAGACTGGTTGCGGACTCTTACAAAGATACCTCGGCACCGGTTGTGCCCAACCGCGTTGCAATACAACAAGCAGGGGGTGCCGGCCTGGGTACTTTTGGCTTCCTGTTGGGCGGGGCAAACATGTTTATCCCGGGTTCAGCGTTCTTGCAGGAAGACCTCGATGTTAGCATGCCGGCGCATGTGGACGAGGTGAATACGGCACACACAACCGCCGGATATGACCTGTTTGAAATAGACTCAAACAGTGTTTCACTGACCATCAACTGGGACATCAACGACAACTGGAGCGTCAAGTCAACGACATCACAACGCAATGTTGACAGCACCATGCCGTTTGATTTTGATGGTACCGATCAGGTTTTTATCAATACCTTGCAAATACGTGACTCAGATGACTTCAGCCAGGAGTTTCAGTTCAATTACACTGCCGACACCGTTAACGCGGTAGTAGGCCTGTATATGCTGGACGGAAGCCAATCTCTTGATGGTTTCACGGAGCAGACGCCACTATTAAGACTCCTTACGGCCCATGACAGAGTCACTACCAAGGATATAAGAGATCTAGAGTCTTCCTCAGTCTACGCCAATATTGACTGGGATATCAGTGACAGATTGCAATTATCACTGGGTGGTCGATACACCAAAGACGAAAAAGAACTCGTCCAGGAATCTGACGTCACCATTACCCATTATGCTGCCGCCTTCTTAAACTTTCCTGGCATGGAGCAGGCACCGCTTGTGTTAATGCCAGGCATGGAAGGCGTCGTCGCAGCAAACCTGCCCGTTCTTTTTTTCCTGCCACATTACGGCAACGATGGCTCTTTCCTGAGTTGGGGAAACCAAGTCGATGTGGAGACTTTTTCTACATCCAGAAGTGGCAAAGAAGACTGGGCTGAGTTTACACCTAGTGTCAAACTTTCTTATCGCGCTAACGATGACACACTGATATACGGCGGCTTTGCAACTGGATTCAAGTCTGGTGGGTTCGATACTTCAGGGTCGGAAACCAGAACCGTTACCTATAAACCCGAACTCGTTGACACCTACAGCCTGGGACTTAAATCCACACTGGCAGGTGGCAGCACGCAACTCAATGTTGAGATATTCCGCAACGAGTACACCGAAAAGCAACTCCAGTCTATCGCCTTGTTGCCAGGAGGGCTTGAGTCCATCACCGACAATGTCGG
>CAZGCW010000002.1:0-12570 GCA_964524295.1 uncultured Pseudomonadales bacterium
GCGGTAGCGATATTACCACCACCCAGAAATGCGATACTATTCATGGGCGTTCCTCATGTAATGGTTGTCGATAGGGTGTTTGTGTTTCTGGGGCCAAAGATGGCGGTCCCTATCCTGACCCAGGTTGCGCCCTCAGCGATCGCTGCCTCAAGATCATTGCTCATACCCATGGACAGTTCTTTAAAATCAATCAAATCCAGCTGTGTTGCGATTGACTGACGCAGAAGGGCAAGCTTGCGAAATTGCCGGCGCTGTGTCAGAGAATCGTTGGAAGCTCTTGGGATAGCCATCAGACCCAGTAAAGACAGCTGTGGCAGATTGATACAGGCCTTTATGAGGCCAACAAGCTGCTCCGTACTGGTGCCCGATTTAGTCGCTTCATCATCGATGTTGACCTGAAAGAAAACACCGAGAGGTGGAAGAGACCGGGGCCGTTGGTCGCTCAGTCGTTTAGCAACTTTGAGGGTTGACACACCATGCACATACGAAAATCTCTCCGCGATTTCGCGGGTCTTGTTGGATTGAATGGCGCCAATAAAATGCCACTGAGCAGCAGGTAAGGTTTCTACTTTCAGCGCTGCTTCCTGCAGATAGTTTTCTCCAAAATCCACCTGTCCGGCGTTAAAGGCGGTTGCCACGTCGGTTGCTGGCTTGGTTTTGCTGACGGCAATTAACCTGACGCTGCTAAAATCGCGCTGATGTTGTTTGCAACCGGTACTGAACCGCAGCTGTCCATGACTGCGGTTTTATACTATAGAGTTCATGCCATTTTAAGTTTGTGGTGTATTGGATTGTCGCATACTACTATAACGCCACAAGGCATAAGTTTAGCAAAATTTAGCCAACTCAGCTAAATCAGGAATTTTTAATGGATATCACCGAACTCCTCGCTTTCAGTCAAAAACAGGGCGCTTCTGACCTGCATCTATCCGCTGGTTTGCCACCTATGATTCGAGTGGACGGAGATATTCGTAGAATCAACGTACCTTCGCTAGATTCGAAAGAAGTCTATGCGCTCATTTATGAAATTATGAACGATAAGCAGCGCAAGGATTTTGAAGAGAACCTGGAATGTGATTTCTCTTTTGAAATTCCGGGTGTGGCAAGATTCAGGGTGAATGCCTTTAACCAGAATAGGGGCTCAGGTGGTGTTTTCCGGACGATCCCATCAAAAGTACTGACTATGGAAGATCTGGGTATGGGAGATGTTTTTCGTAGTATATCGCAGACTAATCGGGGTCTGATTACAGTGACAGGCCCTACTGGTTCCGGCAAGAGTACCACGCTGGCTGCCATGATGGATTATGTGAATGCGAATCGTTATCAGCACATTCTCACCATCGAGGATCCCATAGAGTTTGTTCATGAAAGCAAGAAGTGTCTGGTCAATCAGAGGGAAGTCCATCGTGATACCCATGGTTTTGATGTAGCTCTGAGGTCAGCGTTACGAGAAGACCCGGATATTATTCTGGTGGGTGAGATGCGAGACCTGGAAACCATCCGGCTGGCGCTGGAAGCTGCCGAAACGGGCCATATGGTGTTCGGTACTCTGCATACTTCATCTGCGGCAAAAACCGTTGATAGAATTGTTGATGTTTTCCCAGCGGCTGAAAAAGCCATGGTCAGGTCGATGTTATCGGAATCGCTGCAGGCGGTTATTTCCCAGACGCTGTTAAAGAAAACGGGTGGGGGTCGAGTTGCCGCACATGAGATAATGCTTTGTACGCCCGCTATCCGCAATCTGATTCGGGAGGATAAGGTGGCCCAGATGTATTCGGCTATTCAGACCGGGGGTCAGCACGGCATGGTGACGCTGGATCAGTCGCTGAAGAATTTAGTTCAACAAGGTGTGATTTCCAGGGAAGTGGCCAGGGAAAAAGCGAAAATACCTGATGACTTTAATTAAACCTGGGCGACTGGTTTAAAGGTTTGCCGAGGTGGTACAGCAGCCTTATTGCTTGAGCCAGGTTTCCAGGATTAATGCCGCTGACAGATCATCTATGCGCTCAGCTCTGGAATGATCCCGGGCCGCCCGGGTGCTGAGTCGTTCATCCGTCAGCACATGGGGTATCTGGTAGCGAGCGGTTAGCCGATTTGCAAATTTCTCAGCGCGCCGAGTCATCAGGCTGCGAGAGTCATCCATGTTGGTAGGCAGGCCAACGATGATGACTTCCGGCTGCCATTTGCTTATCAGCGCATCAATGTCCTGCCAGTTGGGGATGCCATTTTTCGCTTTTATAATGGCTAGCGGGGTTGCCGTCGTGGTCAGCCGCTGGCCGATGGCGATACCGATATGATGGCTTCCAAAATCGAAGCCCATGGCGAGTTTCTGATTCATCCGTCACGCCCCGAATGCTGGCCAACCAGGTTGAGGTCAATACCCAGTTGCTGCGCTGCTCGTTGAGGTTTGCCTGCTGCGTCACCGGTAAACAGGATGTCCTGGCTAAATGGCGTTACCAGCCACGCGTCTCGAATTATTTCGTCTTCCAGTTGGTTGGGAGCCCAACCTGCGTATCCGAGAACGGGTAAGAGGTATTCGGGGTTTGGGCCTTCGGCGCATTGCTTTATAAGATCATCGGTCGAGGTTAAATTGGCATGCGGGTTGATAGCCACAGTACCAGCAAAGATGGAGTCAGAACTGTGTAGAAAAAACATCTGATTAACGGCGACCGGACCACCTAACAGAACGGGTTCGCTGCCCGCCTTAGTCGTAAATTGCGGGATCAGGTCGCTGAGTTGATACTCGCTGACTTTGTTAATGGTTAGACCGAAGGCGCCTTCTTTATTGTGTTCGATCAGTAATATGATCGACTGTTCAAAAAAATCACCGCTCAGGCTGGGCATGGCGACCAGGAAAGAACCTTTGAGCTGTTGTTCATCCAGCATCAGAAACTGCTTAGCCGTTTGTTTTTGCGGAACTGCCAGGTACGGATGATTTCCAGAATATCAGTGGTCTGCCGCAATTCATCAGGGAAAGGTGCGTAGGGTGCTGCAAGGTGTACGATCCTGATGGCAGCTTCGTCCAAAATAGCATGGCCTGAGCTTTCCAGGAGGATCACTTCTTTTAAAGAGCCGTCCGGAAGCAAGGCAACCAGTAGACGCAGGTTACCATAAACCTGTGTCCTTTTAGCTTCAACCGGATAGTTTAGATTGCCAATATTCTCAACCTTGCGACGCCAGGAACTGAGATAATAGGCCACTGGACTGGCCATGGTGGACAAGCTGTTCACTCGGGTCACTCGGGGTCTGCGTGCCAGGAGCTGTGTTATGTCGTCAAAATCTGGCGGGTATTGGTCTGTTCGAAGGCCAGCCAGAATCTGTTGTACAGCCGGGCCTACTGGCTTGATTAGATGAATGTTGTCTGCCTGGTTAGTGGAGTCCTGCAGTTTTACCTGGGTGCTATGGATAATCTCAGGCCTGGCTTGAGGTTGATCAAGGGGTGCAGCAGCTGGCGCAGCGGTTTGTTGCTGAATGTGCGCCACCGATTCACGGTCTGACCAGGGTTGCTGGAGTTTGTGGCTTTGCTGCTCGCTTCCTGAGCCCTGTTGTTGATGTTGGGCGATAAAATCGGCTTGATCGGGTGGCTGTTCGCTGGCGTTGTGAACCAGGGTGATATCGAGCGTTTGCTGTTGTGGCAGTGACGCCGGGATTGAAAAAGTAATACCGACAATTAAGGCGGCATGCAAGACAAATGCAAGGAACAGGGTGAAACTCAGGCGATCTGCTGTCGATACGGTAGATTCGTTTGAGGTCAATGCTAGGTCCTTAAATAGTCTTGAATAAAATCAAGGTAATCACCGGCGATATCCAGGCCAAAGGCTTTGTCCAGCTCGCGTATACAGGTCGGGCAGGTGACGTTGATCTCGGTGAGGTAATCGCCGATAACGTCAATACCCACGAAATAGAGTCCTCTGTCAATCAAGGCGGGCCCTACCTGATCGCATATCCAGAGATCATGTTCGGTTAAGGGTCTACCTACTCCCGATCCTCCGGCGGCTAAATTTCCTCGGGTTTCTCCTGCTGCCGGGATTCGCGCCAGGCCATAGGGTACCGGTTTACCGTTAATGAGCAGGATCCGGGTATCTCCATGGGTGATTTCTGGTATGTATCTCTGTGCCATGATCTGAATCTGACCTAGGTCAGTCAGCGTTTCCAGGATGACGTTGCGGTTGCTGTCATTTTCCCTGACTCTGAAGATGGAGCTGCCGCCCATGCCATCAAGTGGCTTGAAGATGACGTCCTGATACTCGTCATGAAATTGTTTTAATACCACTGGGTCTGCACTGACCAGGTGTTCTGGAGTACATTGCGGAAACTGCAGCGCAAATAGTTTTTCGTTGCAGTTACGAATGCTGGCGGGATTATTGAAGACGGGGATACTATCTCGAATCGCAAATTCCAGTAGATAAGTGGCGTACACGAAATCCATATTAAACGGTGGCTCTTTACGCATCAGAATGATGTCAAATTCGTCTGCAGGTTGACGCTGGGTTGAAATAATGTCGTACCAATTGGCACCCTGATTGAGGCGGACCTGATGATTGAGGAGCCAGAGTTTATTTTCCTGCAGGTATAGGCCGTTGATTTCGACCACTGATAGCTGCCAGTTGCGAGCCTGTGCCGACAGCATCATTGCCAGGGTGCTATCTTTGATTGGATTGATGGATTCAATGGGATCCATTACCACAGCCATTTTAATGGTCAACGTGTGCCGCTCCTGGGTGTTGCTGATTAAAGTTCTATTGTAAACCAGTTTACTCGATTAAGAATGGGCAGGCTTAAAGAGATTTGTTTCACAGGTTGGTTAAATAGGGCTATTGGGGTAGGGTAGCTGCTTTGCGGACCAGCCCTGTTATCTGGTTGATATCGATAGAATTCTGTCGCTCTTCTAGGTCAGGCCCGTCCACGGGACTGGCTGGATGCGGCAAGTTGTCAGGGTGGTTAAGGCGTTGTGGTTGGCCTTAAAGTTCCAGGTTCAGTTAATCGTTAGATGGTCCCCGGCTGATTTCACTTAATCCAGAAACTTTGTTTTTCTCGATAATTTTCCCGGATAAGGTTTCTATCTCAAACTGGTTACTATTGACCAGATCAGTGGGCGCATGAGTCAACAGTACGCCTCGCATTCTTTGAGTTTCTTCAACGGATACATAGCGATTAGTGATGTGCGTAAAGCCATTTCCCTTATTATAAATGGGAACAATGATCCGGCTGACATCCTGGATCTCGCCGCTGCGGCTGTACAGACCTTTTTTTCCTGAAATTGTTGTTCATTGACCCACGGGCACAGGTGGTGTGTTCAGTGATCCGCCCACAGGTATTGAATGAGCGCCAGAAACGCAGCCGGTGCAGTTTCAGCTCTGAGGGTTCGATTGCCGAAGCCGAAAGGTTGAAAATCACTGGCAGCCAGGAAGGCCAGTTCCTGTTGGCTTAGGCCGCCTTCAGGTCCGATGAGCAGGGTCACCGCAGAAGGATTAGTTTGCCCGAGAAATGACAGCCGGGGTTGACCTGGCTGGGCGACCAGCTTGAGTCCGGGTTTCAGGGTCGAGACAGCTTCTTGCAGCGAGCATACTGGTTGCAGCCTGGCAAGTTGAGTTCGACCGCTTTGCTCGGCAGCAGATTGAACGGCTTGTTGCCAGCTCGAAACCCTGCTTTGTTCCTGCCTGGAACTGATGCTGACGTTGTTAGACCTTATCGGCGTGATCTGGCTAACGCCGAGCTCCACGGCCCGGGTAATTGCCTGATTCATCTGGTCGCGTTTGAGCAAGCCCAGGAGAAGGTGGGTATTGAGAATGGATTCTCGGTTGACAGGGTTAAATTCGAGAATGTGTACTTCCACATGCCGCTTGTGTCGTTTGCTGACCTCTGCCTTGTACTCACCTCCGGTGCCATTGAATAAAATAAGGGGTGCTGATGGTTTTACTCTTAGAACGTTCAGGAGGTGATGGGCCTGTGAATCGTGGATTTCGATGCTGGCTGGGCATTTTAAGGCCTGGTCAAGATAAATTCTGGGAATATGCATGACATCATCTCAGCTCAGAGGCCCAGATTTCGGCAGATTCGCGCGCTGGGCTTGGATCGGTTGAGGGTATAAAAATGTAGTCCCGGTGCGCCACCCTGAAGTAGTTTTTCACAGAGAGTAGTAACGACCTCTTCGCCGAATGCTTGCAGCGCCTGCTGATCATCTGCGTATCGCTGCAGGTGTTTGAGCACCCACCTGGGAATTTCGGCACCACAGTTGTTTGAAAATCTGACCAATCCTTCTAGATTGGTGATAGGCATAATGCCTGGAACCACCTGGGCAGATAGCCCAACCGCTGCACAATTATCCTGAAATCGGAAGTAGGCATCAGCATTGTAGAAATACTGGGTAATGGCGCTATTCGCACCGGCGTCCATTTTGAGTTTAAAGTAGTTAATATCAGACTCGACACTGGTCGATTCAGGGTGAACCTCGGGGTAGGCGGCGACTTCAATATGAAAATGCTGCTGGGTTTCCTGCCTGATGAAGGCCACCAGGTCAGACGCATGGGACATGCCACGGGTACCGGTCATGCCAGAGGGGGCATCGCCACGAAGCGCTACCAGACGGTCTATGCCGGCATCCTTATATTGATGCAGTAAGGCCGCTATGCTGTCTTTAGAGTCATTGCCAAAGGAAAGGTGAGGGGCGACCTGGGCCCCTTTAGCCGCCAGTGCCAGAACCGCCTGGACGGTGCCATCCTTGCTTGAACCACCGGCTCCGTAGGTAACCGAAACATAGTCGGGCGCCTGCTTTACCAGTCTCTGGTAGGTGTTGAGCAGATTGTCGGTGGCCTGCTGGCTTCTGGGTGCGGAGAATTCAAAACTGAGCTGAACGGTATCGGGTGATCGAGCCATCACTTTTAAAGTGCATCTGCCAGTGCTTCTGCTTTGTCGGTGCGTTCCCAGGTAAAGTTTTTGTCATTACGGCCAAAGTGCCCGTAACTTGCTGTGGGTAGATAGATGGCTCGCTTCAGGTCCAGCATATCGATCAGGCCTTTAGGCCTTAAGTCAAAATGGTGCCTGACCAGGGCCTCAATAGCATCTTCGGGTAAATGGCCGGTACCGAAGGTATTGATACTGATGGAGGTGGGCTCGGCAACGCCGATGGCGTAGGAGATCTGAATTTCACAGCGGTCTGCCAGTCCTGCGGCAACGATATTTTTAGCCACGTAGCGGCCCGCATAGGCGGCACTTCTGTCCACTTTGGACGGGTCCTTACCGGAGAACGCGCCTCCCCCGTGCCGTGCCATGCCACCGTAGGTGTCGACAATGATTTTTCTGCCGGTAACACCGCAGTCACCTACCGGTCCGCCGATCACAAAATTACCTGTCGGGTTGATGAAGTATTTGGTGTCAGCATGCAGCCAGTTTGCCGGTAGTACCGGTTTGATAATCTCTTCCATGATCGCTTCCTGCAGATCTTTCAGGCTGACCTCAGGATCATGCTGGCTGGATAAGACCACGGCATCGATACCAGTGGGCATGCCGCTTGCGTCATAACGAAAGGTGATCTGGCTTTTTGCGTCCGGGCGCAGGAATTTCAGGCTACCGCTTTTACGGACCTCGGCTTGCTTTTTCACCAGCAGGTGTGAGTAAGTAATTGGCGCGGGCATTAACACATCCGTCTCGTTGCTGGCATAGCCGAACATCAGACCCTGATCGCCGGCGCCCTGCTCGTGATCGCTTGATTCATCTACGCCCAGGGCGATATCAGGCGATTGTTTGCCCAGCGCATTTAATATGGCGCAGGAAGCACCGTCAAAGCCGATGTCGGAGTGGTCGTAACCAATATCGAGGATCACGTCCCGGCAGACCTGTTCATAGTCGATATTGGCATCGGTTGTGATCTCGCCAGCGAGAACTACCATACCTGTTTTCACCAGCGTCTCGCAAGCAACCCGGGCGTTGCGGTCTTTGGCTATGGCGGCATCGAGAATGGCATCCGAGATCTGATCGGCCATTTTGTCCGGGTGACCCTCGGAAACTGATTCTGAGGTGAATAGGGCGTTATTAGTCAAGACGGTTCCTTCTCATACTGGTTGTAATAGGCAAGCCCATTTTATCCATTATCCTCGGCCTGTACCAGAATTGGTTGCGGATTTTCATTCATGTCGAAAACCTAAAATACTCAAGTATTGTTCATTCCGGCCAGCTTGGCGATTGCTGAAATCCGGCCTATAAGAGACAATAGCAGCTTCCAGTCAGGTGGTGATTCAGATGAGTTCAAGACGAGACAAAGCCAATGCGATTCGTGTATTAGCAATGGACGCAGTACAACAGGCCAGCTCTGGCCATCCAGGGGCCCCCATGGGGATGGCAGACATCGCAGAGGCGCTCTGGACATCGGTTCTTCAGCATAACCCGGCCAATCCGCAGTGGCCCAATCGTGATCGGTTTGTATTGTCCAATGGTCATGGTTCCATGCTGCTCTATGCCCTGCTGCATCTGACCGGCTATGACCTGTCTATTGACGATTTACGACAGTTCCGGCAACTGGGTTCTAAAACACCGGGTCATCCTGAGTATGGCTATGCGCCAGGCGTAGAAACAACCACAGGTCCCCTGGGCCAGGGCCTGGCCAATGCAGTGGGCATGGCCCTCGCTGAAAAAGTGCTGTCGGCGACTTTTAACCAGACTGATGAAAGTGGCTATTTTCATGAACTGGTTAACCATCACACGTATGTGTTTGCCGGCGATGGTTGCCTCATGGAGGGAATCTCGCACGAAGTCTGCTCACTCGCCGGGACCTTAGGGCTAGGTAAATTAATTTGTATTTATGACGACAATGGTATTTCCATTGACGGCGAAGTGCAGGAATGGTTCAGCGATGACTCACCGGCTCGTTTTGAAGCTTATGGCTGGCAGGTAATCCCCGCTATTGATGGTCATGATGGTGAAGCAGTTCTGGCGGCTTTGCAAAACGCAAAAACAAATCTAACGCAGCCGACGCTGATCTGCTGCCGTACCCAGATTGGCTTTGGTTCTCCCAATAAAGCCGGGACCGCGGCCAGCCACGGCGCGCCTCTTGGCGTCGAAGAGGTTCAGGCCACTCGAAACCAGCTGGGCTGGTCATTTGAGCCGTTTGAAATCCCCCAGGCGTTACTGGCTGACTGGAATTGTGTGGATCAGGGTCAGCGATTGGAAGCTAAATGGAATGACCAGTTCAGTGCTTACCAAGCGCAATTCCCGGCGCTGGCGAAAGAATACAAGCGACGCCTGGCGGGCGAACTACCCTCGGATTGGACCGAGCAGATGGGGAATTTGTTAGCGCAGACTCAGGCAGCAGCTAACAGTACGGCAAGTCGAACTGCATCGGGCCAGACTATAGGCTGGTTATCAGCGCTGCTGCCAGAACTGATTGGTGGTTCTGCCGATCTTTCAGGATCTAACAATACGATCTGGCCCGAAGCAAAACCAATGTCTGCCAGCGAAGGTGGTAATTACATCTATTACGGCGTGAGAGAATTCGGCATGACCGCCATTGCTAATGGCATGGCGCTGCACGGGGGTCTGATCCCTTTTACAGGGACATTTCTGATGTTTATGGAATACGCTCGCAACGCGGTCAGAATGTCTGCATTGATGGGGCTTCGTAACATTCATGTTTATAGCCATGATTCTATTGGTCAGGGCGAGGATGGTCCGACCCATCAACCGGTTGAGCAGTTAACCAGTCTTCGCACTACGCCGGGAATGAATGTCTGGCGGCCCTGTGATGCAGTTGAAACAGTCGTTGCCTGGTGTTCAGCCATTGAGAATTCGTCAGGACCCAGCGCCTTGGTGCTGTCAAGGCAGACGCTGGCACATCAGCAGAGAAGCCCTGCCCAGCTGGCCGATGTTGGCCGAGGTGGCTACATATTGGTAGAGCCCGATCAGCCGCCCCAGGCACTCATCCTCGCTACCGGCTCTGAGGTGGAAATTTGTCGCAACGCTGCCCATAGTCTTGCTGAGTTGGGTATACCCACTCGATTAGTATCGCTGCCCTGTGCTGAAATTTTTGCCCTGCAAAGCAGTGATTATCAGGAGGCAGTATTACCCTCGAGCTTGCGCAGCCGAGTAGCGGTAGAAGCGGCTCACGGAGCTTACTGGTCAAAATGGGTGGGCTTAGACGGCTCGATCGTTTCGCTTGATACCTTTGGAGAGTCTGGCCCGGGTGCCGAAGTGATGGCTCATTTCGGCTTCACTGCTGACAAGGTTGTTGCTGCTGTGCAGGAGTTAGTCGATCGTGCAGATTCCTGAACTGACCTCCTTTAACCTGAGTGGGCAACGGGTATTGATTCGCGAAGACCTTAACGTGCCGGTCAGCCAGGGTAAGGTCAGCAGTGATGCCAGAATCCAGGCAGCCCTTCCGACCTTGCGCTATGCGCTGGATCAGGGCGCGAAAGTGATCGTCATGTCTCACCTGGGCCGACCCAGAGAGGGAGTGCCGGTGGCGGACCAGCCAGAGGTAAGTCTCGCACCAGTGGCAAGACATCTGGCTGGATTAACCGGTTACCGTGTCCAGTTAATCGATAACTATGTAGATGGTTTTGATTTGCCTGAGGCCGATATTGTGCTGTTGGAGAATGTCCGTGTTAACCGAGGTGAGGCGGCCAATGATGATGGATTAGCTCGAAAGCTGGCTGCATTATGCGACATTTTTGTAATGGATGCTTTTGGTACGGCGCATCGAGCCCAGGCATCCACAGCGGGTATTACTGCTTTTGCTCCGCTTGCTTGTGCAGGACCGCTGTTGACCGCAGAACTGAAAGCGCTGGGCAAGGCTCTGCATGCGCCCAGGCAGCCAGTGGTGGCCATTGTCGGAGGTAGCAAGGTTTCCAGCAAACTTGAAGTTTTAGATGCCTTAACTGAAAAAGTTGATGCTCTGATTGTTGGTGGTGGAATAGCCAATACCTTCCTGGCTGCCAACGGAGTCGGGGTAGGCCGCTCCCTGCATGAACCCGCATTACTCGATGCCGCGCGTCGCATTCAGGCAAAGGTGCAGGTTCCCCTGCCAGTCGATGTGGTGGTGGGTAATAGCCTGAGTCCTGGTGGCGAGTCCCGGATCAGTCCGATCAATGCTGTTCGAGATGATGAAATGGTTCTCGATATAGGGCCACAGACCCAGGCTAAGTGCTCGGAAATAATTACGCCTGCTGGAACAATCATCTGGAATGGGCCCGTGGGTGTTTTTGAGCTGCCTGCGTTCTCTGCAGGTACCCGTGCCATCGCTGATACCGTGGCTGGTAATGAGGGTTTTTCAATTGCCGGTGGGGGTGACACCCTGGCAGCAATAGAGCAGTTTGGTATCGCTGACCAAGTGAGCTATATTTCTACGGGTGGAGGTGCCTTCCTCGAATTTGTAGAAGGTAAGGCCTTGCCTGCTGTAGTTGCTTTGCAGGCGCGTAGCTAGAACTAATTAAGAGGATATTGTTATGGCATTAGTAAGTATGAGACAGCTGCTTGATCACGCCGCTGAAAACAATTACGGGGTTCCCGCTTTTAATGTCAATAATTTAGAGCAGATGCGGGCCATCATGGAAAGCGCTGAAGAAACGGACAGCCCTGTGATCGTCCAGGCTTCTGCTGGAGCACGTAAGTATGCTGGCAGTAATTTTTTGCGTCATCTGATTCTGGCAGCTATCGAAGAGTTTCCCCATATTCCTGTCGTCATGCATCAGGATCATGGCGGGTCACCGGCAGTGTGCCAGAGATCAATCCAGCTGGGTTTTTCTTCGGTGATGATGGATGGGTCTTTGCTGGAAGACCAGAAAACGCCTGCCAGCTATGAACATAACATTGAAGTGACTCGGACAACGGTGATGATGGCTCATGCCTGCGGCGTTACCGTAGAAGGCGAACTGGGTTGTCTTGGTTCTCTGGAAACGGGTGAGGCCGGCAAAGAGGATGGCGTCGGAGCGGAGGGGACCTTATCCATGGAACAATTGCTGACCGACCCGGATCAGGCGGTTGAGTTTGTCGAGATGACGGGTTGTGATGCGTTAGCAATTGCCATTGGTACCAGTCATGGCGCCTATAAATTTTCACGCCCCCCCACAGGTGATATTCTCGCCATTGATCGGATCAGGAAGATTCATCAACGCTTGCCCAATACCCACCTGGTCATGCATGGTTCGTCTAGTGTTCCCCAGGAATGGTTGCGCGTCATCAATGAATTCGGTGGTGAAATTCCGGAGACATACGGCGTGCCCCTTTCGGAAATCCAGGAAGGGATTCGCCATGGTGTTCGTAAAGTCAATATTGATACTGACCTACGCCTGGCATCGACAGGTTCCATTCGGCAATTTCTGCATACCCATCCGGAAGAGTTTGATCCCAGAAAGTATCTCAATGAATCTATGAAAGCCATGAAAGAGATCGTAATTAATCGTTATGAAGCCTTTGGAACCGTCGGCAATGCATCAAAAATCAAGCCAGTTGGACTTGAAGCCATGGCCGAGTTCTACCTCAGTGCTTAGCTCAGTATTAAGTTGAGTTCATCATCTTATAGCAGCCTGCAGGGAATTTTTGATTCGGATTGCCTGTCTATCGACGCAGAAGACTTAAAAT
>CAZGCW010000002.1:12610-53843 GCA_964524295.1 uncultured Pseudomonadales bacterium
GTTTTTATGAACCAGATCCTGCTGCCATTGTTTTCCCCAGAGAAATCTCCCAGGTAGTTGAACTGGTTCAACTGGCAAACAGGGAAAACATTGCCCTAGTACCCTCTGGTGGTAGAACCGGTTTGAGTGGTGGTGCTGTAGCCCGGTATCAGGAAGTGGTGGTCAGTTTTTCCAAAATGGATAAGATTCTGGATTTTGATGAAGCTGATCAATTGGTCTGGTTAGAGGCTGGTGTGGTGACCCAGCGGTTGCAGAATTTTGCCGAACAACACGATCGCCTATATCCCGTCGATTTTGCTTCGTCAGGTTCAAGTCAAGTGGGTGGGAATATTGCCACCAATGCCGGTGGCATTAAAGTAATGCGATATGGTTTGACCCGAAATTGGGTGGCTGGTCTCACTGTTGTCACGGGTAAAGGGGACTTGCTGGAGCTTAATAATGGCCTGACTAAAAATGCCACGGGATATGATTTTCGTCATTTGTTTGTGGGTTCAGAGGGAACCCTGGGGATGATCCTGGGCGCTGCTATGCGAGTGACCCAACTACCCGATGCGCTTCACATCATGCTGGTTTCAATAACCAGCATGATGAGCGCGCTGCAAATGTTGACAATCTGCCGGGCTGATCTGGCAGTGACAGCGTTTGAATTTTTCTCCGGAGAAGCGTTGCAGCAGGTCATGCGACATCGAAATCTGCCGGCGCCCATGGCGGGTATAGCACCCTTTTATGTACTGGTTGAGTTTGAAAGTGCTGCGGGATCCAGTGCCGCGCTGCCGGTGTTTGAAAAGGCCCTCGACCAAGGCTGGGCGCTGGACGGCGTAATGAGCCAGAGTGAGAGTGATCGCCTACGCCTATGGCAGTATAGAGAAGGAATATCTGAAGCCATCACATCCCGGACGCCTTACAAACACGATTTATCGGTCGTGATTTCTCAAGCACCGGCATTTTTAGAGGCTATAGAGAAGGTGGTGAATCTGGAATCTGCCGCCTTCGAAGTCATTTGGTTTGGACATATCGGTGATGGTAATGTGCATCTTAATATTCTTCGACCAGAAGATTGGCAGATCGACGAATTCCGGTTAGCCTGTGAGCAATTAGGTTTGAAAATAATGGCGGTAGTGGCGCAGTTCAAGGGTAGTATTTCTGCCGAACATGGTGTTGGCTTACTTAAAAAAAACTATCTGCGGCATAGTCGCTCAGATATAGATCGTGTTTATATGGGCAAGATGAAAGCGCTGTTTGATCCGGGACTAATTATGAATCCCGGGAAATTGGTTTAGGCTTGACTGGCCGAGATTTCCTGTATTTCAATACCTTTATCCATGAGCAGAACGTCTGCACCCTGCAGGGCAAACAGACCGTTGCTGACCACGCCGGGTATTTGATTGATGGCCGTTTCCAGGGCAGTTGCTGAATCCATATTGAGTTCGCTTACATCTAATATGATGTTGCCGTTATCGGTGTTAAAGCCCTGTCGATAGGTGGGTTTACCGCCCAATCCGGCCAATGCCCGACCGACCACCGAACGCGCCATGGGGATGACCTCCACCGGTAGTGGGAAGTGTCCTAACCGGGTTACCCACTTACTATGGTCGGCAATACAGATGAATTGACGAGCGGCTGAAGCGACAATTTTTTCTCGGGTGAGGGCACCGCCACCACCTTTTATCATGGCAAGCTGAGGGTCGATTTCATCTGCGCCATCGACATAAACAACCAGTTCGTCTACCTGGGTTAATTCTAGTACTGCTATACCGTGTTGTTTGAGTCGTTCAGCTGAGGCATTTGAACTGGCTACCGCACCAGCGAAGCGATGCTTGACTTGTGCCAGCGCATCAATGAAATGGTTTGCTGTACTACCCGTACCCACACCAACATAACTCTCTGGGGTCAGATATTTATCGATATAATGGGCAGCATATTTTCCCAGCATGGCCTTGAGTTGATCCTGATTCATGGTGTTCATCTGTCCTTTATAGTAACTATATAGTTACTATAGCTATAGTAGTGCCTATAGCAACGCTTATGGCAATAAGGGTAACCTAGATTGATCGGTAATCGGCCAGGTTCGTCGCTGTCAGATCACCTGGCTGGTTAGAAGTATGATATTCATCTTGTGCCGATAGGTGAGTATCAATGTAAAAGCAGAGACAGTTAAAAGTCCATAGGTATATGCAGCTTTTCGAAATACGGTCAATGCAGGTGTCTTGCCAGGGTCATGGGGTCCGCTGCAGGGAACTCTTTTGGGGTTAATGCAATGGCCTACATTAGGGACATCAGAAATAAACCAGGCCAACGGCAGCGATCTTTGCGGCCCCTAAGGTATCAACATAACAATCAGGATTGAATGACATGGACCGGTACATCAGGAAGATACTCGAAGCAAATGTGTACGAAGTGGCGGAACAGTCTCCGCTCGAATTAGCGCCTATTATTTCAACAAGATTGAATCGACGTATAATGTTAAAGCGAGAGGATTTGCAGCCTATTTTTAGTTTTAAGGTACGCGGTGCGTTCAATAAGATTAGAAAGCTGGTTACAGAGCCCGATCATATTGGCGTCATTACAGCTTCAGCGGGGAATCATGCCCAGGGAGTTGCTCTGGCTGCTGCCAAGCTGGGTAGTAAAGCGGTAATCGTAATGGGCAGGAACACACCCGATATAAAAGTTGATGCCGTCAATGCCCTGGGCGCTAAGGTTATCCTTACCGGTGAAAGCTATGATGAGGCCGCTGAAGTTGCCAGGCGGATGAGTAGCGAACAGGGCTATACCTATGTGCATCCGTTTGATGATGAGGACGTGGTTGCCGGGCAGGGAACTATCGGCATGGAGATCATGAGGCAGTGTCGTGAACCTATTGACGCTATTTTTGTCCCGGTGGGGGGTGGCGGCCTGATAGCGGGGATAGCCGCATACGTTAAATATCTTCGGCCGACTATTCGAATTATTGGCGTAGAGGCCCAAGGCTCAGCCTGTATGACTGCCGCCTTGAAGGCCGGTAAACGAGTGAGTTTAAAAAAAGAAGAACTGGATCAGTTTGCTGATGGCACCGCAGTCAGACAGGTAGGTAAGCATGGTTTTGAAATCGCCAGACAGTGTATTGACCAGATGATAACCGTAACGGTGGATCAGATCTGTGCTGCCATAAAGGATATTTTTGAAGATACCAGGGTGGTTACTGAGCCCGCAGGGGCGCTGGCCGTGGCGGGTGTGAAGCGCTATTTAGAGCAGACCACAGCGCCGTCTTCTGCGGCCAGCCTGGTTGCTGTGGTGAGTGGCGCCAACGTCAATTTTGATCGGTTGCGGCATATTTCCGAGCGAAGTGAAGCAGGAGAAAAACGTGAGATGCTGCTGGGAGTGACCATCCCTGAGCAGCCAGGCAGTTTTCAGCGGTTTTGTAAACTCCTCGGTAAACAACATGTAACCGAATTCAATTATCGATATCGGGACAAGGAACACGCCAGGTTATTGGTGGGCATCCAGAGTGCGGGCAGATCGAATCAGAATGCCAGGCTTAAGGGTAAGATCTCCCGGCACTATCCTGTGGTGGATTTATCCAGCAATGAAGTAGCCGCGTTGCATGTTCGGCACATGGGCGGAGGCCCGGTAGAAGGCCTGGCCAATGAACGCCTGTATCGATTTGAATTTCCCGAACGGCCGGGCTCTTTGCTCAAATTTTTAACGGTATTGGGCCATCAGTATAATATCACTCTGTTTCATTACAGGAACCATGGGGCAGCATTTGGCAGGGTGTTAATTGGTGTCCAGGTGCCAAATGGGGCTGTATCTCGGTTCAGGGCCGACCTTGCATCAATCGGTTATCGTTATTGGGAGGAAACCGGTAATCCAGCCTGCGAATTGTTTTTGACGAACAGCCATTAATGCCAAGCCGCTAATGCCAAGCCACTAATGCCAAGCGATTAATGCCAGGAGATTAGTGCCCAGAGGTCGTCATATGGGTTTCTGCTATCGGTCGGTGCCAGGCCAGAAGCAATGCTTTTGGGTTTAGCGATCCAATTCGAATTCCAGAAATTCCGCCTCGAAGCTTAGCTGTGTGGTATCCCGGATATGGTCCAGGTATAGCTTTCCATGAAGATGATCGAATTCATGTTGGAACACCGTGGCCAGGAATCCCTGTAATTCCATTTGTTGCGCATCACCGTTATGGTCTAGATATTCCAGCGCAATATGTTGTGGGCGATACACCTTGCCGCGTAAACCAGGGACGGAAAGACAGCCTTCCCAGTAGCCCTGCTGTTCGGGGTTGATAACCTCAATTCGAGGGTTAACGAAGACCGAAAACGGCATTGAAATTGCCTGGTCGTAACGGGTTTCTTCCGCAGGGATTTCAATAACAACCACTTTGCTGGAAATATTGATTTGCGGTGCAGCAAGGCCGATACCCCCGGAAGCCGTAAGGGTATCCCTTAAGTCAGTGATCAACTCGTTAAATTCGACGCTGCCAATTCTGTCTACAGGATAGACGTCTGCGATCGTCCGCAACGTGGGGTGTCCCATTCGTATGATATTTCTAATGGCCACGATCTGATAATCCTAAAATGAACTAGTATATCGGTGTCTGGGTTCAATATCAGTTCATCGCTGCATTTTGGGGTGGGTTTAGTCCACCTGCAGCGGTGTAATGATTTCGAGCTCCGTCACTATGAAGTCCATGGCTACATCCCAGGGCTGTACAGGAAACTGGCTTTCCTGACAGCTATGGCTCACACCAACCAGCAGTGGTTTAGGCTGTCCTGGAACCGGCTGTGCCAGGACTCGGTCATAGTAACCGCCACCCATACCGAGTCGGAAGCCTTTTCTGGTGAAGCCAACCATGGGAACGATAATGAGCTGAAGGTGCATTGCTTCGACAGCGCTTGCTTCGCTAAGGGATGGTTCCAGAATCTCGACGCGATTCAGGCTGAGTTTGGTGGATGTCTGATAGGGTTGGAAAAAAAGTGCTGGGGTGTCGGTCTGAGGATTTTCGTTCATGATCGGAAGGTAACAGTTCTTGTTGTTATCCAGGCACCAGTTGAGTGTGACTAAGGGGCTGATCTCACCATCCGTAGGCCAGTAGAATCCGATGTCAGATGCCCGCTGAAACCAGGTTTGTCCAATCAGTTGCTGATATAAAGCGTCTGCGGCGGTCGATTGCGCCTGTTGTGTCAAGGCACGTCGTTGTTTGCGCAGGCTGTATCTTATAGAGGGCATGGGCTTTTTTTCCAGACCCGATCTGCCGGTCCCGGCAAGTGGTTGTGTCGAGAAGAATCTATATAGGCTCCCCAAATTGTCGCTGTCGGACAGGCCCTTGAACCCTGCGGTTCAAGGCGGTGGTCTCCAAGTAGTATTAGGCGTTCTGCAGAACAGACATGCACATCAACCAGCAAAAAAGACCTCCTAAGTTTCGCATAAAGGGTCGAGGACATATCGACTGGCTAGCAACCCAGGGAGCTAGGATCATTATACCAGTCGAATCCGGGGATACCCTAAAAAAAGACGCATTTTTCAAACAATTGATTTTAACCGGGAGATGGCAGCATCGAGTTTGTCATGGCTTTGATTAATGCGACCTTCAGACTGGTTGAGCAGGTTTTTTTTCTGTTGTTCCGCAGAAAGGTATTCATTTGCAATGTTGAGCGCTGCCATGACCGCTAACCGGTCTAAACCGAGTACACTGCCGCTGGCTTTAATCTCACGCATTTTACTGTCAAGGTAATAGGCCGAATCCCTGAGCGCCTGGACTTCATCCGGTTTACAACTGACTTGGTATTCTTTGTCGAAGATCGAGATATTGATGGTCTGTTGATCGCTCATGTTAATCCTGCTCTAAAGCCTTAAGTCTGGTGATCATGGCTTCTACCTTGGTTTTTGCCAACTGGTTTCTTTGTTTTAATGTCTTGCATTCAAGCTGCCAGTGCTGTGTCTCAGCGATGAGGTCCTGATGCTTTTCCTGCAGCGTATCGCAAAGCGCTACCAGTTGATCAATTTTGTCTTCTAGCTCTGAATTATTCAAAGTAAACCCCTGCTAAAAAGCCTTCTATAGTGAGCGTGTGTCATGTTGTGATGGTTAGTTCAGTCAAACCGGACACTGCGTTAATCTCAAAATTTTATTATGATGGGTTTTGGTCAGTTAGGAAAGGTGGATTGCATGGATTATGAGCAACTTGAGCGTCGGTTGGAATCAGCCGGGGTTGATATTGGTGTTGCTGAAATGCACGGCAGAGTGACTGCGGTAGTCTGTTCCATGCCTGATTTGCAGCAGCCTGAGCGATTACGACTGGCTTCAATCTGGCTGGAAGTAGATAAAGTAGAGCCTGAAATTCTCGATCGTATAGATCAGATTTTTGTCCAGACCAGCGAGAGTCTTCATGAGTTTTCAGACTTTGATTTTAGAATTCTTTTACCGGGGGATGAACACGCCCTGGGGGACCGTTTTCTGGCGTTAACCTGTTGGTGCAGTGGATTTTTGTCACAACTCGGTGAATCAGAACTAGCCCAGGCGCTGGTTAAGCATGAGGAGGTTGAGGAAATTCTGATGGACTTCCAGCGGATTGCCGCAATGTCCGATGAGATACCGGATGCCGAAGAAAATGAGACTGATATGATTGAGATCTATGAATATATCAGGGTGGGCGTGCTCATGGTGCAGGCTGTTTGTCGGGAATTGATAAAGCCTTGATTCTCCGGGAAATCGGCTCAGCAGGATTTTAGTCAAGCCGTTGACTGTATTGAAGGCGAGTCAGGATGAGGAAAAAGCGAGAATGTTATGGGAAGTAAAACACCGTTTGATGCGATAGTCGTTGGCGCAGGCCTGGTGGGTCTTAGTTTGACACTGGCACTATTGCAGCAGGGCTGGCAGGTATTGTTATTAGATAAAAGAACAGCGCCTGATGAACCGGTGAGGCAGCCATTGCGTGTTCGCGATTATCAGCTTGATTCGGGTTTTTCTGCTCGGGTCAGCGCTTTAAATAGCCGAAGTCTGAATTTCATGAATGATTTAGGCATCGATGTTGATTGGTTTGGACAGAACTCGGCGGTTTTTCAGGGTATGCATGTCTGGGATGGTGATGGTACGGCAAGTATAGAATTTGAAGCATCAGGAAGGATTGTTGAAAATCATTATTTGGAATGGGCTTTATTGTTGCAGATATCACAGTTGGGTTTGACGCCGGTATGGCAATCAGAAATTTCTGAAATTGATTATTCGAGGGATGAGGTTCAGGTCAGCCTGAAGACAGGTGAAGAATTTCTCGGTCGGTGTCTGATGGGCGTAGATGGTGCTAATTCGGCTATACGAGAAAAGGCAGGTATTGGCGTGCGCGAGTGGTCCTATGGACAAACAGCAATGACCAGTACGGTGCAAACCGAGATAGCCCATTCGGGTATTGCCCGGCAGTGTTTTACGCGGGACGGGCCTTTAGCATTGTTGCCCCTGTCGGACCCCCAGCTTTGTTCTCTGGTGTGGTCTGGTCGAAATACCGTTGATCGTATGGCCATGAACGAGGAGTCGGTGTGCCGGGAGATATCCGCGCAGGCAGAATTTGTCTTGGGCGCAGTCACTGCCATTGATCGTCGATTCGAATTTCCGTTGCGCCAGGCTCATGCCGTTCATTATGCAAAAAAGAATGTGGTCCTGCTGGGCGATGCAGCGCACAGTATTCATCCACTTGCCGGACAGGGCGTTAATCTTGGATTTGCTGATGTAGAGAGTATGGTTAATGCCCTGACGGTGCTTAAAATAAGTCCAGACTCGTCTTTGGCGACCCTATTTCAAAGATATCAGCAACGCCAGAAGCCTAAAAATATGCTGATGACTGCGACCATGGAAAGTCTCAAGCGCATGTTTGATACGGATCATAGTCTTGTTCGCTTGGCCAGGAATACCGGAATGGACTGGTTAAATGGTCAGGAACTGATTAAGGCCCAACTAGTGAGAGTCGCGGCTGGACGCTAGGGTTGTCTGGCTGACGTGAACAAAATTAGTGATTAAGTTGACCATTTTGCATCTGCTCGCGGCAGGATTCTGGTAAACTAAGCAGTTAATTCGTGGAAATACAAACGGTGACAAAAAAAACTTCGCTGTATAGCTTGCATCTGCAGTCGGGTGCCAAAATGGTTGATTTCGGTGGTTGGGATATGCCGATTCATTATGGCTCGCAACTGCAGGAACATAATGCGGTTAGGAACAGCGTCGGCATGTTTGATGTATCCCATATGATGGTCCTTGAGATCAGTGGACCCGATGCAGAAGCTTTCCTCAGATATAGTTTGGCTAATGATGTGGGCCTTTTGCGGGATAGTGGTAAGGCCCTTTATAGTGCCATGCTGAATGAATCTGGCGGCATTATTGACGATGTCATTGTCTATGCAAATCGCCCGGATTTTTTAATGGTTGTTAATTGCTCAAGAAGGGCTGCAGACCTGGCTTGGTTGGATCAGGTGCGGGCTGGATTTGAATGCCAGATCAAGGAGCGGGACGACCTTTCAATTATTGCCCTGCAAGGTCCCAAGGCGCTGGACACCTTTAAGAGCGCTGCAACAGAGCAACAGGTACAAAGAGTCAATGCGCTTAAACCCTTCCAGGGGTGTTACGCCGGAGACTGGTACGTGGCGAGAACAGGTTATACAGGTGAGCGCGGACTGGAAATCATCTTACCTCATCAGGCAGCGGTGGGATTCTGGCAGCGATTGTTGGAAATAGAGGTTTCACCCATTGGCCTGGGTGCTCGAGATACCCTGCGCCTGGAAGCGGGTATGAATCTTTGGGGTAATGAAATGGACGAATCCATTCGTCCGCTGGAAGCCAATATGAGCCGCACAGTCGTGATGGATGATCACGAATTTGTTGGTCGTTCCGCCCTGTTAGCGCATGCAGATGAGGGAATTAATCGACAGTTAATCGGTATTGTTATGCAGGGAAAGGGTGTATTGCGAGCACATTATCCAGTCTATGAAGAAAATAATTACGTCGGTGAAATAACCAGTGGCGCCTTTTCACCCACCCTGCAGCGGGGTATTGGTATGGCGCGTATCATTCCCAGTACAGGATCACTGTATGTGGAGATACGGAGTAAGCGGGTGCCGGTAGATCAGGTCGAGCTTCCATTTGTGCGTCATGGTCGAGCTGTCTACAGTATTAAATAGTCCTACATAGCTGAATAGTTAAGTTGCCGTAACGAGCATCAGGATGTAAGTGAAACCAAGCATTTGGCGATGAAGAAAATAATCAGGGAGCTAACGATGGCTGAAGTCAGGAGTAATTTGAAATACGCGGCAACTCATGAATGGATTGAGTTCAACGATGGCATTGCGACCGTAGGAATCACTGATTATGCTCAGGACGCCTTGGGGGATGTTGTATTTGTTGAGCCCCCGGAATTGGGCCAACAGTTTGAGGTAGGAGATGAAATTGCAGTGATTGAGTCAGTCAAGGCGGCCTCTGATATCTACAGTCCTGTGGCCGGGACGGTTATCGGTGTTAATGAAGCCCTCGAATCCGACCCAGAATTAGTCAACAGTGCTCCTTATGAAGCAGGTTGGATCTTTAAATTAGAGCTGAGTGACCCGGCTGTTCCAGAAAACCTGTTAACGGTAGAAGCTTATGCTGAATTGTGTGAAGCAGAACAACACTAACGCGTTAAAGAGCCGAGTCTAAAGTATGCCATTTATCCCCCATACAGAAGAGGACGAAAAATCAATGCTCGAGGCCATTGGCGTTGCCAGTATTGAAGAACTCTTCGATGAAATACCTGCATCAATATTAGCCGATCCAATAGACCAGATCCCTCCGGGAGAGTCAGAAATGGCGGTGTTGCGGTTGATGCAGGATCGGGCTGCGCGCGATCATATGGATTTGTGCTTCATCGGTGCCGGTGCTTATGAGCATCATATACCCGCTGCAGTTTGGGATATTGCTGGTAGGGGAGAGTTCCTGACGGCCTATACGCCCTATCAGGCCGAAGCTTCCCAAGGCACCTTGCAGTTAATCTATGAATTCCAAACTATGATTTCTCGGTTGACGGGCATGGAGGTGGCCAATGCCTCTGTCTACGATGGCGCAACGGCTTTGGCCGAAGCCATGTTAATGGCGGTACGGGCAAATAAAAAGATTAAAACCAAGCGGATTCTGTGTGCCGGAAATATTAATCCTCGATACGTGGACACCTGCCAAACTATTGTAAAGAATCAAGGCATTGAAATTCAGCAGTTGGAATACGACCTTGAAAGTGGGCTATTGAAGCCTGAAATACTCGAGACTGTCGATGAAACCGTTGCTGTTGTCCTGAGCTATCCGAATTTCTTTGGTGGGCTTGATGCAGTTGATCAGTTAACGGACCTGGCTCATGCCAGTGGTGCTTTCGTGATTGCTGTCGTTAACCCAACCGCCCTGGCTATCTTAAGGCCCCCTGGAGAATGGGGAGGAAATGGCGCTGATATCGTCGTTGGAGAAGGCCAGCCTCTAGGAATCCCGGTGGCTTCCGGTGGACCCTATCTGGGCTTTATGTGTTGTCGGCAGGGTATTGTCAGGCAGATGCCGGGCAGGATTATTGGTAGAACTGAGGACCGACAGGGCAAAACAGGTTTTACCTTAACTCTGCAGGCTCGTGAGCAGCATATACGCCGGGCTAAAGCGACCTCAAATATTTGTACCAACCAAGGTTTGCTGGCGACCGCAGCGACGGTCTATATGAGCATAATGGGTAATGAAGGTCTTCGTCAGGTCGCCTTGGCTTGCCACTCTGGAATGCTGGAGTTGCTTACAAGAGCCACACAATTAGACCGGGTGCGGCAGCGTTTCAGCGGATCTCATTTTCATGAGTGTGTGCTTGAGTTACCGGTACCGGCAGCTGAGGTTGTCTCGTCTATGAGTGCCCAGGGTGTCATACCCGGGTTGGATCTTGGCGCGTATTTTGCCGGGATGGAGCATTGTTTGCTGGTGAATGTGACCGAGAAGAAAACGTCTGCTGATCTGGATCGATTTATCGACGTAATGAAAACATCTCTTGAGACAGCGAGTCAGCCATGTTGATCTATGATAGAAGTCGTCCAGGCAGGACAGCGCAGGCTCAACTGGTTGGGAATCGGACTTCTCCGCAGGGTGCGGAGGACCTTGATGGACATCTAAGAGAATCATCACCTGGGTTACCGGAAGTTTCCGAGCTAGAGGCAGTCAGGCATTACACTAATTTGTCGAGTTTGAATTTTGCCATTGATCGACAGTTTTATCCCCTTGGCTCCTGCACGATGAAATACAATCCAAGGGGTGCACACCAGGCAGCGAGTTTACCTGATTTTCTTGGCAGGCATCCGTTAGCACCGGAAAAATACAGTCAAGGCTATCTACAGTGTTTATATGAACTGCAGCAGTATTTGATGGATTTAACGGGAATGCAGGCAGTCTCTTTGACGCCAATGGCCGGAGCACAGGGAGAATTTGCTGGGGTAGCCATGATTCGTGCCTACCATGAAAAACGCCAGGATTTTGCCAGGACCGAAATTCTCGTTCCTGAGGCAGCTCATGGAACCAACCCGGCGACCGCGGTTATGTGTGGTTATACAGTCAGAGAAATACCAGTCACCAGTCAGGGAGATGTCAGCCTGGCAGAACTCGTAAAAGCAGTGGGTCCGAATACCGCTGGATTAATGATGACTAACCCATCTACGTGTGGTGTGTTCGAACGACAGATAGAGGAAATAGCAGCCACCGTTCATGGGGCTGGTGGTTTACTTTATTATGATGGCGCCAATTTGAATGCGATTTTAGGCAAGGTGAAACCGGGTGATATGGGCTTTGATGTTTTGCATATGAATCTGCATAAGACCTTTGCGACACCGCATGGCGGCGGCGGTCCTGGCGCCGGGCCCGTTGGAGTGGGAGCGCGTCTGAAAGCGTTTCTTCCAACCCCCATCGTCGGTAAGAGAGATACCCCAGACGGCGCGCATTATTATTGGAAAGGGACCGATGAAATTCCAGATAGCATTGGCAGGTTATCTGCTTTTATGGGTAATGCAGGCATATTATTGCGGGCGTACATTTATGCCCGGTTACTTGGCGTCGAAGGTATGAACCGGGTGGCCCAATATGCGACTTTAAATGCGAACTATATGGCGGTAGAACTCGCTCGGATTGGTTTTAAATTGGCTTATCCTGACCGTAGAGCGACGCATGAGTTTATAGTGAGTCTTGCCCTGGAGGCAAAGAATCTTGGGGTATCTGCAATGGATTTTGCCAAGCGCTTGCTTGACTACGGTCATCATGCACCAACCACTTATTTTCCTTTGTTGATTCCGGAGTGTCTATTGATTGAACCGACTGAAACCGAGTCGAAAAGCGAAATTGATGATTTTATTGCAGCCATGGCGATGATTCTAAAGGAGGCAACTGAGCAACCGGAACGGGTTACCAGTGCGCCCCATACCCTGGTTGTCCAGCGCCTTGATGATGTAAAAGCTGCCAGAGACCTGGATCTGGCCTACTCTGGGGATACCTAATTCGGCTTTAGCGCAAACTGATAATCTGCCAGGAATTTGATTTAGCAATGGCTTCCAACCGAGCGTCAGGGTCCACAGCGATGGGATGGTCCACGAGGGTTAGTAACGGCAGGTCGTTGTGAGAGTCAGAATAGAAAGTACTGTCCTTAAGGGTAATGGGTCGAGTTTCTAACCATTGTCTTAATCGAGTCACCTTGCCACCGGCAAAACTGGGTGTGCCTGTAATTCTGCCGGTATAACGACCGTCCAATAGTTCTGCCTCTGGTGCCAGAATATTGGTTATCCCGAGTGATTCTGCGATCGGTCGAGTTATGAAATCTAGGGTTGCAGTAATGATGAGAAGTTCGTCGTGGTTATTTTTATGATGATTAATTAATGCGCTGGCTTTCGGCAACATGAGGGGTTCTATAATTTCCAGCATGAATTGTTGATGCAGTTGTTTCAGGGTGGTTAGCTCCATTCTCGTTAATGGTTCGCACGAAAATGCAAGATAGGCATCGACGTCTAAGGTCCCGTTGAGGTATTGCTGGTAAAATAGATTGTTTTGTTTTCGGTACTGCTCTGCATCCACTAGGCCCAGCTTGGAAATAAATTCACCCCAAGCATGGTCACTGTCACCCGCAATCAGTGTTTCATCCAGATCGAATATTGCCAGCGCCATGTGTTGTTTCCGATTCGATGTGATAGCCATTACATGGTATACCTGATAGAGGAAATGCCATGTTTTGAAAAATTGGCTCTATTATAATGTTTATTAGGTTATAAGACATGATTGATCAGGATGGTTACCGTCCCAATGTCTGTATGGTTATTGTTAACCGTCGAGGCCAGGTATTTTGGGCCAAACGGGCGCGGGAAGATGCCTGGCAGTTTCCTCAGGGTGGCGTAGATGCAGAAGAGTCGATAGAAACCGCTGTGTTTCGCGAACTTCAAGAGGAAACCGGTCTGCAGAAATCCAGTGTCGAGATTGTAGCGGTAACCAAGCACTGGCATCGCTATCGTCTGCCGAGCCGAATGCTAAGAAACAGAAAAACTTCTTTTGTTGGGCAGAAGCAAAAGTGGTTTTTATTGCGTTTCACAGGAAATGAGCATGAATTCGATCTCAATTGCAGCCGATCGCCCGAATTCGATGATTGGCAATGGACGAGCTATTGGTACCCGATTAGCCAGATAGTGGGCTTTAAGAAAAACGTTTATAGAAAAGCCATGAAAGAATTAGCACCGAGTCTAAGACATGTATGAAGTAGTTAAACCACGATGTTAGAAGAATTACGCCGAGTTGTTCAGGAGGTCAGTGCGGTCTCTGATTTAACGCGTGCGCTCAAAATTATTGTTGATCGGACCCAGGCTATCATGGCGAGCGAAGTTTGCAGTGTTTACCTGTTTGATGAGAAATCCAAGCGCT
Source organism: uncultured Pseudomonadales bacterium (assembly GCA_964524295.1). Lineage (GTDB taxonomy): Bacteria > Pseudomonadota > Gammaproteobacteria > Pseudomonadales > Azotimanducaceae > UBA9926. The sequence continues at coordinate 26,508 of CAZGCW010000002.1, forward strand.
ATGTATTCAGGGCAACTCGTGGTTTAAACCAGCAGGTCGTGGGTAAAGTCTCACTTGGCGAAGGTGAAGGGTTAGTGGGATACGTAGCCGAACGCGCTGAACCCGTCAATATCGAAAATGTGAGCGTTCATCCCAGGAATCAACACATTGCTGAAATTGGAGAGGACGCATTAAATTCTTTCCTGGGTGTTCCCATTATCCATCAGGGCCAGGTATTAGGGGTCCTTGTGGTTCAGCAAAAGACTAAAAGGAAGTTTGATGAGAGTGAGGAAGCCTTCCTGATCACGCTCTCGGCTCAGTTGGCGGGTGTTATTGCGCATGCTAAAGCCACCGGAACACTAACCCAGACTCGGGCCAGGCGATCTTCGCGATTATTCAAGGGGAGTCCTGGTGCCCCTGGAGTGGCTATTGGCACTGCAGTTGTCATCTATCCGAGTGTTGATCTAGGCCAGGTGCCTTATCGCAAAGTTCGTAATGTTGCCAGAGAAGTGGACCGTTTTGAGAAAGCAGTCGCTGATACCCGGGAGGATATCAGAACGATTTCCGAGAGCTTGACAGGGAGTCTGAAACAGCAGGAACTAAACCTGTTTGATGCCTTTCTGCATATGCTAGATGATGCTGGAATACCTCGAGAAGTCATTAAGAAAATCCGCAAGGGCCAGTGGGCGCAAGGAGCATTGCGGCAAGTTATCCAGGATCATGTTAGCCGCTTTGAAGTAATGGAAGACAGCTATCTACGTGAGCGAGGTAATGATATCAGGGATATTGGCGTGCGGATCCTGGGTCATTTAGAAAGGACTGACCGGCGCAAGCTTCACTTTCCCAGAGATACTATCTTAGTGGGTAATGACCTGTCGGTTGGGGATCTGGCAACGGTACCACTTTCTCGATTGAAGGCACTGGTATCGGGGCGGGGTTCGGTCAATTCTCATTTGGCTATTTTAGCCGAAGCCTTGAATATTCCAACGGCCATGGGTGTCCAGGATCTGCCCATGGAGTTGATAGATGGTGGAACCATGATTGTCGATGGCTTCCAGGGTAACCTGATTACCTCCCCTACCAATTCTCAGAAAGCGGATTACGATAAGGTTCAAAAGGAAGAGCTTGATCTGCAACGGGACCTGGAAGGGATTAAAAACCTGACCTGTCGTACACCCGATGGCAGGCGCACGTTACTTTGGGTGAACACAGGTCTGCTCAGTGATGTAGCAAAGTCCCTTGATAGAGGTGCAGAGGGGGTTGGTCTGTATCGTACCGAAGTTTACTTTATGATGAATGAAGCCTTCCCGACTGAAGAGGAACAACGGTTGATCTATCGGGAGCACCTGGAGGCCTTTTCGCCTTATCCAGTGACAATGCGTACCTTAGATATTGGTGGAGACAAATCGTTACCCTATTTCCCGATCAAGGAGGAAAATCCTTTCCTTGGTTGGCGCGGAATTCGAGTTTCACTTGATCACCCGGAGATATTTTTGGCTCAAATCAGGGCTATGATCAGGGCCAGTGAAGGTATTGAATCCTATTTGAGGATCATGCTGCCCATGGTCAGTAGTGTATCTGAAATAGATGCTGCCAAGGTGCTGATCAAGCAGTGTTACACGGAAATCAAGGAAGAAGGCGCTGATGTCAAGATGCCTGATATTGGTGTCATGATTGAAGTTCCTGCCGCTGTTTACCAGGCTGAAGATATTCTTCAGAGAGTCGACTTCCTTTCGGTAGGCAGTAACGATCTGGTGCAGTATATGCTGGCCGTGGACCGTAATAATTCTCGAGTAGCAAGCCTCTACCAGGAACTTCATCCAGCGGTGTTGAAAGCGCTGGATTATGTTGCGAAAACCGCCGTTAAGGCTAAAAAGGGCTTCGGTATCTGTGGTGAGATGGCAGGTAACCCTATTGCAGCATTGCTTTTAATGGCGATGGGTTATCCTGTCCTGTCAATGAATTCGCCTAATCTTATGATCGTAAAAAAAGTCCTGACCACGGTTAGTTATGAGCAGTCTCAGTTGTTATTGGAGGAAGTTCTCCAAATGGACTCGGCGACTCAGGTCAGACAGCGGGCAGAGGAAGTGTTACGTGAAAATGGGTTGAGCCAGATAATTCGTTCGAGAGGTTAGTATTGCCAGAAAAAATGACGGGGTCCATCTGGATTGCCGGCAGGAGGGTAGGCTAATTCCGTAAATGCGACTTCGTGAGGCTGGATTTTCACGAGGGTGGAAACGCAGGTTCCGTAATCGGGAGATTGAATAAAGCTGTTAGAAAATTCCCTACCATCTCCGTCATGTTGTAGTAAGCCCAGTAGGGCTGCATCCAGTTCTTTATGCGGTTTTTCGTTGAGTAGAGTCTGCAGTTTTTGGGTTCCCTCGCTTACCTTTGGCCAGTCGCAATTCAGGGTTTGATTCGATAGGCCATAATAACCGGGTGATAGTTGAACGGGTTCATCGGTGCGATTGTTATAGTAAAAGCAACCTGTGGAATCCTTCAGGACCAGATTAAAGCCGCGATATTCCGATCTCTTTGTGCGAATTTGAGTTAGATACTCTGATGCGGTGCTATCCTCAATGAGGAAATCACTCACCAGTTCGCCTCGACTGCGAGGGGGTAGCGGTTTCGATAGGTTTTCTCGATAGTTTGTTACCGCTGCAAATCGATTGGTTCGGTCCACACCCAGCCAGGAACCACCAGCCTGGAGGTCGATTCCGGCAAGAATCTGTTCATTTGTTTCCCAAAAATGTGCTCTTGCGGCCTCACGCTGATAGAATTCATCACGATTGGCAGCAACGATCAATTCATATTGTTCGTTAGGTTGGTAGGCAAATAATATTAGACACATGTTGATCAGGCAAATTCCCAGTCTATCAGAATGGTTAGCCTGTGCATTCATTAATCAATAAGCTGGGGTGGAGACAATGTGGCACTATCCTCAAATCGACCCAGTCGCTATTTCTCTGGGTCCATTTAATGTTCACTGGTATGCAATCAGTTATTTAGTCGCCATTTTTTTGTGCTGGCGAGTGATGCGGCATCGCGCTGCCTGGGTAAAACCAACCTGGTCGGAGGAGCAGATATCGGATCTGATTTTTTATGGTGTCCTCGGCGTGATACTGGGTGGGCGTGTCGGTTACATGCTTTTCTATGGGTTTGATAATCTTCTAGCAAACCCGTTGAGTCTGTTTAAAGTCTGGCAGGGCGGAATGTCTTTCCATGGTGGTCTTTTAGGTGTGATACTAGCCGGGCTTTATTTTGCCCGCAGGCAGAAGCGATCTTTTCTGGCGGTGACGGATTTTGTAGCACCTGCTATACCGCTTGGCCTGGGGTGTGGGCGCATTGGTAATTTTATCAATGCAGAATTACCCGGTCGGGTTGCAGAAGTACCCTGGGCACTGGTTTATCCTGGAGAAAGCATCGGCAGGCATCCATCCAGCTTGTACCAGGCTTTCCTGGAAGGGCCATTACTATTCGTTGTGATATGGGTTCTTGCAGGTCGGTTTCGGAAAACGGGGATGGTCTCTGGTGGGTTTTTAATCATCTATGGCGTGTTTCGTTTTGTTTCTGAGTTTTTCAGAATGCCGGATAGCCATATGGGTTTCGTTGCATTGGGATGGATGTCACAAGGGCAGCTTTTGTGTATTCCGATGGTATTAACGGGGGTAGGTGTTATCTGGCTGGTACGGACAGATCGGTTTGGTAGTGGCCTCCGTTAAAATGTACAGGGACAGTTTAAAGAAGACATAGGGAAATAGTGAGATATGGTCATACAACCTAGGATAAAGGGCTTTCTTTGTACCACAGCGCATCCGCTGGGGTGCGAGCAGGATGTAGCAAACCAGATTGGCATCGTCCGAGCCGGTGGTCCCATCAAGGCCGGCCCCAGTCGAGTTTTGGTGATTGGTGCATCAGGTGGATATGGGCTTGCTTCCCGGATAAGTGCAGCCTTTGGCTGTTCTTCATCAACCATTGGTGTTTTTTTTGAACGCCCCTCTAAAAAGGGTCGGACGGCCTCACCCGGCTGGTATAAGTCGGCTGCATTTACTGAGGCTGCTCACGAAGCCGGTCTTTATGCCAAGAACTTCAATGGGGATGCTTTCTCTGTAGAGATGAAATCAGCCGTGATCGATTGCATCAAACGGGATCTGGGCCAGGTCGATATGGTCATTTACTCCCTGGCTGCTCCAGCCCGTACGCTGGCGTCGGGAGAAACCGTCAGATCCGTACTAAAACCGATCGGTGAATCCTTTGCGGGGAGTACCATTGATTTCAATACCCGGCAGCTCCGATCTTTGGAGCTGGAACCGGCGCAAGCACAGGAAATAGTTGACACGGTTAAGGTCATGGGGGGTGAAGACTGGGAAGATTGGATCGATATGCTGCTTGAAAGTGACTGTCTGGCAGAGGGATGTTTGACCACTAATTACACCTACCTGGGCAGTGAAGTGACCTGGCCGATTTATTATCACGGAACGATTGGTAAAGCGAAGGAAGATTTAGATCGTGCCGCTGTCAATGTAGCGAGTCGCCTCGATCAGGTTTCAGGTCAGGCGCATGTGGTGGTGATGAAAGGATTGCTCACACAGGCGGCGTCGGCGATACCGGGGATGAGTGTTTATCTCTCTTTGTTGTTTAAGGCAATGAAACGTGCGGGTTCTCATGAAGGCTGTATTGAACAGACTGACCGGTTGTTTAGAACACAGTTGTTTGCCAGTGATCCAGCCCGGCAAGATGAGGCGGGACGAATTAGAATGGATGATCTTGAGCTGGATGATGGAATTCAGGATTATGTGCGACGTTATTGGAATGAAGTAAATCAGGATAACCTGGATGAGCTGACGGACTTTGAGGGTTATCGTCAGGCTTTTTTGCAGTTGCATGGCTTTGATTTTTCGGAAGTGGATTACACGCTGGATGTTGAACCGGAAGTATTGATGTTGCTGGAAAACCTCGAGTAGTCAAGGGTCAATAGATATCAGCAGATTCGCCTGTGTTGTTATTCGGCTTGTTTTACCGCGCCCTTGGAACAGGCCCTAATCTCCAGGGTTGGTTGAGGGGGCGACGCGACCAAGATAGTTCGAAAATTCGCTCATAGATCATACAGTCTGGCCTGGTGCCCCGGCTGAGTAATTGGCCCGAAATTGAATTCTGCTCGAAATCTAAGTGGGCCATTGTCGACGGGTGTAGGTATAATGGACAAAAAACGATAGGATTCAAATGAGTCAGCAATTGAGTAACTCGGTCTTTATGAAGGCCTGTCGTGGTGAAAAAACGCCTTACACGCCGATCTGGCTTAATCGGCAGGCGGGTAGATACATGCCCGAGTACCATCAAGTAAAAGCAGGCACAGCCAGTTTGGATTTTTTCAAGACGCCTCATCTCGCGGCGCAGGTGACCTGTGATGCCCAGCGCATTCTCGGGGTTGATGCCGCGATTTTGTTTGCTGATTTACTGCCTATACTTGAGCCTATGGGTTTAAATCTTGATTATCTGCCTGGTGTGGGTCCAAAAATTGACAATCCAGTCCGGACAGCTAAAGACATTGATGATATTCGGATGAGTCCTTCTGAGACAACCATGTCTTATATCGCTGAGGCTATTCATTTGATTCGGTCTGAATTGCCTGCTGATATACCCTTGATTGGATTTGGTGGGGCACCTTTTACCCTGGCCTCTTATGCCATCGAAGGTCAGGGTTCTCGGAATTACGTGCATGTAAAGCAGATGATGTATGGTGATCAAGGTGCCTGGCATGAATTAATGGGCAAAATCACGGACGCGGCGATAGATTACCTTGACTATCAAATTCGGTCAGGAGTTCAGGCTATTCAGATTTTTGACAGTTGGGTTGGATGCCTGGGCATAGCCGATTACCTGAATTATGTCCAGCCATATAGTAAGCGGTTAATCGATGCTATATCAGGGAGGGTGCCGATTATTCATTTTGGCACGGGCAATCCGGCCCTGGCCGGTGAAATGGCAAAAGCCGGTGGTGATGTTTTGGCGCTGGATTGGCGTTGCGATCTCGTTGAAACCTGGAATGCCACCGATGTCAGGGCGGTTCAAGGTAATATGGACCCGATTGTACTTTGCAGTACACCCGAGGCAGTCATCAGCCAAGCCAGGACATTATTAGACGATGTGGCAGGAAGACCAGGCCATATATTTAACCTAGGTCATGGAATCATCCCTGAAACACCGGTTGATCATGTTAAAACGCTGGTCGACTTTGTTCACGAATATTCAAGTGCGGCTCGGTCATAGCGCTTTGGTCAGCAGTTTTGAATTTCTCTGGTAGTTATAAAGTGAACGTTTGTTTTCCGGGAGGGAGTCAAGCGAATCCGCCGTGAAACCTCTTTCTATAAACCAGTGATCAGTTTGTGTGGTCAGCACAAATATTTTGTGGATGGCTTTCATTCGAACCTGGTTAGTGACGGCTTCCAATAGCAAATCACCCAATTCACGGTCGCGATAATCGGAATGGGTGGCCAGGCAGGCAAGTTCAGCCATATCTGCATACGGATAGATAGCTGCGCAGCTGACCACAATCCCACTTTCCTCTATAACCGTAAAGTGATGGACTTCGGATTCGAGCAGTTCGCGAGACCGTTTGACGAGATAACCGTCCTGTTCCAGTGGTTCTATTAAGGCAATGATGCCAGGCACATCACTGGCGGTAGCTTGTCTTACTCGAATTGAGCTGTGTTGGACAATTTGGGTGCCGGAACCTTCTCTTGTAAACAGTTCCTGTAAAAGGGCGCCATCGCGTTTGTAGCCTATCAGGTGACAGCGATCCACGCCTTGTTCGATGGCTTTCTTAGCGGCCTGAAGAATGGGCTGTTCGTTAGGGAAGTGTTCCCCAGTAAGCTCGCTGCTCATGACTTCACTGATGAGTTGTTGCTCAGGGTCCAGTAAACCTTCGTTGGCAACGAAAAAGATGAGTTTATCTGCTTTCAGTACAGTGGCGACTTCGGCTGCAAGTTCTCTCGGGTCCAGAATGAAGGTCTCTCCGGTCAGCGAGTAACCTAATGGTGAAACCAGCACAATAGAGGGGTTCTCAAGTTGTTGGGTGATTGCGGTTCTATTAATTTTTCGAACCAGGCCGCTGTGATGGTGATCGATGCCATTGATAATACCTTTTGGGCGAGCACGTATGAAGTTGCCTGTCGTCACGACTAAATCGGAGCGGTACATTGATGAACTGGGTGTACCAGCGCTGAGTTTGGCTAACAGGTGACTTTGTGTTCCGGCTATCAGGTTGATGCAGGATTCAAGCAATTCAGGAACAATGATATTGTCGAGAAACTTTGACCAGGCCAGATCTTTGATGGCATCAGGAGATTGTTTTAGTAACCCGGCCCACCCATGAACAATGACCAGCTTAATGCCCAGCGAATTCAATAAAGCAATATCGCGGATGATATTAGTGAGATTGTCTGATTGCAGCGCTTGGCTACCCAGGTACAACAGAAACGTTTTCTTTCTATGCGAATTGATGAAAGGGGATGCATCCCTGAACCATTTAATGTGATCGTAACCGTTGTTCATGGTGTTTTCTTACTGATGGAATTAGCCTGGCTGTTCATTATACCCCTAGAGGCACTAAATTGATCCTGAACCGTATTGGCAATAGTAATGGTTTGCGTCAGGCAGTGATGATGCCGCTCGCAACCCGGTTTGTGCTGCCTTTTTAGTGCCTAGTAAGGCAAAGCATTGAATGTAAAAAACGTGTAAACTCAAAAGCTATCGAGGACGGCAGGTTCGCAATCTTTGGACAATCATCTTCATTCTGACAATAAACCAGATATCACTTTAAACTATCGCTCACTCGTGAGCGACCTGTTGAATGAGGGTCGTTTGACCGCAGAAGACGCCGATGCCTTATCCATAAAGGTTAGACGCGCTGACCAGAAAGACTGGCATCCGCTGGAATTGCTGGGTGAAGATGAAGTTGCTGATGCTTCAACGCCCGGGAAAAAGTTGACGATTGAAACCCTGGTGAGATGGCTAAGTGACAAATCAGGACAGCCGTTTAAACGCATTGATCCATTGAAGATTGATGCCCAGGTCGTGACTAAAGTCATGTCCAGTGAATTTGCCCAGCGTCATGGCATACTGGCAGTTGGCGTAGATGATGCTAGCATTGAAATTGTCAGTGCTGAGCCTTATGTATCAAGCTGGGAGGCGACTATCGGGCAGTCCCAGCCAGGCAAGCGAATTGTTCGATTTATTGCAAACCCAGCTGATATACGTCGATATAGCGCAGAATTCTATACCATTGCCCGATCTGTCAGTCAGGCTACAGCACAGGGTTTTGCAACCAATACCCTGGGTAATCTCGAAACCATGCTTGAATTGGGTGAACTCGATGGTATGGAGGCGAGTGATGGTCATATCGTCAATATTGTAGATTGGTTATTGCAATATGCGTTTACCCAGAGAGCCAGTGACATCCATATTGAGCCGCGCCGGGACAAAGGCAAGATTCGTTTTAGAATTGATGGTGTTCTGCACACGGTCTATGAATTACCGAGCCAGATTGTTGCCGCTGTAGTCAGTCGAGTGAAAAGCCTGGGAAGGATGGATGTTGCTGAAAAACGCAGGCCTCAGGATGGCCGGTTGAAGACTCGAACGCCTGAAGGTAATGAAGTTGAATTGAGATTATCCAGTTTACCGACGGCCAATGGCGAGAAGATGGTGATGCGGGTATTTGACCCGGATATTCTGCTCAAGAGTTTCTCCGAGCTGGGCCTAGCTAATGAGGACTATCGTCAGTGGGAAGGGCTGGTTAAGAACCCAAACGGTATTGTGCTGGTAACCGGTCCTACTGGCTCAGGGAAAACAACCACGCTTTACAGTAGCCTGAAAAAGCTCGCGACTTCAGAAGTTAATGTTTGCTCCATTGAAGACCCTATTGAGATGGTCGAATCCTCGTTTAATCAGATGCAGGTTCATCAGAGTATCGGCCTAACCTTTTCCGAAGGGGTCAGGGCGTTGTTAAGGCAGGACCCCGATATTATTATGGTGGGTGAAATCCGTGACTTGGAAACAGCTGAAATGGCTATTCAGGCAGCTTTGACTGGTCATCTGGTTATCTCAACCCTGCATACCAGTGATGCCCCTTCAGCTATCACTCGCCTGCTCGAACTGGGCATCGCGCCCTATCTGATTAAAGCAACCCTGCTTGGGGTAATGGCACAGCGTCTGGTGCGGACCTTATGCCCGAGTTGCAGTAGCAGTGAAACGGTTGACGAAGATGCTTGGAAATTGTTGGTATCGCCTTTCAAAGTGAAGGTCCCGAAGAATATGAAGGTACCGGTAGGTTGCCTGGACTGCCGGGATACCGGTTATCTGGGCAGGGAAGGTATCTATGAGTTGTTGACTATGACAGATGACGTTAAAAATCTGGTCAGTGGCGACATGGACATTGGGAAATTACGCGTAACCGCAATGAAAGAAGGCATGCGCACGCTGCGCTTGAGTGGTGCTTTAAAGGTCGCTGCTGGTGAGACAACCATTAATGAAGTGCTTCGCGTTGCCCCTCTGACCAGTGTGGAGTGACTGAAGTCATTCCTGAATCGGATGGTTCACTTTACTGCGCTACTATTAAATACCAGCATAGGGACTTGCCTCCCCAGGGGGTCTGGTTTTGAATCTGCGGTGTAACCACAGGTATTGTTCGGGTGCTTTCCTGACAGCGGATTCGATCAGCTTATTTAATGCGGCTGCATCCGCATCGCTGTCCCCACTGGGATAACCTTCCGGTCCTGGGGTAAGGAAAACTTCATAGGATAGATCGTTATTAATTCGAAATTGTGACATAAATACAATTTTTGCATGGGTCAATTCAGCAATTCTGCTGGTTACGTTGATAGATGCTGTTTGCAGTCCAAAAAAGGGTGCGAATACAGAGTGCTTGAGGCCGTAGTCCTGGTCAGGCGCATACCAGACGATGTGACCCTTTCGGAGGTTCTTTACGACTTTCCTGATATTTCTATGTTCGATTGCCTGGGGGAAATTCCGGTTGCGCCCTCGGGTCATGACGGCTTCAATCAGATTGTTTTTGTTGGTTTTATACATCACATCAAAGGGTTTGTAGGTAGCCAGAACAGCACCTGCAAAATCCAGGGTAGCCTGGTGCATTCCAACTAGCAGTATCCCCTGTTGATCTTTTGCAGATGTCTGCAGGTGTTCAAGACCATGGATTTTTACCTGGTCTTGATATCGATTCGGTTCGCTAAGCCAAATAGCTGCGGTTTCGATCAGTCCAATACCGGTCGAGCGAAAAACCTGTCTGGTCTTGGCATCGAGTTCTTTTGTATTAAGCTCAGGGAAACAAAGCTTCAGATTGATTTTAGTAATTTTGCGACGTCGGTTAGCCATCCGGTAACCCATCATGCCGAGCAAGGCACCCGCACCAATCCTGCCGCGTTGCGGCAATTGCGTGGTCAGCCAGGCCAGACCCAGTAGCAGCCAGGTTAACCAGTATCTCGGATGTTTGAGCTGAGGATCGGAAAGGGTTAGTCGTTTAGCCAAGCGGATCTCTGGGTTCAAAACGTCTATTGTAAAGTGAAATGACGGTCGAGTAGAGACCTGATTGTGCTAGTATCCGGTGATTCCTTAGATGAATGAGTGGCATGATTCACAAACTGCAGCGATGTTGGTGTGCCCCAGTTGATAATTCTCCCTGCTGCCCCTGGGTAAGAATCAGTTTTGTTGGACGTTTTCTTCGTGGGTCACGAGGCAGCTGCCTGCCCATGGATCGGCTATTTTAATGACTCGGTGCCTCTATACGTTCGTTTTTGCAATCCTGATACCTTTTGTGTTGATTCGACAATGGGTTCGTTCTTTTAAGGAACCGGGTTATCGGCAACAGTTACAACACCGATTTGGATTTGTACCCAGAAAAACCAGTAGCAGACCAGTCCTTTGGTTACATGCTGTTTCCGCTGGAGAAAGTATTGCTGCTGTTCCATTGGTCGAAAAACTATTAGCGCAGAATTTCGACATTGTCATGACCAATATGACACCGGCGGGAAGGCAGCAGGTTTCGCAGCATCTGGGTCATCGCGTGTTGAATTATTATGCTCCCTATGATTTGCCCGGGTTTGTAGAGCGATTTCTCAATCGAATACAGCCCCTTGCATTGCTGACCATGGAAACCGAATTATGGCCCAATACGATCCATGTCTGTGCTCATCATTCAGTTGCTGTGATTTTGATTAATGGTCGTTTATCGGAAAAGTCTTATAGGGGCTATCGGCGCTGGCCTGCACTGATCTATCCGATGCTGGAAAAGGTTGACTGGTTTGCATTGCAGTCACCCTCCCATGAAGCTCGCTTTGCCGACTTGGGTGTGGCTCGAAGTCGTATGAGGGTGACCGGGAGTATTAAATATGACCAGCGTCTCCCTGAGGATTTAGATGACCGAAAGGCTCAGTTGAGAGATTTGTTCCAGGGCCGTCGAGTATTGATGGCGGCGAGCACTCACCCAGGAGAGGAACAGCCATTACTGGAAGTTTATCGAGACCTTAAATCGGAAATTCCTGAATTAGTTTTGGTGCTGGCGCCCAGGCACATTCAAAGGAGCGCATCTATCGAGCGGTTAATTGCTCAGAATCAACTGCGCTTGTCTTATCACACTCGCCAGGAGGGTCTCACAGCAGACCAGGATGTTTATCTGCTCGATGCCATGGGGGAGCTGGTTTATTTCTATGCTGTTGCGGAGATTGCTTTTGTCGGCGGTAGTCTGATCCCCCATGGAGGTCATAATTTTATGGAAGCTGCGTTGGCCGGGGCTGCCATTGTCTGTGGAGACTCGCTATATAACTTTGAGGCCATTGCCGAGCAGTTTCAAGCCGCTAATGCCATGGTGACAGTGGGGAATTCTGAGCAGATGGTTGTTGATATCCGCACTTTGCTGCTGGATGCGGACAAGCGTTCGAAGATGCAGGCGAGTGCGCTTCAAACCGTGTTACAGCACCGCGGAGCACTGGCGCTGGTCGAGTCTGAATTGAAGGTGCGTCTTCAGAATCGTTTATAGTCCCTAAAGCGCCAGCGTTTTATCTGTCAGTCGCCTAGCGGTATTCGGATCCTGTCGAGTCATAACGGATTTGCCCCTAACGAAGTCTTTTCTGCCAGTAGACCTCCAGATCTCGTTTTACCCCAGGACCTAGCACATAGAGTGCGGCTACATTGGCCAAGGCCATGGCAAAGATCATGGCATCGGAAAAATCCAGTACCGAACTTAACTGAGTCGTACATCCAATGACGATGAAGGTGCAGAAGACCGAATTAAAAATCAGTTTAGATATTTTGCTTGCACCGAAAATATAGATGAACCCTTCAAGTCCATAATATGACCAGGAAATCATGGTCGAATAAGCGAACAGCATAATCACGACTGCCAGAATATAGGGGAACCAAGACCAGACGCTGGCAAACGCTGCTGAAGTCAGCTCGACACCACTGATCTGGCCATCATTGAGCATGGCAGGGTCATAGACAGTGACAATGATAACCAGGGCCGTAATGGTGCAGACCACCACGGTATCGATAAAGGGCTCGAGCATGGCCACAAAACCCTGGGTTAGGGGTTCTTTGGTTTTAACCGCGGCATGGGCAATTGACGATGAGCCCACTCCTGCCTCATTTGAAAATGCCGCTCGGCGGAAACCGAGTACCAGCACAGCGATCGCGCCACCGGTTACCCCTTCCGGACTGAATGCATTGGTAAAAATTGACCCAATGGCATCTGGAAGTTTGACGTAGTTGACACCGATAACAATGAGCGCGGTGGTCACATACAGTAAGGCCATAAATGGAACCAGCCTTGAGGTTACTTTTGCAATACTCTTGATCCCGCCAATGATGACGGCTGCCGTAATCAGAGCCAGAATAAGGCCGAATAGCCAGCCACGACCAGCAAAGATGCTGGTATCTCCGCCACTGACCGACACAAATTGCACATAGGCCTGGTTGGCTTGAAACATGCAGCCCGCACCCAGGGAGCCCAGCATGATACAGATGGCGTAATACCAGGCCATGGTTTTGCCAGTTTTCGGCATATTCAGTTCAGCGAAACCTTTATCCATGTAGAACATGGGGCCCCCTGAAATGGACCCATCCGCATTGGTTTGCCTGTATTTCACACCCAGGGTACATTCCACAAACTTTGAAGCCATGCCAAGGAAGCCAGCGACTATCAGCCAGAAGGTTGCCCCTGGTCCACCGATAGAAATTGCTACTGCCACATGTACAACATTACCGACACCGACGGTACCGGAAACCGCCGTGGTCAAAGCCTGAAAGTGAGAGACCTCGCCTGGTCCTCTAGATGTGGTTTCTTCCTTGCCACTGACGATTCGGATGGCATGGGTAAAACCGCGTATATTGATAAAGCGGAAGTAACCGGTGAAAAAAATAGCGCCAACAACAAGCCAGGCAACAATTAGCGGCAACTCTGTTCCATTAATATCGATGGAGACGAAAACAAGATCGACGAGGGTTTCCGCGATGGGCCTGAAGGCGGCATCAATGGCTTGGTCAATTCCATCGCTCATAAGGGTTTACTCCCGAGTGCAAGTTTTATGGTTTCTTCTGCAAGGCACTGCGCCGTGTCGATCATGGGTGCCGGTTGCGGCATTTCAGCGCCAAGCGCTGATAGTTCTGTGCAGGCAATGATCAGGCAATCTGTCTGTTGATTAAGGAGGCTAGAAGCCACATCAGCAAGGCATTGCCTATCCGTATCATCTTGTTTACCTGCCTTCATACGTTTAATCAGTGACATAATTATTTCCTGGTATTCATCGTCGGGTGATACAACGTCAATACCCTGTGCCTGAAAAGCATCCTTAAACAACCCGGTTTGAACCACGGCGGTCGAAGCCAATAAACCCACTCGCCGGGTAGATGCGTTGGTATCAATCACTGATCTTACGGTCACTTCAACCATGTTGATAAAGGGAATAGGGATGGCTGATGCAATATCAGCTGCATAAAGATGCGCTGTATTGCAGGGCATCACCAAGAAGTCTGCGCCCTGTTCTGATAGGCCTTGAGCCATATTGACCAGCGTCGGGGCTGGGTTCTCACCTCGCTGGTGAATGATATAGTCGATACGAGATGGGACGGCCGGATTATTATCAATGAGGATACGGATATGGTCGGCATCATCATCTGCGGGCGTGCAGCGGACAATTCTTTGCAATAGGTCAATCGTTGCCTGCGGACCCATCCCGCCTAAAACGCCCACGGTTCGTCGTTGATCAGGCATGAGCCGCAGCGACCTCAGAGATGATCTCAGCAATAAGACGACAATCATCCAGGTCAAAGGTCAGGGATATCCGCATGTCAATAAGGCAGCTTAGTCGTTGCTGAGTTGCCGGTAACATCACGCCTTGATCCAGATACTGCCAGCTATCATAGCGACTGGTGTAACCGTGTGGTTCATCGCTACCGAAGTATTTCAGCTGTACTCCCTGCTTGGCACAGGCTGCCACAAAGGCGGTTATTCTTGTCTGGTTTAAATCAGGTAAAAGAAACTGTATTGAACTACCGACAAACCTTTCCTGCTGGGATCTGTTGGGTAACTCAATGTTGGGTGTTTTTGCCAATACCGCGGCTATCACAGCGTAGCGCTCGTTCCACCTGGCGCAGTTCTGATCTAGTTCTGGCAATTGGGCTCGCAGCACGGCAGCGCGCAGATTATCCATTCTCCCGCTGTAGTTCGGTACGGTCTTAGCGAAGTTCGCTATCTGTGCTGGATCCGGTGCCGCCAGATGCCGATCGTAGAGCATATAGGACCCGGACAGGAGAATGGCCTTGGCTATCAACTCCGGATTGTCCGTGACCAGGAGCCCGCCTTCGCCTGAATTTAAGTGTTTGTACGACTGGGTACTAAAGCAGCTTGCTTCACCAAAATGACCACTGCGCTGATCACCCCACCAGGCGCCGAGGCTATGGGCACAATCTTCAATGAGGGTAAGGTTGTGCCGCTGGCACAGGGTTACAATCTGATCCATATCGGCGAGGTGTCCGCGCATGTGTGACAGGAGTAAGAAATCCGCTTGATCGGCTTTAGCCTCAAGATCGTATAGGTCAATAGTGAGCTGAGGACTGGTTTCAACCAGTAGGGGTTTTGCGCCACAGTTATTAATCGCGCCCGGGACGGGTGCAAGCGTGAATGCATTACATAAGACCACATCACCCGGCTTAACTCCTGCCGCCAGCATAGCGACATACAGCGCATAGCCACAGGAAGCACAGGCAAGGCAATAGTTGCTGCCTTGATAGGCTGCAAACTCGGCTTCGAGTAGGGCGGTCGGCCCGGGGTTATCGGCAGTTGCATCGTATCGATGCAACCGACCAGAACGCATGATCTGGATAGCGGCTTCGATGGCTTCTTCCGGTAAGGCTTCTTGTTGTAGAAATGATTTATGGAATTGTTTCATTTTTCCTGGTTCTCGAGCTCAGTGACTGCTCGCACAGTAAAATCCCAGTTTTCATCGGGGAAGTACTTACGTAAGCGCCAGTCACAAGCACGTGCATGGCCTTCCATACCTTCAACACGGGATATTCTAGAGCCTGTAGTACTCATGAGCCGATTTGCCTGCTCATCGATTTTCTGCCAGGTCAGTACCTTGATGAATTTCTGAACATTCAGACCGCCGGTATAACGGGCACCCTTCAGGGTGGGTAAGATATGGTTGGTTCCAGAGCATTTGTCGCCATGAGTGACCGTGCTGCCCTCGCCTAAAAATAATGAGCCGTAATTGGTAAGATTTTCTCGCCACCAGTCCAGATCAGCCGCAAGAATCTGTAAATGTTCAGGTGCATACTGATCACTGATTTCCACCATTTCTGCGCGGTCATTGCAGAAAACGACTTCAGCATGATGTTTCCAGGCATGATCGATCATGGCGGCATTTGGCATTGCCGAGGCGATGCGTGGTACCAGGTTCATGACTTGAGCGCCGAGTTTGCGATCATCGACAATTAACCACACCGGTGAGTCAGGACCATGTTCTGCCTGAGAAATCAGGTCAATGGCAATACTGGTTGGGTCGGCATTTGAATCAGCTATGATGGCTGATTCTGTCGGGCCGGCAACAACATCGATACCCACCTCGCCAAATAGCATTTTCTTGGCAAGAGCGACATAGCTGTTGCCTGGGCCCACCAGCATATCTGCAGGGGGGGTTCCAAATAGGCCGAATGCCATAGAAGCAATGGCCTGGACTCCGCCCATCTCGAGGATCACATCGGCACCGGCCAGGTCCATCGCATAAACGACAGCTGGATGGATGCTACTGCCACGCGGGGGTGAACAGGCAATAATGCGAGAGACACCGGCAATCCGGGCAGTCGCAATACTCATCAAGGCAGAGACAGCATGTGCATACCTGCCGCCGGGCACATAGCAACCGACCGTTTGTATCGGTACCAGTCGTTGGCCCAGGACAATGCCGGGTTCAGAATGGATTTCGAACTCTGTGAGGCTGGCGCGCTGGGCCTCAGCAAACCTAACTATCTGCTTCAGGGAAAACTGTAGATCAGACTTAGTTTGTTCGGGCACCTGACCAATCAGGATTGCTTTTTTCGCTTCAGTCAGGACGAAATCATGTTCCCAGCCATCGAGTTCACGCGCATATTGTTTAACGGCCGGTTCGCCTTTCTGGCGAATGGTATGCAGCATGTCTTCAACCCGTTTTGCGATTTTCGGATCGTCTTCAACGCGGGTCGAAGAAGCGCGCTTCAGATACTCCACTAATGAGCCCCTCGCTTGCCAAACAGGCTACGGTATCCAAACAGAGCCTGGGCACCACCTGTGTGGATGAAGACAATATTTTCACCCGTCTTAAATTCTCCCTGCCTGACAAGGTCGATGAGCCCTGCCATGGCTTTGCCTGAGTACACCGGGTCAAGCATGATGGATTCGTGGCGGGCAGTGAGTTCTACTGCTTCAATCATGCCATCGGTAGGCAATCCATAGCCTGCGCCAACATAGTCGCTATTGGCAACCACATCCTGGCGTGACAGAGCACCCGCGGAGCCAATGTAATCAGCCGTTTCCAGAGCCAGGCGATAGACATTTTCTTCCTGGGTCTGCTTCGGCGTACGAACGCATATCCCGAGTACACTGATACCACTGTGTATTGCGGTCAGGCCAGCAATGAGTCCTGCCTGGGTCCCGGTACTGCCAGTACCATGTACAATTCTGTCCACTTTCAAACCTAGATCATTGCACTGCCCATTGAGTTCATAGGCTGCATTTGCATAGCCAAGTGCACCGATTCGGTTGGAACCACCACCTGGAATGATGTAGGGCTTGCGGCCTTTGTCTTCAAGGCGGTCGGCCAGTGCCCGCATTTCGGCATTCATGTCAGTTCCCGCTGGGAAGTCATGCAGGTGGGCATCAAAAAGCTCATCCAGCAGTACATTTCCGTTGGTCAGGAAATCAGGGTCCTCGGAACCAGTTCGATTCTCCAGTAAAAGGTGGCAGTCATATCCCATGCGTGCGGAAATGGCCGCAGTCTGCCTGGCATGGTTGGATTGCACGGCGCCTTGGGTAATGATGGTGTCAGCGCCTTTGGCCTGGGCATCAGCCATCAGAAACTCAAGTTTGCGCGTTTTGTTACCGCCGCCGGCTAATCCTGTGCAGTCATCTCGCTTCACCCAGAGCTTGGGGCCACCCAGCAGGCGCGATAGATTCTCCATAGGTTCAAGTGGCGTCGGTAGGTGAGCAAACCGCAAACGCGGGAATCTGGCCAGATGCATAATTTCTCCTTTAATTTACCTTCTGCTTTTGCAGTATTACCCAGTGTTAAGGCATGGGCCATAGACGAGGGAAAAATTCGCTGTCTAGCGGGTCTCCATCCTGATGTCCTGCCAGTTCAAATTCTTTTCTCTCAGCTTGTGCCCAGTCGCCGCGATAACGAATACAGCCATCTTCTGCAGCCATTCTCACGGTGAATCGACGCTGTCGTTTTTCCGGTAAGTTTTGTGGGGATGTTCCGTGCAGAAGTCTGATATCAAAACAAAGACAATCACCGGGTTCAACGTCGAAAGAGATAATGTCGTACTGGTTTCGGTTTTGGTCTATGTCGGGTGGAGCTTCGTAAAACTTGCCATTAACCCAGCCAGGTTCTGATGCCAATTGATGACCATCAAAATAGACTCGCATGAAGAGTTTTTCCCACCGGTGTGAACCGCGAACAAATTCAATGCCCTGACCTGCGGGACTAGATTCCAGTGGAATCCAGAAGGCACACATTCTTCCCTCAAAATCGAAATAAGATAGATCATGATGCCAGGGTGCCCTTGCATGACTACCGGCTTCGCGAACGAACCAGTTATCCATTACTAGATTAATGCGAGAGGCATTAAGGAGCGTTGCCGCATAACTTGCCGCCGGTGACTTTCGCAGGAATGCTTCAAATTCAGGAACACGAGACCAGACCCAGAAATCCTCCTGGTAGCTTGAAAAGCCATCCTTGATTCGTCTTACCGAATGCCTTGGACTGGGATGCTGTACTGCATCATCAAGCCCCTGAACGAGCTTGGCTATCCAGGATGGCGCAAAGGCCTTGGGTAAGTGAACAACCCCATCTGTCTGAAATGCATCAATCTGAGTAGCAGACAGATAAGTTGAATCAGTCATGAGTACTTAAGCGTTTGCCTGGGAACGCATCTTCAACCAGTTTAGTGTCTCTCACGACAAAGGTACCGTTAACGATGACGTGGTGGATCCCCTTTGAGGGCTGGTAAGGATCCTTATAGGTTGCACGATCAATGATGGTTAATGGGTCAAAAATGGTGAGATCAGCATCGGCTCCTTCCTGAATGCGGCCTTTTTTCCTAAATACGGGAGCAAAGTTTTCTAGCCTTGACGCTTGTAGCAGGGTAATTTTTCGAATAGCAGTGTTTAGATCTAGAAGACCTTCTTGGCGATAATAGCGCCCCAGTGTTTTGGAAAAAGTACCATTGTGGGGGGCCACTTTATTTTCTTCGGTGAACATCGGCAGGAGATCACTCACCACCATCAAGCCAGGTTCAACGACGGCCCGACGATTCCAGGATTCGCTGAGGTAATGATGTACGACCTGACCACCCGGATAAAGCTGACGGTACTCTTGCCATTTTTCTTTGGTAAACCGTTCTCCTGTTGCAGCCCATTCCACATCGCCATAGTCGATGTTAAAGATGGTGCGCCAGTCCCGCCCGAACACGGCCGCTCCGATAGAGGTTGAACCCGCGGTATAAGGTAAGAGTTCCGTTGTTACATCAAGACCCTCGGCCTGAGCCTTGCGAATTTCTTCAAGGAATAACTCCAGATTTACCATTGCATTGTGGGTGATGTGGCAGATATGCAGGGATGCACCGGTTTCGCGTGTTAAGGCCAGGACTTCATATAAGCCTGCCGGATCTCCGTTAATACCTCGACGAATGTGTACAAATACGGGAACCGAACGTTCAGAGGCAACCATAAAAATGGACCGCAGTTCGTCATTGTCGATGCCTTCACTATAGTAATCTAGGGGTAGGCCAATGCCGAGCCCGCCTTGATCCAACCCTTCATTTAATAATGCCCGTAATTTGTTTCGTTCATCTTCTTCAGCGATTTTTGTATTGGCGGTGGTGACCTGGCCAAACCGAGATTTGATCGCCCACCACCAGCCCATGGGTCCGAGCAGTTCAGGCGGGTCCGTTAGATGGGGTTGACGAACCCCATGCATGACTTCATTGCGCATATTACCGTAGGCGGCGGAGGCGCCGTAGTTCAGTCTTGATCCCGCCCGCAGGTGATAGCCATAGCGATTAACTGGAAAAGCACCCGCTTCGAGTTCAAGCGCCGTGGTGACGCCATCCAGAACCTGATACTTTTGGCCAAGGGGCGTGGGTGTGTGACTATGAATATCAATAAATCCAGGCGATACGACCAGAGATGAAACATCGATGGTCTCCATACCCTGCATTGGTGTATCGCTAATCTTGATAATAACGCCATCTTTCACACCAATGTTTCGAATGGCATCAAGGCCGGTTTCGGGATCAATAACCCTTCCTCCGGTTAGTACAAAGGTGTATCTATCCTCTGCAATAGCAACCTCTGCCAGCGTTAGAACCAGTAACAGAGTCCGTAAATATCTTCTCCACATGGCGTTACTCTCTCTTTTGGATGCAAGTGGTGTTAGTCGAAGCAATTTCGAGATTATCATTTATCAGATTAGGTTTCGAATAGGGTGCAGATAAATTAGCCTGAGCGATGGTAACATCCCCTTTTTTTGAGCGCGGTTCAAGTTAAGAACCACTCAGTCGGTGAAGGTAATTACTTGCGGGACTAGTCGATTTCACCGGTTTAGACCGGCTAGGTGCGGGCATGACTTTGATCGGCTTATCTCGTTCGCGATTTGGTCAGAATCAAGACGCTAAAACGAGTTGTATCCGCTCAGGAAGTCAGCCCCTCAATTGGATAGCTGCTCTGGGTGCCGTGGTAGTGTTGGTGTTAGAAACAAATCACTGGATTGGATGGAGCTTGCCTTCAAATACGGTTCCGAATATTGGAATTTCGTGCAGGTTTTCTAGCGCCACTGCGTAAGGATCCTGATTCAGGATGGTGAAATCTGCTTTCTTACCAGGCGCAATACTGCCGATCTCATTCTCCATCCGAATGGCTCGAGCGGCCTCAATGGTGACAGCTCTTAAAGCTTGTTCCAGACTTAGTTTTAGTTGGGGAGCAAGCACTTTCCCTGAAGCCGTCAAGCGGTTGGCCGCCACCCATGCTAGTTTAAGTGGTTCCGCAGGGGCCATAGTAAAGTCCGAGTGAAGCGAAACGGGTACGCCGGCATCGAGGAGTTCCTGGCCAAGGAATATCTTCTCAGCACGGGCCGGGCCCAGGCCAATCTCCGAGTATTTTTCTCCCAGTGTGTACAGGTAATAGGGTTGCGCAGAAACGTAAGCGCCTAATTTCCCTAATTTTTGTGCTTGAGCCGCGGTGGCGTAACCCAGATGATGCAGCGTAAACCGGTGGTCCTTTCTTGGCATCTCTTTCTGTAAGGTCTCTAGTACGTCGATGACGACATCGGTCCCCATATCACCGTTAGTATGGACATGTATCTGGTAGTCAGCACGCCAGAAACGCCGAGCTCGTTGCAGCAGGTCTTCCGGCTCCATCAACCATTCTCCTTTATGGCCATCCAGATAACCAGGGGGGTTCATTTGCATGAGTTGTGAATAAAATGCGCCGTCGGCAAACAATTTGACTTGCTTGACCCATTTAATTTTTGAATCTTCCAGAGTTCGTAATTTTGCGAGCCGGCTTAGGCTCTCTGGACCACCGGCCGGGCTGCCGAAGCCCCGGCTATCAGCAACCATTAATGTACGAAACGGAGCAGCACCAAAAACCTCCGAAATGATGGGCCAGGTCATTTCAAAGTTAAATCCCCCTGCAGCCATATCTGCAATGGTGGTAATACCGCCGTTGTGAACAATTTTTCTGGTGAGTTCCAGGCCTTGCTTGAATTTTTCAGGAGCAAGCACGACCGGCGCGAGTTTCGCCATGGCAACACGAAGTCCTGTTTCGTAGAAATGACCCCTGTTTAAGTCCACATGATGGTGATCTGCAACGTCGTCGGGCTTGATGCCCATGAGCGTTAGCGCCGCTGTATTGGCAAAAAGTTCGTGAAAACTTCGATGCCAGACAATGATAGGCTGATCCGCAGAGATGCTATCCAGGAAACGACGTGACATATCACCGTGAAAGTATTGATGATATCCCCAGGTAAGAAACCAGGCGTTTCTATCGCTTTTTGCGACGGCATCCCTCAATGCCTGGCGGTAAGGTTTTTCGCCCTGAACCGCGGGCACATCTCGGTCCGGAAAGCGCCATTCAAATGGCGTAATGAACGTCATGGGTAAAATTAAAGCAGCCATACCCGGATGCAGATGATTATCAATGAGACCAGGCATGATAATTTTGTCTTTGAAACGGTCATCAATGACGAAGGCCTGATTCTTAAGGCTGGCTTTAACCGCATCAAGACTGCCAACAGAGACAATGAATTGATCCTGAACCGCGACCGCGGTTGCCTCTTCAGGAGACGCCATAGTGATGATCTTCTTGGCGACGTAAACAGTTGTTTCGCCGGCAGACGCGTTCGTGGAATAGATTAGTATTAAGCACAGTAGGCCTAGAGCAGGGGCCAGTATGATTCGCTGCCAAGCCAGGCTGTTCATGGTTTCACCGCTTTTTTCATGTTTGTTTTCACCGTTATGTCCTTCAATGAAGCTGTTATTGACTCAACTGGGTATTAATGAAGTGGGCTGTTAATGGTTCCACCAGGCAAGATCGGTGAAGGAGCGCATGTCGAGTTCGTGTGTCCAAACGGATCTGTGCTGTTGGGCGATGTGGTAGTAGGTTTCCGCCATTTTTGCAGGTAGCATGAGTCCATCGTGCTCCATACCTTTGGATTCTCTGAGTTTCTGGAACTGCTCTTTGCCGAGCATTTTCCCCAGGGTGTCGGGTGCATCTACAGCGCCGTCAACGATAATGTGGGCGACATGGATCCCTTTGGCAGCAAATTGTGCATTGAGTGACTGACATAGCATTCGGCGCCCGCCCAAGGCTGCCGCGTGCGAGTGAAGTCCAGCATTACCGCGTACAGCGGATGTGGCGGAGGTGACTAAAATAGTCCCTTTGCCGCGTTCTTCCATGAAGGGGCACACACTGGCAGCGGTTCGGAACAGCCCGAAAGTTGCCATTCTCCAGCCCATCTCAAAGGCTTTGTAGCTGGTATCCGCCAGGCTACGATTGCCGATCTGGGCACCGAGGTTATATACCACCACTTCGATGGGTCCGATGTCTGCTTCAACAGCGCTGATACGGTGTTCAAGCGCGCCATCTTCAATGGCATTGAGTAGAAAACCCGAAGCGCTGCCGCCGTTGGCTTCGATATCCTTGACCAATGTATTCAAGCCGTCCTGATCGCTACGTCGGCAGAGCACCGAGTGGTAACCCGCTGCCGCAAAGTGTTTTCCGACGTGGCCGCCGATACCGGCCCCAGCCCCAATTACTAAACAGACTGGTTTCATTGTTTTCTCCTCAGGGTTTCAGTTCCCAGATGGTTGGTTGCGGTTTCAGGCTGCAAAGCAGGGCCGACCATGACTTTAATGTCTCGGGATAATAATGTTCGGCCGTCCTGGCTGATGGCAGCCATTGTTCGGATGGGTCGTTCTGTGTCACGCTCAACAAAGGTCAATCGTGCACCTTTCGGGTTGGCTTTATATTGATCTCCCCAGTGAGTCATTGCTAACAGCACCGGCTGTAGAGCCAACCCTTTATCAGTTAATTGGTATTCGGGATGGGCACGGTCTGTTGCTGCTACTCTTTTCAGAATGCCCTCGGCAACTAACCGTTTTAACCTCGAAGAGAGGATGTTTCGAGCGATATCAAGATTTTCTTGAAATTGGCCAAACTTACGAGCACCGAGAAAAGCATTTCGCAGAATGAGCAGGGTCCAGCGTTCACCGATGATGTCGAGTGTTTGCGCCAGGGAGCAGTTCATTTGGTCGAATTTTTTGTATTTCATTTTTGGATGCCGATAAGTTGTTGCCTCATTTGCCTGATCAGAATAAAGGGTATTGATCAGGCAGCTTTCTCTGTTTCGACGCGCTCAACGCTAGGGTGCTCCGCCATCAGTGCCTGGACCTTTCGTATCGTTGCGTAGTCAGCCAGGGGATCTTCACCGTAGATCGCTTTTACCATGTTGGAAGCCATACCCAGGCAATAGAAGGTGTAGAAGTCAGCCAAGGTGATGTGTTCACCTGCGGCATAAGGTGCGCCAACAAAGAGTCGGTCAACGGCTTTTAGGCCCTTCGCCAAGTCCGCTTTGACGGCTGTTTTGGTTTCCTCGCTCACCGGCTGTTTAAACAGGACCTCGGGTAATAAGCGCCTGGCCACCAGTTCCACATCTAATTTCAGGTGGCATACCAGTTCCATGACCTTGGCTGCTTGCATCGCGTCTGTAGGCAGTAATGCCGGTTTTGGTTGTAGCTTTTCCAGGTAGGTTGAAATGGCGATGGACTCAGACAGATAAACACCGCCTGCTTCTATGGCGGGCATTTTACCCATGGGCGATAGCATCAGGAAGTCTTCCTTCTGGCTCGGTGGTTTCTTTACTTCTTCAAAATCCACGCCTTTTTCAATCAACACTGCTTTTGTTAGGCTGTAGTAGTTGCTCATGCGAAGCCCGTAAAGCTTTATCATGTCGCCATTTCTCCTTGTTTGTTGCGGTAGTTTCCCAGAGGGGGAAGCATCAATTAGTTTCATGATGAAACCATATTCGAATTTTTCAATCAAGCAATTGAGTCATCCAATAGACCTTCCGGGATGCTATTTCTGCGTGGCTGGATACGCCAGGCACCTCCTTTTAATCATAGCTTACAGACCTGAGTTAGCCGAAATCAGCTCGTCGGAGGACAACAGACGTGATTTATAGCGGCTTTTCTGTGTTAGCAGTTCTGGGCGTAAATCAGTTGCTGGCTGCGGAACGCTTGGCGTTTAGGTTTGATTCTATAGGGGAACCCTCGCCCTCATTTTGTCCTGCTGAACATTGGTAATAGCATCGGGCTCATCTTGGGTTGCTTTTACGATGAGTGGGCCGGTAAATACAATGCTGGGTGGGTGTGGTAGGTAAAATTTGATGATTGAGGCTGATGCTAAACGTGCTAGGCTTAATCATTATTCAAGGTAGGATTTATGAGTCACGTAGAGGTTAAGAAAAATCAACGCTATGTTCCCGATTTGGTCAGGGATATTGCCACCTGTGACGCTAATTTTATTAAATTGCAGCAACTGTTCCCTGCTATGGATAGCGTCAATACGCTTGAATTCGGGTTGGCGGGCTCCTGTGACGAAATTGCCTTGGTAAAGCTTTCTGTTATTGAGCGATGCCCTTATACCACCTGCCTGCAAATTGAGATAACAGGAGATAGATTGTTACCGGAGTGGATGTGGCTACCCAGTCTGGAAGTTAGAATTTATCATGACCTGGCGACGGCAGAAGTGATTCGTTTTGATCATCATCGATATCTTCGGCAGCGCTATGAACAGCCCAATCCAGACCTGCATTTACCTGATGAGAAGTCGCAGATAAATTGTTTCTTAGGAGAATTTCTGGCGCAGTGTCTGAGTCGCGGACAGGCAATAAATCCTCTGCCAATTTGCGCTTCTTGATACCGCTTGGTTTCTTTTAACGCTATACTCTAGCGCCATCGAGTTTTTGGTTAACGAAGGTGGGTGATCCTACTTGATGATAGTCAGTTGAATCATCTGTACAGGCAACGTTTTCGGTTTCGTTTTAGTACTTCGGCATGGAAGTATTTGCCTCTGTCCCAAAATTTTCAAGTCAACAAGCGTGGTTTAATTTAGTTATGGCAGGATCCTATCAAGCAGATTCAATAGAAGTTTTAGAAGGCCTTGAACCGGTTCGCAAGAGACCGGGTATGTATACAGATACAAGTCGACCTAACCATCTGGCTCAGGAAGTCGTTGACAATTGCGTCGACGAAGCACTGGAAGGCTATGCATCGGAGATTCGCGTTACACTCCGGACTGATGGCTCAATGTCAGTCAGCGACAATGGTCGAGGGATGCCGGTCGATATCCATAAAACTGAAAAGGTATCCGGAGTCGAACTGATTTTGACTCGTCTCCACTCCGGTGCGAAGTTTAATAACGAAAATTATAAATTCTCAGGCGGACTTCATGGTGTTGGGGTTTCGGTTGTCAATGCGCTTTCTGAAAGCTTTGAAGTTTTTATTAAGCGAGACGGTAAAATGCACCATATGGCTTTTCAGGGCGGAGAAAAAAAGTCTGAGTTAACGGTTAAGGATACAATTAATAAACGTAATACGGGCACGCTGATTAACTTTCGGCCGAATCCGGCATATTTTGATTCGCCTAGATTCTCTGTTACTCGCCTGAAACACCTGCTACGCGCTAAAGCGGTTCTCTGCCCGGGACTCAGAGTATTTTTTACAGATGATACCGCCACCGATAGTGAGCGGCAATTTGAGTGGCATTATGAATCCGGCCTTGAAGACTACCTTCTTGCTGAGCTTACTGGGTACGAGTTGTTACCGTTGTTGCCTTTTACTGGTTCAATGCAAGGTAAGGAAGAAGCGGTTGATTGGGCGGTTCAGTGGTTACCTGATGGCGGTACGATGATTACCGAAAGCTATGTCAACCTCATTCCTACTGGGCAAGGGGGTACGCATGTTAATGGCCTGAGGTCAGGCCTACTTGAGGCACTACGCGAATTCTGTGAATTTCGTAATCTGGTCCCACGGGGTTTAAAAATATCTGGAGAGGATATCTGGGAACGCTGTTGTTATGTGCTTTCCGCAAAGATGCTTGATCCACAGTTTTCCGGCCAGACTAAAGAGCGGCTGAATAGCCGGCAGATAGTCGCATTCATATCTAATGCCGTTAAAGATAGTTTCAGTTTGTGGCTTAACCATCATGTTGAAGATGGAGAGAAGCTGGCAGAGATGGCGATTCTAAATGCTCAGAGTCGATTAAGGGCAGGTAAGAAGATAGCGAGGAAGAAGGTCACTACCGGTCCGGCACTTCCTGGGAAACTAACGGATTGTTCCTGTCAGGATGCAATGCAGGGCGAGTTATTTTTAGTTGAAGGAGATTCAGCTGGGGGATCCGCTAAACAGGCCAGGGACCGGGAAACTCAAGCCATCATGCCGCTCAAAGGTAAGATCCTGAATACCTGGGAAGTGGATTCCACTGATATTCTGGCTTCTCAGGAAGTTCATGATATCTCAGTTGCATTGGGTATTGATCCGGGTTCAAGAGATTTAACAGGCCTGCGTTATGGCAAGGTGTGCATTTTAGCGGATGCCGACTCGGATGGACTGCATATTTCCAGTTTGTTGATCGCATTGTTTGTAAGGCATTTCCCTGCTTTAGTGTCCGAAGGCCATGTCTTTGTTGCCATGCCACCACTTTATCGTGTGGACGTAGGCAAAGAAGTGTTTTATGCCCTAGACGAAGCTGAACGGCAGTCCATTCTTGATCGAATCGAGAACCAGAAACTCAAGGGCAAGGTAGCCGTTCAGCGATTCAAGGGATTAGGAGAGATGAATGCGCTGCAACTCAGGGAGACGGCCATGGCTGCTGATACAAGGCGTCTGGTGCGCTTGACGATTGACAATGAAGACAGAGCCAATGAGTTGCTGGATATGCTGTTGTCTAAAAAGCGGGCTGCGGACCGAAAATCCTGGCTTGAAAATAAGGGCGATCGAGCCGAGATAATTTAAATCATCAGGAATAACTTATGA
>CAZGCW010000003.1:0-47695 GCA_964524295.1 uncultured Pseudomonadales bacterium
ATTTAAATCATCAGGAATAACTTATGAGCGATCTTATTGGGCCTGACGCTACTGAATCCCAGTCGTTAGCTGAATTTACTGAAAGCGCCTACTTGAACTATGCGATGTACGTGATCAATGATCGTGCCTTGCCTCATATTGGCGATGGTTTGAAACCTGTCCAGAGAAGAATTATTTACGCTATGTCAGAGCTCCGTTTGAATGCGGATGCAAAATATATGAAGTCTGCGAGGACGATTGGTGATGTGATCGGCAAATATCATCCTCATGGAGACTCAGCTAGTTATGAAGCCATGGTGCTGATGGCGCAACGGTTCACTTATCGATATCCGCTGGTTGATGGACAGGGTAACTGGGGATCTCCAGATGATCCAAAATCCTACGCTGCGATGCGTTATACAGAATCAAAACTGACCCGATATGCGGAAATCCTACTGGCGGAATTAGGTCAAGGTACGGTCGAATGGGCAACTAATTTTGATGGCACTATGGAAGAGCCCGTGTCGTTACCTGCTAGGTTGCCGAACCTGCTATTAAACGGGGGTACTGGAATCGCCGTGGGTATGGCGACTGATATTTTGCCCCATAACTTAAATGAAATTGTCAGTGCTTGCCTGCGATTGCTGGATCAACCCAAGGCAACGACGACTGAACTGATGGAGCATGTCCATGGTCCTGATTTCCCTAGTGGAGCCGAAATTGTTTCTTCTGTGGAGGAAATCAGGCAAGCCTATGAAACCGGTCGAGGCTCGGTACGTGCAAGGGCCATCTTTGAGATTGAAGAGAATGATATTGTTATTACTGCGCTTCCCTACCAGGTTTCTGGAACCAAAGTGCTCGAGCAGATCGCGGCGCAAATGCAGGCCAAGAAATTACCTATGGTTGCTGATCTGCGAGATGAATCAGACCATGAAAACCCGACTCGAATTGTTGTTATTCCTCGAAGTAACCGGGTTGATAAGAGTCAGCTGATGAGTCATTTGTTTGCCAGTACTGATTTGGAAAGAACCTATCGCGTCAATATGAATGTGATCCAGCTCAGTGGCCGACCTGGTGTTTGTTCTTTAAAACAACTGTTGACTGAATGGCTGGCTTATCGGTCTGACACCGTTATCAGGCGTCTTCAGTATCGTCTGGAAAAAATCCTCGATCGTTTGCATATTCTTGAAGGGTTATTGGTCGCTTTCCTGAATATTGATGAAGTCATTAATATTATTCGGTCTGAGGATAAGCCGAAGCAGGTACTGATGGACCGTTATGAATTGTCTGATAGACAAGCTGATGCCATATTGGATATTCGATTACGGCAGTTAGCTAAACTAGAAGAACAGAAGATTCGCGGTGAGCAGGCAGAACTGAGTGCTGAAAGGCTTGATCTGGAAAAAACCATTGGCTCAAAAGCCAGGTTGAAGACTTTGATTAAGAAAGAATTGACGGAGGATGCCAAGGTTTATGGTGACGCTCGCCGCTCTTTGATTGTTGTCAGGGACGAAGCCCAGGCGTTTAGCGAGCGAGAATTGTTGTCAAGTGAACCCATTACGGTTGTGTTGTCGCAAAAAGGCTGGGTTAGGGCTGCTAAGGGTCATGAAATTAAGGGGGAAGAGCTGAGTTATCGTACCGGCGATGAATACTTGGTGATGGCGCATGGCAAGTCTGATCAGGATGCCGTTTTCCTTGATTCAAAGGGTAGGACCTATGCTTTGCCTGCGCATAACCTGCCCTCGGCGCGAGGCCAGGGAGAGCCACTGACCGGCAAGGTAAATCCGCCACCGGGTGTTCACTTTACCGGGCTGTTGTTAGGGGAAGGCGCAGGCCGCTACCTGGTAGCCAGTGATGCCGGTTACGGATTTGTCGGGCGTCTCGAAGACATGATCAGTAAGAATAAGGCAGGTAAGGCCTTCTTACGAACGCCTCTAGATTCGGTCGCGTTACAGCCCGTGCCGGTGTTCGATTTAGAAAACGATTTTATAGCTGCTTTTACCAGCCAGGGAAGGCTGCTTATTTTCCCAGTGAAAGACTTGCCCGAACTGACCAAGGGTAAAGGGAATAAAATTATTAATATTCCTGCAGCAGATGTGCGAAATCGGATAGAGACGATGTCCTACCTGATTGCATTTGGTGAACGTGACACGCTGATGGTGTTATCAGGCAAGCGCCACATTAACCTTACTATGAAAGAGTTAGCCCATTATCAGGGTGAACGAGCACGACGGGGTTTGAAGTTACCACGCGGGTTTCAGAAAGTGGATGGGGTTACCTTGATTCGTAAGGCCTGAAACTATTAGGTATGTTTAGCGCGAAACCACCAGGATATTTGAGCTGGTTCGATTGGCGCTCTAATTTGGGTTCTGGTTCGAACTCGCGTCAGTCCGCATATGCAGAGAAAATAGTTCGATATCTGAAGCCAAAGGTGAATGGAATGGTTTGATGTCATAGTGATTGAAGATTGAATCTGGGGAAAGTTGGCTGGTTTCACTGGCCGTCTGGGTCAGTTCATCATAAATTGTTTTGCTGATTAAAGGATTACCGGGGCTCAGAGAAGCCAGGTACCGAACGCGTTTTGTCATATCTTCATGGTCCTCATACAATCCTTGCGCCAAGGCCATTTTAGTTTGCAGGCGATCTTCAGATGTGAATACCAGTTGCTCGATAAAACGGGTGAATTCAAGGCAGTTCTGCAGGTGTTGATATGAACGGAACTGTATCTCGTATTCACCGCTGGTGACTTCAAAAAGATGACCTTGAAGTTCCTGACATCGTCTGACTATTTCCTGCTCAGGAATCAGACGCTGGGGGGTTAGTTTAATTGCCAGCAAGGTACAAGAAAGACTGACTTCCGTTGACTTAAGGGTAGCCTTGTCGACGACGGTTACTGGCTCGGGGCGCTTCTTATCGGTAACCCACAAGATCAGGAAGTCCCCGTAAAAGTAGGCCAGGCTGCAAACTAGCCCAATGATAAGACTGTATACGAAGATAGAACTCCACAACATGAAAGCCAAAAAGTCAGAATTAGGGGTATCGCTGAATTCGACGACCAAACGACCAAGAGATTCCGTTTGGGAGCTGATTTCTGCAATCAAGCGGGTTGAATTAGTCTGGCTTAAGCCGCTTTGGGCCAGTAGCCTGTTTTGTGGATCATAGATAGCGGCTAAAGAGATATGCTGTTCCAGGGATAGATCATCGACCATGACATTGAGAGACAGTAGATCACGTTTGGCCAGATAATCAGCAGCAACCCGGGCAATCTGATTTGCGGCGCTTTGATGAAGTTTCCTATTTTCAATATCCAGTGTATTGGAAGAAACAATCAGAATTCCGGAAATGGTTATCACAGCGCTGATGATCAGGGGTGCTGTCAAGGCGACCAAAAGTCTTAATCTGGATTCAAACATAGTAGGTAAAGCCAGCATTCCAGCGTCGGAGTATAACGCATTATATTCGGTGACTGTTCGTGGTTGTATTAATAAGAGATAATATAGTGCCTGCCCCATAGACACGATTCATGAGTAATCTTGCACTGATTAATATCACCGGGAGAGATAAGCCCGGATTGACCGCTTTAGTCACATCCATTCTAAGTGAGATGGATGTGACCATACTCGATATTGGCCAGGCTGTAATTCATGATTATCTGAACTTAGGAATTCTGGTTGAGTCGACCCATACCACTGAAACACTTCTGCAGCGAATCAAGTCTGATATTGAACAGGCAGGGTTGAGTATCAATATTAATTCGGTTGATAAGGATCGCTATAGGCAATGGGTTATGCAGCAGGGTCGACGTCGTACTATTTTGACGCTGCTCGCCCGGAAGATTAAAGCCAGTCATATTGCGGCCGTGACCAAGATGATTGTTCAGCATAATTTGAATATAGATAAGATCACTCGACTCTCTGGCAGAATCCCGCTGCAGGATAGCCAAAAAATAACCCGCGCCTGTGTGGAGTTTTCCCTGAGGGGCGAGCCGTCTACTGATTTCCGTGAGAATTTGATGGCCTTGGCGAGTCGACTTGATATCGATATAGCGGTGCAGGAGGATGGTATTTTCAGGAGGCATCGACGTCTGATTGCGTTTGATATGGATTCGACCTTGATTGATACCGAGGTCATCGACGAGTTAGCGATCGCGGCCGGTGTGGGTGAGCAAGTTGCTGACATAACCGAAAAAGCCATGGGCGGCCATTTAGACTTTCAGGAAAGTTTGAGACAGCGGGTCAGCCTGTTGGCCGGACTGCCTGTACAGACGCTGTCTGAAATTGCTCAGCGTTTACCCTTGACGGAAGGTGTTGAAGTTCTTTTCCCTGCTTTGAAAACCTTGGGGTACAAGACCGCTATTATTTCCGGCGGATTTAATTATTTTGGTGAGTTCCTGCAGCAGAGGTTAGGCATCGATTACGTTTATGCCAATGGGCTCGACGTCGTTGATGGAAAGCTGACTGGTGAGGTTGTTAGGCCGGTGGTTGATGCAAAGGCTAAAGCGACTATTCTCTCTGAGTTGGCTCGAAAAGAAGGTATCGCCATGGAGCAGACCATTGCCGTGGGCGATGGTGCCAATGATATAGAGATGCTGGCGGCGGCGGGTTTGGGTATTGCTTATCATGCCAAGGCTATTGTACGGGATCGTAGTGATCATGCTATCTCCCAATTGGGTCTTGACAGTATTCTGTTTTTACTCGGAATCAGTGATAGAGAGCATGATAATCACTAATGGGGAACGGTTTCATGGTTCGGGGTTGGTGCTGAAATTGGTAGGGTTAAAGGGTCAATCTAGAACGGGTTATGAGGTGACAGGCGATTCAACTCAACCCGCTCAATTGTGGTCCATCGTCAATCAATACTATAAGCCTGTGGTTTAAACCGGTGCGGCTTACTGGTGTTGATTCAATGAATTTGAAGGACATTGCCTGTATTATGGGGGCAGGTAAACGAGGAACCTGGAATTATGGCTAGTTTTTCTACTAATGAATTTAAATCAGGACTTAAAGTTCTTCTTGAGGGGGAACCCTGCAGCATTGTTGAAAATGAATTTGTAAAGCCCGGTAAAGGCCAGGCGTTCAATCGAGTTAAACTTAAAAACCTGAAAAGTGGAAGGGTCTGGGAGCGGACTTTTAAATCTGGCGAGTCACTCGAAGGAGCTGATGTCATGGAATACGATATGGAATATCTGTATACCGATGGCGAGTATTGGCATTTTATGCGAACCGATGGCAGTTACGAACAGTTGGCGGCGGATAAAGCGGCCGTCAGTGATGCCATGCAATGGTTGAAAGAAACAGAAAAATGTACGGTCACGCTCTGGGATGAGGTGCCTATTCTTGTTCTTGCGCCTAACTTTGTTGAACTTGAGGTTGCTGAAACCGATCCAGGTCTTAAGGGTGATACTGCCAGTGGAGGTTCTAAACCAGCAACCTTAACCACCGGGGCAGTGGTTAAGGTTCCGTTGTTTATTAATATCGGAGAAGTTGTTCGAGTTGACACTCGAACTGGAGAATATCAAGGCAGAGGCAAAAGTAGCTGAACCATGAATGAATGGCGGGCTCAGTCCTCGTGGCATGCACTGACGGCACGTGATCGGCTCAATCGGGTAATCAGAACTTTTTTTCAGGAACGAAATGTGACTGAAATCAGCACGCCAGTGCTTGGCTTAAGAGGGTCACCGGATTGTCAGTTGCGGAGTATGGAAGTCTGTATTCAAGACGATCAATACTTTCTGCAGACCTCACCAGAATTTGCCATGAAAAGAATTTTGGCTACCTATGGCCAGCCAGTTTTCCAGATCTGTCCTGCTTTTCGACAAGCCGACCAGGGGCGGATGCATAACCCTGAGTTTTCTATATTAGAGTGGTATCAGCCAGGATTTGAAATTGGTGATTTAATGGAAGAGGTTTTAGCTCTGATCAGGCGTCTACCGGATGGTCAAGACGATTGGGCTGCAGAAACTGGGCAAGTATCCTACAGAGAATCGTTTTTAAATGAATTTGGTGTGGATCCGAATCGTGTCTCGATCGTTGAACTTAGGATCCTTATTGAAAAATATACCCGGCAGGAGGTTAGTCATCTGGGTCACTTTGATGATGAAATGGAACGATCTGACTGCCTTGACTACCTTTTTTCTGAATGTATTGCATCGAGTTTTTCTGGACTGACCTGGGTGGTTGATTTCCCTGTTTGTCAGGCTGCCCTGGCAGAGGTCGATGAGGCAAGGCAGATAGCCAGACGTTTCGAGTTATATGCCGATGGGATGGAGCTTGCAAATGGTTATCAGGAATTAACCGACGCCGTCGAAATGGAGTTTCGATTCAATCAATGGAATCAATTTAGGGCCACTCGAGGTCTACCCCACATGGTGGTTGACCAACGCTTGATATCGGCCGTTTCAGAATTGCCGAGGACATCTGGAGTGGCTATGGGTTTGGATCGTTTGATGATGGCGTGGCTGGATCTGGAAGATATAGCCGAGGTTATGCCCTTTGTTTGGCCGGTGAGCTAACCAAGGGTCAGTGTTCAAGGTTTTCACCTACCTTTAATAGGTCACCTGGAACGAACCGCCAGTCCGTAGGCCACTCGGTAATCACAATGACGGTGGAACCCAGTAGGAACCGACCGGCCTCGTGACCCTGCTCAACCTGATACTGTTCAAATGATTCCTGGATTGTTCTACCGGCTTTGTAAGGGGCAGTATTCCACACTGCCTGCATCGCTGCGACAATCATTGCCCCTACCATCACCATGATCAATTCGCCCCGCGGTGTGTTTACACGGAAAACCAGCCGTTCATTTCGGGTAAACAGGCCATCAATATGCTCTGTTGTCGCGGCATTGACTGAATACAGGTCCCCGGGTATATAGTGACTCGATAGTAACTGGCCGTGACTGGGGAAATGCACCCGATGATAATCATGAGGCGCTAAATAGACGGTTATGTAGCTACCTTTGCTGAACTGCTCAGATATTGGGTTGCCCACCAGTGCATCAAGTTTATAGGATATGCCCTTAGCCTGGATTAGTTGGCCGACCTTCAAGTGGCCTGATGCGGAGACTCGTCCATCAGCGGGAGCACTTAATCGCCCCGAAACAGGTCGACAACCAGATCTGAGTTCTCTTGAGAAGAAGTCATTAAAGCTGGTGTACGCCTCTGGTTTTGTACGTGCGGCTTCCTGCCAGTTGATTTTGTAAAAAGCACAGAAAGTATTAATCAGAATGGTTTTTAGCCAGATATTCTCCTCTGCAGCAGCAAAGCCTACCAGCCTTGATATCAGATGTTTGGGTAAAAAGCGCTGGTAATGTGCGAATAGCCAGTTCACATCGTTTCCACGGGGGTGGTAGCGTCATTGCCCCATTCAGACCACGAGCCGTGATAGGCTTGAATTGAATAGCCTAGGTACTTGCCCACAAAGTAAGTTAATCCAGAACGGTGGTGACTCTGGCAGTGCGTTATGATGTGTTTTTCTGGGCTGATGCCATGCTGAGTTAGTAGGGAGGGCAGATCTTTTTTCAGGCGAAGGTGGTTTTCTCGGTCCATCATCATCTGCCAGTCAAGATTAATCGCCCCCGGAATATGGCCTCCGCGCGCCGCATATTTTGTAATTCCGGCGAATTCCTCGGGTGATCGAGCATCCCAGATAACGGCCGTATCCTGCTGCAGAGAATCTAGGATATCTGTGATTTCAGCAATCGGTTCCTGGTGAATCGTGAGGGTGACATTAGTGGCTTGAGGAAGCGCGTGCTCTGTTTGAAGCGGCCTGTTTTCAGCTCGCCATGCAACTAACCCACCGTCTAGAAGGGACGCGCTTGAATGGCCGACTACGTCGAGGGTCCAGATGAATCGACCAGCCCAGCCACCGCCTTCATCGTCATAGATAACCAGATGTTTTGTGTCGGTATAACCGATTCTGGAAAATAATTGTTCGAGTTTTCTTATATCGGGGAGTCGCCCCACGGCTGGAGGAATACCGGCTACCAAGTCTGTTGGAGAAATATGAATGGCGCCCGGTATATGACCTTGGTGGTAGTTTTCGTCATGACATAGATCAATAATCAGCAGGTTTTCATCCGCTAGATGAGATTGTAGAGCGGGGGCATCAATTAGTAACGGAAGCATGTTGTTCATTCTTCAAAAGATGAAGTTTACCTTAAGCTGAAGAGAAAAATGAGTGCAACCTGTATTCAAAAAGGCAATAGTACGCCAAGGCGACGTTCAAATTGGAGTTTACTCGGGCTATCGTATTTTAGGGCCAGAAGGGTTTTAATAGGAACGTGAATTTATTATTTAAATACTGTATTTCAAACTATGGCTGATTATTCAGAAAATTTGGTCTGGATCGATCTGGAAATGACCGGCTTGGATCCTGAGCGGGATCGAATCCTGGAGATTGCCACCATTATCACAGATTCCAGATTGAACATTGTTGCGGAAGGGCCGAATCTGGTGATTCATCAGGCGGCTGAAGTCCTGGCGGGCATGGACGAGTGGAATGTTTCGCACCATACTGAGTCTGGACTAGTCGAGCGTGTTAATGCATCAACGATCATGGATGCTGATGCCGAAGCGGAAACGCTGGCTTTCGTGCAGCAGTATGTAGAAGCAAGGCAGTCCCCTTTGTGTGGAAACACGATCGGTCAGGACAGGCGGTTTTTGTGTCGCTATATGCCTGGCTTAGAGGCTTACTTGCATTATCGAAATATTGATGTCAGTACAGTAAAGGAATTAGCCTTACGCTGGCGACCCTCCATTGCAGCCTCTGTTAAAAAGGAGACGCGGCATCGCGCGCTCGATGATATTAGGGAGTCCATACACGAATTGAAAGTTTATCAGGCCGAATTTTTCAGTTAATGGTCGATAGCCCAGATAGAGCGTACAGTCAGTTTTCAAACGGATTACCTTCCTTGGATTTTGTAGCCCATTTATGCTGATTAAGCAGAAATATTTCTGTTTCTAGTTAGGTTGTTTATAAGCAGAAATTTTTCTGTTTTTGGTGGGTTGTTTATAAGCAGAAATTTTTCTGTTTCTAGTTGGGTTGTTTATAAGCAGAAATTTTTCTGTATCTAGTTGGATTGTTTATAAGCAGAAAGCTTTACTGCTTGTTGATGAATAGCCCATTCGATGTGCTCCGCAACCATTTCTGAACAGTCAGTTTGTTTCTCGATTAGGGCTTTTTGTATGAGGCTGGAACCGGGTGCGTTGCCGAGTGCTACGGCAATATTTCTCAGCCAGCCGTTATAACCGGTTCTTCTAATGGCGGAACCTGCTGTATTAATGGAGAATTCGGCTTCACTCCACTGAAATAGATCTAATAACGTCGATTTGTCCAGCTTGTGCCTGGGTTGGAAATCGGTTTCTTGACTGGTTTGGGCATAGCGGTTCCAGGGGCAAACCAGTTGGCAGTCATCGCAGCCGAAAATACGGTTGCCTATGGCATTTCGGAGTGCTTTGGGGATGGTTCCTCGATTTTCAATGGTGAGATAGGAAATACATTTTCTGGCATCCAGGACGTAAGGTGCGACAATGGCTTGAGTGGGACAGATGGACAAGCAGGCCGTGCAGGAACCACAATGATTTGATGGCCTTTCAACAGTTTGAGTTAATGGTAGGTTGGTCAGGAGTTCTCCCAGGAAGAACCAGGAACCTGCTGAACGGTTCATGAGTAGGGTGTTTTTACCGATCCAGCCGAGACCGGATTTCTCTGCTAGATGTTTTTCCAGTATAGGGGCGCTGTCAGTGCATGCCCGTGAATAAAATGGTCCCAGGTTCTTAACGTTGATATGGTCGTTGATTTGACTAGCCAGTCGCTTAAGTTTCGCACGGATTACTTTATGGTAATCCCGACCAAGCGCATAACGGGAAACGTAAGCAAACTCTTTTGATTTCAGGTTATTGCGGATACGCTGATGCCCGCTTTCAGGTAGATAATCCATGCGGACGGTGATCGCACTGATACTCCCTGTCAGCAGTTCCTGAGGTTGGACCCTCAGTTCCTGATTACGGGCCATGTAGGTCATGCTGCCTTGAAAGCCGTTGCTTAGCCAGGCTCTGAGATAATCTTCGTGAGCCGTCAGGTCCAGATTGCTGAAACCGGTCTCCTGAAAGCCCAGTTCCTGTGCCCATTGCTGAATTTTGTCCTTAATTTCTTGCATTTATAGGACCTTCCGGTCTGTATTGCGACGGTGAGTGGCATATACTTGCATTGATCGTAAACGATACTCAATAGGCATAGATATTATGGTACTTTTTACCGCGGACGAGGTTCGAGTCATTGATCAAGCGCTGATTGAGGATTATGGCATATCAGGCATCAGTTTGATGAAGCTCGCAGCCAGAGCCTGCATAGAAAGCATTGAACAGCATTTTTCAGATATCACCCATTTTATGGTTTTTTGCGGATCCGGAAATAATGCTGGGGACGGATACCTGATCGCGGCCATGCTGGCAGATAAGGGCTACCGCGTTGAAGTTGTATCCTTAGGTGATCCGAATAAGTTAACGCCAGAGGCTCGCCAGGCGTTGTCCTTTTGTCAACAGAGTAGCGCCTGTTTTAGCCGTAGTGAAGTCATTCCAGAGGATTGCCTGATCGTGGACGCCCTCCTTGGTATTGGCGTTTCTGGTAAGGTCAGGCCTGAGTATGCAAAGGTCATCGAGGAGATTAACGAAAGCCCAGCAGACGTTTTGGCAGTTGATCTTCCTTCGGGTCTTTGTGCAGATACGGGGGTCATTTTAGGTGTCTGTGTTAAAGCAACGCAATCAGTTACCTTTATTGGTCGTAAGCGAGGCCTTTATTGTAATGATGGTCCTGATGTGGCGGGCAAGATCTGTTTGGCTGACCTGGGTGCAACAGCAGAGGCTTATAAACGAGTGGCGGAACCGGTAAAGATTCTACCGGGACAATCTTTACCAAAACGGTCTCGCCGGGGTTATAAAAATCAGTATGGACATGTGCTGCTAGTCGGTGGTAACGAGGGAATGGCCGGTGCGATTATACTGGCTGCAGAGGCGGCGCTACGTTCCGGTGCTGGCCTGGTTTCAGTCGCGACGCGTGCCAATAACCTGACACCCCTGCTGAGTCGCTGCCCGGAAGTGATGGCTCATGCCGTCGGTGGAGGCGAGGAGCTTGGTACTTTGCTGGAAAAGGCGGATAGTGTTGTCATCGGGCCGGGTTTAGGCCGTGATGACTGGGCGTTAGAATTGTTCGCTGCCGTTTTGAGTTCCGGTAAGCCCATGGTGGTAGACGCTGATGCTTTAAACATGCTTGCCATTGCCCCTCGGTATTATGAACACTGGATTTTGACGCCTCATTCAAAGGAAGCCGCCAGGTTGCTGGGCGTGGCATCGGTGCAGGAGGATCGTTTTAAGGTCGCGACTGAATTGCACGCACGCTATGGTGGCGTCGTGGTGTTAAAGGGCCTGGGGAGTCTGGTTCAGGATGATGAGCAATTAAGTCTCTGCCCCTTTGGTAACCCCGGCATGGCAAGTGCAGGAATGGGCGATGTGCTGGCGGGGGTGATTGGGAGCCTGATAGGACAAACAGGCAATCTTTATGAGGCTGCCTGTATGGGCGTTGTTAATCATGCCAGGGCGGCTGACTCTATCGTCACCCAATTGGGTGAAGTGGGCTTGGCTGCATCGGATTTACCGCTTGTCATTGGCCAACTACTTTCAGATGAAGTGCTACCGTGAAAATCAATTTGACGCACTTCCATCAGACCGAGGCACTCGGTGCTGAACTGAGCCTCCTTCTGGATGGGGGTGGTTTAGTATTTTTGCAGGGAGATCTAGGAACCGGTAAAACCACGTTGTGCAGAGGGTTACTGCGTGCCCTGGGTTATGCAGGCGCAGTTAAAAGCCCGACTTTCACACTGATAGAGCCGTATCTGATCAATGGCCAGGCAGTCATTCATTTTGACTTATACAGACTGGGGCATCCAGAAGAGTTACACTACTTAGGGGCTGAAGAGTACTTTGAAACGACTAATTTATGTGTCGTTGAGTGGCCGGAGAAAGGACATGGATATTTACCGCAGCAGGATTTGTTGGTGACGCTGACTTATAACAATCATACGGAACGGCGTGCGGCCATCACGGCCTACTCTGCTAAAGGGCAGCGAGTCATGCAGCAATTGGAAAGCTTTCAGGAGCGGATAGATTGCCGAAATTAGGTCTCCTGCAACGAGCCAGTGCGGCTGTACTGATGTTACTGGCCAACATGGCAGTGCTGGCGCAGCAGTCTGTTGATGGAATACGGATTCGTCCTGACCCAGAAAAAACCCGGGTCGTATTTGATCTTAGTGGTCCTGTAGACCATAAGCTGTTTATGCTTGAGAACCCTGCCAGACTGGTGATTGATCTTAATGATACTGAGATGCATCGGGATGAATTGAAGAATGAAATAGCCGAACTCTCTCTTGAAGCGACGCCCATTGCATCACTCAGATTTTCTCCGCCGTCTCAAGAAAACCTGCGCGTCGTTCTTGATTTAAAACAGGAGGTGAAGCCAAGGAGTTTCATTCTAAAACCCATTGCCCAATACCGGGATCGTCTGGTCATTGATTTATTCACTGAAGATCAGCAGGTCGAAACCCCGATCCAGGGTGTTGATTCATCGAGTCAGCGACCCAGGGAAATAGTCATTGCTATTGATCCAGGACACGGCGGTGATGATCCCGGTGCAATTGGTGCAGGGAATCTGTACGAGAAAAAAGTCGTGCTGGCTATTGCCAGGGAATTAAAGGCCATCGCTGATCGAACCTATGGCTATAAGGGCGTGTTGACTCGGCGGGGCGATTATTATGTCGAGCATCGTAAGAGAACAGCCATCGCCAGGGAGAACGAATCCGATGTGTTTATTTCCATTCATGCCGATGGTTGGAAGACCAATTCTCCTAATGGCGCATCGGTTTATGCGATTTCTGAGAGTGGGGCTACCAGTGAAATGGCAGAATGGCTGGCCGAGAAAGAAAACCGGGCTGATTTAATTGGTGGTGTCGGAAGTGTCAGTCTGGATGACAAAGATGATATGCTCGCTGGCGTGCTGTTGGATCTTTCCCAGACAGCCAGTTTAAGTGCCAGTCTTGAAATGGGCGAGGCGATCCTGTTGGGTATTAAGCCCATTAGTCGGTTGCATAAGAAGAATGTTGAGCAGGCTGCTTTCATCGTTCTTAAATCACCTGATATTCCGTCATTGCTGATAGAAACGGGTTTTATTTCAAATCCAGGCGATGCACGGAAGCTGGCAGCGACAAAGCACCAGAAGAAGCTGGCAGCGGGTATCTTTGCTGGTATCAATCAATACTTCAGTCGGATCCCACCGACCGGTACGCTACTTGCAGCCAGACAGAACGCAACGCCTCGACCCACCATTACGCATGTAATCAGGCGGGGTGATACGCTGTCAGAAATTGCTTTGAGATATAATATTGGTTTTGAAGATCTAAAGCGTGAGAATGCCTTAAGTTCCAATACTATCAGGATCGGACAAACGTTGAGGATACCCCAACTTTAAATGAACAATCGTATTTGTGCGCTTACCAATAGGCTGGCTAACCAGATTGCCGCAGGAGAGGTCGTGGAGAGGCCGGCATCGGTGGTTAAGGAGCTTTTGGAAAATGCCCTGGATGCGCAGGCGAAATCCATTGACATTAGCCTGGAAGCAGGCGGTAGCCAGCTGATCCGTATTCGTGATGATGGGGTAGGAATTATCAAGGAAGATCTTGAACTGGCGCTGGCGCGTCATGCTACTTCCAAGATCGCTGTTCAGGAAGACCTGCAGGGAATAACCTCGCTAGGTTTTAGAGGTGAAGCCCTCGCCTCGATAGCGTCGGTGTCAAGGTTGATACTGACTTCTAATGCAACGGATAGTAAATCCGGTTGGTCCGTGAGGTCTGCAGGTGAGAGTATGCACAGCGTACTTGAACCGGCTGCCCACCGGCGAGGTACCAGCGTTGAGGTACGTGACCTGTTTTTTAATACACCTGCCAGAAAAAAATTCCTTCGAACCGAACGCACTGAGTTACAGAGAATTGAAGACATTATCCGGAAGGTCAGTTTAAGCCATCCAAATGTGACTATGACCCTAACGCATAATGGCAGGTTGATACGCCAGTACCGCGTAGCTGATACGGACTTGGATGAAAGGCGTAGGATCGCGATGGTATTCGGTCAGCCATTTGTTGACCAGGCACTTTATTTTGAAGAATCCCGGCTTGATATGACCTTGCGAGGCTGGATTTCCCTGCCCACGTATTCTAGAAGTCAGGCCGACCAGCAGTATTTTTTTGTGAACGCCAGAACCATTAGAGACAAGGTTGCAAGCCATGCGGTGCGGCAAGGATATTCAGACGTGCTTTATCATGGGCGGCATCCAGCCTATGCACTATTCCTTGAGGTCGATCCTGTCAGAGTGGATGTTAATGTTCACCCTACCAAGCATGAGGTGCGTTTTAGAGATAGTCGCCAGGTTCATGATTTTATTTACAGGACCATTCACAGGGTACTTGCCTCTGTGCGTCCTGATGAAACTCAGGGGCACATTGCCGATGGCCGGTTATCGGGTGGCAATGTTGGTGAATTAGCTGAGCCGTTACCGAGCTTTGATCAAAAGCCGATTAATTTCGGATCTTC
This sequence comes from uncultured Pseudomonadales bacterium, assembly GCA_964524295.1. Lineage (GTDB taxonomy): Bacteria > Pseudomonadota > Gammaproteobacteria > Pseudomonadales > Azotimanducaceae > UBA9926. Next base: position 14,612 of record CAZGCW010000003.1, read on the forward strand.
GTCTGGATTCTCTGGGCCGTCACAAACGGCAGGTGGCCCGAAGTCGTGGATGGCGATGGCCGTAAAGGATGCTGGAAGTAATTTGAGTTCGGAGAAAGATCAGGTGATTCCTCCGTTAGGTTTTGCTGTGGCTCAGCTGCATGGTGTGTATATCATTGCTCAGAATCAGGCCGGTTTAATCGTTGTTGATATGCATGCTGCACATGAAAGAATAACGTACGAGCAACTGAAACAATCCATTGATAAGGAGGGCTTGAAAATCCAGCCTTTACTCGTTCCCATCAGTGTGGTTATGAGCGATAAAGAAGTCCAGGCGGTGGAGCAGATGAATACAGATTTAGCTGAGTTAGGTTTGCAGGTGGAAGTGGCTTCTGCTGAATCAGTCGTCATCAGAGGTGTCCCAGCTTTGCTGGGTCGGTCCAGTGCAGAGCAGCTGCTTCGCGACGTAGTCGCGGATATGCTGGAATATGGCAGTAGTGCCAGGATGGAGGAAAATCGCGATGAGATCCTTTCAACGATGGCTTGTCACGGTTCAATCAGGGCGAATCGAAAGCTGACCCTGGATGAAATGAACGCGCTATTACGGGATATGGAAGAGACTGAGCGTAGTGGACAGTGCAATCATGGCCGACCTACTTGGTTCCAGCTGTCTCTGGGCGAACTGGATAGCCTTTTTATGCGGGGCCGCTAGTGATTCAGGCCCTGGTGATAACGGGCCCGACAGCCAGTGGGAAATCAAGTCTCGCCTATGAATTAGCAAAACAGGTACCGCTGGAAGTCATCAGCGTTGACTCTGCACAGGTTTATCGGGGATTTGATATTGGCAGTGCGAAACCGGACACTGCTCAGCAATTCGAGGTCCCACATCATCTCATTGATATTCGGGATGCCAGTAACCCATACTCAGCAGCTGAGTTCCGCGAGGATGCGATCAGACTGATCGGGGAGATTCTGGATCGAAACCGATTGCCCGTTCTGGTCGGAGGCACCATGCTTTATATTAAAGCACTGAGAGATGGTATTGCACCCCTGCCGGCAGCGGACCCAAAGGTTAGGGCGGCACTCAGTAAAGAGGCGGCGGAGCTGGGTTGGGCCAGTCTGCATGACAGGCTTAAAAAAATTGATCCTCGTGCAGCCAGTAGAATCAATAGAGCGGATACACAGCGATTACAGCGTGCACTCGAGGTGCATCAGCTAACAGGGAAGTCATTGAGTCAGTTGATCGAGGGGGGGCATCAGCGCTGTCCGTTCGACTTAACCGAAATTGCCATTGTTCCATCAGACAGGAAGAGGCTGCATAGTCGGATTGAGCAGCGATTTGATCTAATGCTGGATCAGGGTCTGATCGATGAGGTGATGACACTTCGAAGCTTGCCTGGTATGGAATCAGGCTTACCTGCATTGAAATCGGTGGGTTATCGTCAGGTTTGGCGCTATTTGGAAGGCCAATATAATTACGATGAAATGAGGCAAAGAGCCATCATTGCAACCCGGCAATTGGCCAAGCGACAATATACCTGGTTGCGCAGCTGGAGGGATTTGGTCATTTTAGATCAACCAATTGTCTCCAAGGTATTGAAAATCGTTAAACTTGGCAGCATATAGTAAAAAAGAGCAGGTCATACCTGCCACCATCAGGTTGACTGGGGTCATTTGGTGGCGACATTGTAAATGGATCTACGGTAGATGGTATGGGTCTTCCAGTCTCCAGGTTGCAAGGTTTTTACACCTACAAATAATATATGAGGAGCCAAGATGCCGAAGGGACAATCATTACAGGAACCTTTTTTGAATGTACTCAGAAAGGAAAGAATCCCTGTTTCAATATTCTTAGTCAGCGGCATCAAGTTGCAAGGGCAGATCGAATCCTTTGATCAATTCGTCATATTATTACGTAATAGTGTTAATCAAATGATATATAAATCAGCTATTTCCACTATTGTTCCGTCTAAAGCGGTGGTTATTGATTATGCAGAGGAAGCATCGAGTGAAATCTAGTTTTTAATGGTCGCTAAATTGTTCATTGAGAGACCAGAAGGAGGCCTTCGCGCGCTACTGGTTTTTTCAAGCAGTGTTGAATCGAAACTTGCCACACTGGAAGAGCTGGAGGAGTTAGTATTATCTGCAGGGTTGGATACCGTTGCTACGATTATCAATCCTAGAAAAACACCTCACCCAAAGAGTTTGGTCGGATCAGGAAAGTTACAGGAAATCTGCTTGGAAGCGGAACAGTCGGATGCCGGGATTATTGTTTTCAGTGAAGATTTGTCGCCGTCTCAGGAAAAGAATATCGAGCAGGCCGTTGGCAGGAGGGTCATGGGTCGAACTGGGTTGATACTGGAAATTTTTGCTCAACGGGCGCGAACCCACGAAGGAAAGTTACAGGTAGAGCTGGCCCAGCTACAACATGCGGCATCCCGGTTGGTAAGAGGTTGGACCCACCTGGACAGGCAACGCGGTGGCTCAGGTAAGGGTCAGGGAGCGAGTGCGGGGCTGTCTGGTGATGGTGAAACCCAGTTGGAAGCTGACCAGCGTCAGTTGAGAGCTCGAACAAAGAAGGTTAATCAGAGGTTGGTTAAGGTCCAGCGCCAGCGCGGCCAGAATCGAAAAGCCAGGCAGCGCTCTCAGACGCCGTCTGTCGCGCTGGCTGGATATACGAACTCTGGCAAATCAACTTTGTTTAATGCGCTTTCCAATGAGCAGGTACACGCTGCGGACCAGTTGTTTGCCACACTTGACCCGACTTTGCGGCAAATACCCTTGCCGGTAACGGGGAAAATGATACTGTCCGACACCGTCGGCTTTATTCGCGCATTACCTCATACGCTGATTGAAGCGTTCAAAGCGACTCTGGAGGAAGTGACTCATGCTGCTTTGATTTTACATGTAGTGGATGCCGCTGCCCCGGAGAAGCAGGAAAGAATAGATGCAGTCAATAATGTGTTGTCTGAAATTGGTGCTCAACAGATACCGCAATTGTTGGTATTGAACAAATCTGATTTGGTAGCAACGGATAGGCCGGTCATTTGTCGTGATAGCAGCGGAAGTCCAGTGAGTGTTCGTGTTTCAGCATTGCGGGGAGAAGGCCTGGATGCCATGTTGAATTGTATTGATGAATTGCTGGGCAGTGAACTAGTGGAAGCCACTATCAGCTTGAAACCGGAACAGGGTATGATTCGTGCCCGGTGCTTTAATATCGGGTGTGTCATCAGGGAAGTTACCCATGATAATGGTGTAACTGACCTCTATATGCGTATTGAAAAGCATAATCTTGAAAAATTGAATTCTGCGTTGATGCAGAGTTATACAATGCATAATCATGAGATTAATGGGAAGATAGACAATCGCTAAGTTGCGAAATGGAGAATGTTATGGCTTGGAATGAACCCGGTAATGGGAACTCTGGAGATCGAGATCCGTGGGGGAATAGAAATGATCAGGGGCCACCTGATTTAGATGAGGCCTTTAAAAAGCTGCAAGACAATCTCAGTAAGATGTTTGGCGGCGGTTCAGGAAGCTCTGGGGGCGGTGCCTCGAAGGGTAAGGGCGGTGGCCTATCGCTGCTGGCTATAGTCGGTGTTGTCCTGGCCATAGTCTATTTTTTGTTGGGCGTCTATACGGTTGATGAACAGGAACGAGGCGTGGTTCTCCGATTTGGCAAGGTCCAGGACGCAGTAATACAGCCAGGAATTCACTGGAATCCAAGATTGATCGATGAAGTTCTGATTTATAATAAGACGCGCGTTCGATCGCATCCCCATGAGTCAGAAATGCTGACTGAAGATGAAAATATAGTCAAGGTTAAGCTCACCGTACAGTATGTCATCGGCGATGTGAGAAATTATGCATTGAAGGTAAAAGCACCTGAAAACAGCCTGTACCAGGCAGCTGAAAGTGCGGTTCGGCATGTGGTCGGAAGCACTGAAATGGATGAAGTATTAACTGAGGGACGGGCGTTACTGGGGGATGAGGTAAAAATTCGAATTCAGGAATATATGGATGCTTATCAGACGGGAATTAGTGTTGAACGAGTCAATATAGATGAAACCGCGCCACCGGATGCAGTACGGGAAGCGTTTGATGAAGTGATTCGTGCTCGCGAGGACGAAGTGAGGGTGCGCAATGAAGCGGATGCCTATGCAAACCAGGTTGTCCCGGAGGCCAGAGGTGAAGCCCAGAAATATATTGAAGAGGCCGACGGCTACCAGCAACGGGTAGTCGCGCAGGCTCGGGGTGAGGCTGAGCGATTCAGGAAGTTGTATGCCCAGTATAAATTAGCCCCGGAGGTCACACGGGAGAGAATGTATATCGATACCATGGAATCGGTTATGACCAATTCCTCCAAAGTGATGATCGATGTAAAGGGAGGTAATAACATGATGTATATTCCTTTGGACAGGATTATGCAGCAAGCCACCCCGAGCACAATTAATATGGGTACTGCAGGCTCAAACTCGGTGTCGCAAAGGCCTCAGGACAATTCTGCAGGAAATAGAAGACGAGACCGACAATAGAAGATGAGAGCGACACTAAAAGCTAGCTAAGAATTTGAGGGAAAGACAATGTCAAATAGAATAATGGTGATTTTTGTGGGGCTGGTTGTGGCCGGACTGATAGCAGTGAATTCGGTTTATACCATTACAGAGTTGGAACGAGCAGTATTACTGCGCTTTGGCGAGGTACGAAATGCTGATATCCCTTCAGGGCTGCACTTTAAATTACCGTTTGTTGATGATGTGCGGATTTTTGATGCTCGGGTACTGACCGTTGATGCACCGCCAGAAAGGTTCCTGACCTTAGAAAAGAAAGCGCTGATCGTTGACTCATTTGCTAAATTTAAGGTTCAGAATGTTGCTAAGTATTATACAGCCACGTCCGGGGATCAGAGGCGGGCCGAGGAGTTGCTCAAGCAACGGGTCAATAACGGGTTAAGGAACGAAATCAGTAATAGAACCTTGCACGAAGTGGTGTCAGGGCAAAGAGATGAATTGATGATTGACCTGGTTGACAAATTAAATCTGGAAGCGGACGACAAATTAGGAATTCATGTTGTCGATGTACGAGTTAAGCGGATTGATTTGCCTGAGGAAGTGAGTCAATCCGTTTATAATCGAATGAATACCGAACGTGATATCGAAGCCAAGGAACATCGTGCAAAAGGTCAGGAGATGGCAGTCGGTATCATCGCAGACGCGGATAAACAGCGAGAAGTTATTTTAGCAAACGCCTATGGTGACGCCGAGGAAATACGTGGAGAAGGCGATGCTCAGGCGGCGAATCTCTATGCAGCAGCCTTCAGTCAGGATCCGGAGTTTTATAAGTTCTACCGGAGTATGTCAGCGTATCGAAGAACCTTTTCTGAGAAAAGTGACATTTTGCTGCTTGATCCAGATAGCGATTTCTTCAGTTACCTGAATGAAAGCAAATCGGAAGGTAAATAAAGAATCAGTAGATGGTGTTGATTACAGTATCCTCGCAGGAGCCTGAAATTGCAGCTACATGATCTCTGGGTGGCACTTTGTTTACTCCTTGTATTGGAAGGAATGGGTCCTTTTATTAGTCCTGGAGGCTGGCGTAACATGATGGCGCAATTGAGCCAGGCTGATGATCGTATACTACGTATCATGGGTCTGGCGCTGATGTTATTGGGTACTTTTGTACTTTATGTAATTGGGTGAGACAGTCGTGGGCGTGATTGGGCTGACTGTTCGAGATGGTATGGGTAATAATCTTTAAGGCGGTACAGGGTGACTGAACCGAGTGATATGGAAAAAGTAGATCGTTGGTTGTTACCTGATGGTGTCGAAGACACGCTTCCAGAAGTCGCAGCGAAACTTGAAAAAGGCAGGCGTCTGTTGCTCGATCAGTTCCATAGCTGGGGTTATGAATTTGTTATTCCACCGATGGTTGAGTTTTTAGAGTCCTTACTAACAGGTACAGGTAAGGATTTGGATCTTCAGACCTTCAAGGTAATTGATCAGTTAACTGGTCGTCATATGGGCTTGCGTGCGGATATGACACCGCAGATTGCCCGAATCGATGCCCATAGTTTGCATGATGTTGGTGCGACCCGATTGTGTTATGCAGGTACAGTTCTACATAGTCGACCCGATAATATGCTGGCCTCACGAACCCCCATTAAAGTCGGTGCGGAATTATTTGGTGACCCGAGTTGGGCAGCTGACCTCGAAATAGTTAGTTTAATGACGTCTGCTTTGCTTGCGCTGGAGACCCGTGATCTGCAGATTGAGCTAGGCGATGTGTCTGTCTTCAGAGAAATCCTTCAACAGACCGATATATCCGCGGATCACAGCGACCGATATTTTTCTCTGGTGCAGCGTAAGGCGCATGATGAGCTTGTTAAATCTGCGCAACAAGATGGCCTGGATGAGCGAGTTAAAGAAATGATCTGCGAATTACCGTTGCTCTGTGGCGGACTTGAGGTGCTGCCGAAGGCCAAGCATCTATTCAGGGGTCTGACGAATGTGCTGGCTGCTCTTGATCGGCTTGAATTTATCGCTGCGGGCCTTTCCAGCCGATATCCTGATGTAAAAGTCAGTTTTGATTTAAGTGAGTTACGAGGATACAGCTATCACACCGGCGCAGTGTTTGCCGCTTATGTGGGTTCGTCGGGAGAAACCGTTGCCAAAGGGGGGCGATACGACCATATTGGTGAGGTTTTTGGCAGGCGTCGCGCGGCAACAGGTTTTGATTTACAGCTACTGCCCTTAGTTGATCAAATCATCATGTCAGAGGAGTCCCCTAAAATTGTGGTTCGAGCGGACTCCAAAGGTGACCAGCAGGCACTTTGGGCTAAAATAAAAGCCTTGCGTTCGGAGGGTTTCCGGGTAATTGAAGGATCTATCGAGTATCTGGATCATGAACAGGAACTGGTGTGGAATGGTGAACAATGGCAAATTCATAACCGATTTGAGAATAGTAAAGCATGAATAAGAATGTAGTTGTAATTGGTACTCATTGGGGTGATGAAGGTAAGGGCAAGATTGTTGATCTCTTGACCGAAAAAGTGGCTGCGGTAGTTCGTTTCCAAGGAGGCCACAATGCCGGACATACCCTCGTTGTTAATGGCGTTAAAACGGTTCTTCATCTTATCCCGTCAGGTATATTACGGCAGGGGGTGAGGTGTTTGATAGGCAATGGTGTGGTGCTATCCATCCCTGACTTGTTTGCGGAAATGGATGAATTGGAAGCGACCGGTCTGGCAGTTGCAGATCGATTGCGGGTCAGTTCCGGGTGTCCCCTGATTATGCCTTACCATATCGCGCTGGATGCCTGTCGAGAGCAGCGTCGAGGTAACCAGAAAATAGGTACCACAGGTCGAGGAATTGGGCCTGCCTACGAAGATAAAGTAGCTCGGCGCGGTCTTCGGGTGCAGGATTTGTTTAACGAACAGACCCTGACCTATAAACTTGAAGAGTTACTCGATTATCATAATTTTGTACTGGAACATTATTTTGGTACTACGGCAATCAGTCTGGCCGAGTGTCAGGACGCGTCTTTAGCTCACGTGGATCGATTAAGGCCCATCGTTGGTGATGTTGTCGGCGAATTGGGTCGTCTTAAAGCAGCGGGTTCAGAGATTCTGTTTGAGGGCGCGCAGGGCGCATTACTCGATATAGATCATGGAACCTATCCATTTGTCACCTCATCAAATACCACCGCCGGTGCTATCAGCTCGGGTTGTGGGATTGGGCCATTGGATTTGGATTATATTCTTGGTATCACCAAGGCTTATACCACTCGAGTCGGTGAGGGGCCTTTCCCAACGGAATTGCTGGATGAAACCGGCTTGCATCTGGCTAAAAAGGGTCAAGAATTTGGTGCGACCACAGGTAGACCGAGACGGTGTGGCTGGTTTGACGGTTATGCATTGAAAAGAGTAGCCCAGCTTAACAGTCTGTCTGCGATTTGCTTGACGAAATTAGATGTTCTCGATGGTCTCGATGAAATCGCTATCTGTGTTGATTATGATCATAGTACGCCAGATGATCCCCAGCCGGTTTATGAAACGGTGCCCGGTTGGCAGGAATCAACAGCAGGGGCACGCAAGCTGTCCGATTTGCCGGCGACGGCCAGGGCCTATCTGGAGAGAATTGAGGCGGTTTGCGGGATCTCGATAGATTTTGTCTCTACCGGCCCTGATCGAGAAGACACGATTGTTCTTAAGGATATTTTTTAAAAACGCTGATCGCTGCGCTTTAGTCATTAAAGAAACGCTAGAACGGTAGATAAAATACTGGCGTCTTCAATAGCGGCTGTCTCGTTGTCTCACCCCTGGCAGTAGCGAAATAGGTCATGTTAAGTGCCTAGCGAGGAAAACGTATGCTCATCGATGAAAAGCGTCTTAAAGCATTTGCAACCGAGATTTTTTTGCGACTAAAAGCGCCAGAGGATAAGGCGAGGGAAACAGCTGAGCATTTGGTTGAGGCTAATTTGAAAGGCCACGATTCCCACGGTGTGGGTATGATTCCTTCTTATGTGAGCAGCGCCCAACGCGGTCGCCTGGTCGTCGACGCAGATGCCAGGGTTAAATTGGATAAAGGGGCTGTCCTGCTCGTGGATGGCCAACTGGGGTTTGGTCAGGTAGTGGGACGGCAAGCCACAGATCTGGGTATTAAAAGAGCCACCGAGATAGGAATTGCATGTGTTGGATCTCGTAACAACCATCACCTAGGCCGTATTGGGACTTATGCGGAACACTGTGCTAAGGCAGGCTTGGTATCAATTCATTTCGTTAACGTGGTGGGTCATCCTCCTTTCGTGTCACCCTGGGGCGGTCGGGAAAAACGCATGCAGACGAATCCATTTTGTTGTGCAGTGCCAACGGCAGGCGAACCTCTGGTTCTGGATATGGCCACGAGCGCAATCGCCTTGGGTAAAGTTAGAGTAGCGGCGTTAAAACAAGAACCGGTCCCGGCGGGTAGCTTGTTTGATGCACAAGGAAACCCTACCACGGATCCGACGGCCATTGCCGAAGGGGGATCTTTGGGTCCATTTGGGCAGCATAAAGGTTATGGTCTGGCGCTGATGTGTGAATTACTGGGCGGTGGACTGGCCGGCGAATGGACCATGCAGGATGTTGAGAGGCAACAGGATTCGACGGTTAATCATATGTTGATGTTTATTATTGATCCGAATCTTTTTGGTGGTCTTGACGGCTTCCAGAGGGAGGTCGAAGGCATGCAGGATTGGCTAAGATCTTCTGCGCCAGCTGAAGGATTTGACAAGGTGAGGGTTCCTGGAGATCCAGAAAGGGAGGCCAAGCAGGCCAGGCTGCAGGAAGGTATTCCCATCGACGATGGCTCCTGGCAAGCGATTTGTACTGCCGCAGCGAAAGCCGGAATGAGTGAAGCGGAAATAGCGCCGTTTTTGAGCTAGTTCAGGCCTTGCTGTAATGGGTCCATTGCAAGAAGTTGAGAAGGTGCTTTGGTGATAAAACGGGTATAATTTTTATCCAGCTTTAATCGCTTATCTCACCTTAGAGCTTGTTGTAGATAGTTTTAGAGTTTTTTGTAGATCGCTTTAGCACGCGTTTTAGATCGTGCTGAATAAAAATAAATGGTGCCGAGGAGAGGACTTGAACCTCCACGGGGTTACCCCCACTAGCACCTGAAGCTAGCGTGTCTACCAATTCCACCACCTCGGCAATGAGGTTGCGCAGATTACAAGGACAGAGAGAATCTGTCAATGCGTTGAATAAAGGAGCCATCTTTGGCCAGGGACCCCCACTCGAAACGAGAGGCGAGGCGATATGCGAATCCGATCGCCAGTCGCGAGTTTATTCTCGACACTTTATTAAAGGAGGGGAGCCCCTTGACTGCCCGGCAGTTGGCAAAGCGGCTCGGCTTGGAGCGGTCCGATCAGAAGGCTGCACTCAAGGCCAGATTGGCTGCAATGGCTAAATCTCGACAGGTTAGCCTGGATCAGCGCAATGCCTATTGGATTGCCGCCAAGGCGGAATTTGCCACCGGTTGCGTTCTTGCTCATCCTGACGGATTTGGGTTTGTACAGATATCTTCTGGCGATGATGATGTGTTCCTGTCGGAAAGAGAAATGCGAAGCGTGTTTCATGGTGATCAGGTCAGGGTGGAAATTGCCAGTCAACGAAGGCGAGGCAAGTTAGAAGGCCGGATTGCCGAAGTAGTTGAGCGGCGCACCCAGAATTTGGTAGGCAGGTTGGTGGTATCATCTGGCGCCGCCGTGGTTGAACCGTTGCACAGGCGAATCAGGCATGAAATCGTTGTTGAGCAGACCGTTTCTTCAGACCTGCATACAGGGCAGATTGTGTCGGTTGATATTACTCGTCAGCCTGAATGGTCCTCACCCCCTCAGGGTCGAATTATCGCTGTGCTTGCTGACCAGCTAACGCCATCTACAGAAATAGAAGCCGTCCTGCAGCATCATGCTATACCTCATATTTTCCCTGATTCGGTCAATCAGCAGGTTAATCGGATTCCTGCCAAGATTCCAGCATCAGAAATTCAGCGCAGATTCGATTTGAGGAAGTTAGACTTCGTCACCATTGATGGTGAGGATGCACGTGACTTTGATGATGCTGTGTTCTGTGAGGAAACAGATAGTGGCTGGTGTCTTCGAGTGGCTATCGCTGATGTCGCCCATTATGTGACTGAGGCAACGGCTCTGGATAAAGAGGCGATTGTGCGTGGTACTTCTGTCTATTTTCCCCAGCAAGTGATTCCCATGTTGCCTGAGAAACTCAGTAATGGATTATGCTCTCTGAAACCTGACGAGGATCGGCTGGTGCTGGTTTGTGAGATGCAGATTTCCAGGGAGGGCAGGCTGCAAGATTTCCTGTTTTATGAAGCTGTGATTCATTCTAAAGCCAGACTCACCTACACTAAGGTGGCCGATTACATTAGTGGTAATCGCGCGGTATTCCCCTCTGATTCGCCTTTGCATACTGCCATCGATAGTCTGTATCAGGTTTATCAATGCCTGGTGAAAGCTCGTTTTAATCGGGGTGCACTGGAGATTGATACCAGGGAGCTGCATTTCTCCTGGGATGAGCAGGGGACCTTGTCGAGATTGCAACCCGTCGCCAGGAATGAAGCGCATCGCTTGATCGAGGAATGTATGTTGTGCGCGAATGTGGCAACCGCGAAACTTATTGAACAGGTAGGCTTACCCGGCTTGTACAGAGTGCACGAGCGACCCGACGAAGAGAAGTTAACTTACCTAAGTAAGATGTTAGCCCAGTTTGGGGTATCGCTTGATCCGGGCAATTATCAGATCACCGCCAGGGATTACCAGAAAATTCTAGATCAGGTTAGTACCCGGCCCTATGCAAAAGTGCTACAGATGGTCGTTCTCAGATCCATGAAGCAGGCGATTTACAGCCAGGAAAATCTTGGCCATTTTGGCCTTAATTATCAGGGTTATGCGCACTTTACTTCCCCGATCAGGCGATTAGCTGATTTGATTAACCATCGCTTAATCAAGCACTTGATTGCCTCAGATCATTCGAATCCACACTTGGGACGTCATAGTGGATTCGTGGGTAAAAGTGTTTATTCCTATGACCCGGAGGCGATGGAAGTGCTGGCTCTGGCAGCCAGCCAGACTGAACGAAGAGCGGATAGTGCCGTTTATGAAGTGTTGGAGTGGCTGAAATGCGAATACTTGAAACAGTTTCTGGGAGAAGAGTTTGGCGGCATGATTACGGCGGTTACTAAATTTGGGTTTTTTGTTGAGCTGGATGACTTGTTTGTAGAAGGTCTGGTCTCGCTGAATAGTCTCTCCGGCGGGTACTATCGCTTTGATGCTGCGTTTCAGCGACTTCGGTCTGACAGAAACGGAACCTCGTTTCATTTAGGTGATGCTGTGGTGGTCCAGATAGCTGACATTAATAGTGAACAGGGCCAGGTTGATTTAGAGCTCTTATCGCACCAGCCGCTCGCTCGTCGTAATAACTCGGTCCGTAAGACACGCAAGCGTGACGATACGGTCGGCAAGAAAAGTACCAGAACGAAACCCAAAAAACTAAAAGCAATACTAAAAGCAATACTAAAAGCAATACTAAAAGAAAAACTAAAAGAAAAACGACAAACAAAACAACCAGCGAAACGAGTAGCAAAAGTAGAAGCAAAACAAAGAGAAAACCAAAAGAAAATTAAAAAGAGGTTAGAGTGAATTGAAGGCAAACGTTATTTTTGGCATTCATCCCGTGCGCCGGGCATTGCTCGATGGCACAGAAGGTCGGTTGTTGATGATCGCCGGGAAGCATTCAAAGAGACTCGATGAACTCAGGATTCTCGCCGAGGACAAAGGGGTTCCATTGGAGTGGACAGCTAAACAGAATCTGGATGAGATTGCCGGTCAGCAGGCGAATCATCAGAGCGTGGTATTGCTTGCTGATGGAGGCTCAATAATGACTCATAAAATTGAGGACTTTTTAAATCCAAGCCAACATCAGAGAAGTTTCCTTATTCTTGATGGCGTCACTGATCCAGGGAATCTTGGTGCTTGTCTCAGAAGTGCTGCTACCGCAGGAGTCGATGCTGTGATTGTACCTAAGCACGGTACGGCACCGCTTAATAGTATTGCCATGAAACGATCGTCCGGAGCAGCCAGCCAGGTGCCTTATATTGAGGTGGTTAACCTGGCCCGAACGATACGCCAGCTGAAAGAATCTGGCGTCTGGATTTTGGGAACAAGAGCCGATGAAGCACAGCACCTCGAGGCCATCGATTTCTGTCGTGACATTGCCATTGTGATGGGTTCAGAAGAACGAGGAATCCGTCATAATACGGCTAAACAATGTGACCTCTGGGCTGGCATTCCTATGTCGAACCCAGAATTTACATTGAATGTGAGTGTTGCAACCGGGATTTGTCTATATGAGATGCAACGGCAGAGGCGCAGTTGAAAGCCATTGACCGATTGGTTCGTCACAGTTGATTAAATCTGTTTGCATATTGGCCTGCAATTGCTTACTATTGCGCCCCTTTTTTACATTAACTCCTTGCCGCACCTGACTATTGTTCTCGGCGGCAATATACCGAGAGGAGCTCAAGTATGAGACACTACGAAGTGGTTTTTCTGGTGCACCCTGGTCAAAGTGAACAGGTGCCTGGGATGATCGAACGCTATTCCAATTTAATTTCTCAGGCCGGTGGCACTGTGCATCGAACGGAAGATTGGGGTAGAAGACAACTTGCCTATCCTATTAACAAAATCTTTAAAGCTCACTATGCGCTTTTGAACATCGAATGTGATCTTGAAACGCTGGATGAACTGAGTGCATCTTTTCGTTTTAATGATGCTGTTTTGCGAAACCTGATAATGGGTCGTAAGCAGGCGGATGTGGTCGTATCACCGATTATGAAGATTGAGAATGAAAGTAAGGAGCGCAAGGACCGAGAGGAACAGAGTCGTCCAAAGCCGACGCAGACCGAAGATAAAAAGGCTGCTGAGGTGAGCGCTGAAAGCGAGCAGGAAGACAAGGCGACTGAGCCGGATCAAGCCAGCACTGAAGAGGCTACCGTTGAGGAAACAGCTGAAAGCGAGCAGGGGGAATAAATATGTCACGTTTTTTTCGAAGACGAAAATATTGTCGGTTTACGGCTGAGGGAATTAAAGAAGTCGATTACAAAGATATCGACTTGCTTAAAGCTTATGTTACTGAGACAGGTAAAATTGTTCCCAGTCGTATTACCGGAACAAAAGCCAAATACCAGAGACAATTAGCCAAGGCGGTGAAGCGGGCAAGATACCTAGCGTTGCTTCCTTATACGGATGCTCACAAGTAAAGTCTGAAGGAGAAATTCGGTGCGTGCACTCGCAGAATTTGTAATGCGTGGACGGGCGCAGGCAAGCGGGGCTGCATTTTTGGGATCAGCACTACCGCTGGTTAGTTGGATCAGCGCATCGATCGTTTCACTGGTTATTTTGCGTAAGGGTAACAAGGAGGGTAGTTTAGTATTGCTCTGGGCTATGCTCCCATTGGGGTTGAGTTACTATCTGGTCGGTGACTCAAGTGGTCTGATCGCCCTGGTGGGTACGGCAATCCTGGCGATGATTTTGAGAAGCAGTATATCCTGGGAGCTGACCTTACTGGCCGCTGTGTTGCTAGCCAGCATGGGTAGCTGGGTATTTCAGCTCAGTGCGGTTCAGGTGGTGACATCGTTTATTGACTGGTATTTAGCCATGGTCAGTGAACTTCAGTCTGAGTTGCAGGTCCCCACCCCAGAACAGGCAAAGCGCGCTATATTAGCTTATTTTGCCATGGGGCAGGCCTATCTTATGGTCTTACTGCTTATGCTGGCGCGTTGGTGGCAGAGCAAGTTATTTAATCCTGGCGGGTTTGGCCAGGAATTTCGACAGCTGCGGATGTCGCCTGGAGTGAGTCTGGGATTATTGCTGGTGAGCGCCGGTTGTGTGTTGCTTAGAGATCAGTTTGGGATGTGGTTGGGTGTATTAACTTTGCCTTTTGTAATGTCAGCAACGGGTTTTGTACATTGGTATTTTCAGCGGCGTGGATGGCCCGGTAATAGATTTACGTATTACTACCTTACGCTGTTATTTTTTTTCCAGTTGATGTGTGCGGTATTGGTCGCGCTGGCGCTGGTGGACAGTATGATGAATTTGAGAAAGCGGATTGAATTAAAAGAGGGTTAGAAATGGAAGTCATTCTTTTAGAGAATATTGCAAATCTGGGCAAGTTGGGTGATACGGTGACCGTAAAAGCAGGTTATGGAAGGAATTATCTGGTTCCCCAGGCGAAAGCGGTGGCGGCAACAGCTGAAAACCTGGCTGTGTTTGAGACCAGAAAAGCCGAATTGCTTAAAGAGGCTGGTGATCAGTTGAGTCGTGCAGAACAGCGTAAAACTGAGATCGAAGCCGTTACGGTGACTATTTCTGCGAATGTCGGCGAAGAAGGCAAGCTTTTTGGTTCGGTCACAGTTCGTGATATTGCAGACAAAGTAACTGAGATGGGTGTTGATGTTGATCGTAGTGAAGTGCGCTTACCCGATGGACCCCTGCGTCAGGTTGGTGAGTACGACGTTGAGATCGCGCTGCATATTGGCGTCGAGGCCAGCCTAAAAGTGGTTGTTGAAGCCGAGGAATCATTTCCATCTGAGTGATGATGATTTACTCTAGTACAACATCCTTGTAAAAGAGTTATCTTTGGCTATCGCGTTTGATCAAAGTCAGGAGGGATTAAAAGTCCCGCCGCATTCAATCGAAGCCGAGCGGTCGGTACTCGGCGGTCTAATGCTTGATGCACAGGCATGGGACACCATTTCAGCTATTCTATCGGCCGAGGACTTTTATCGGTCAGAGCACCGTCCTATTTATCGAGCGATGGAATGGCTTGTAGACCAGAATAAACCACTTGATATCGTGACGCTGGCTGAAACGCTTGAGCTCCATGGCGAGCTCGACCAAGTCGGCGGCATGGAGTACTTGAGTGAGCTAGCTAACTCAACCCCGACGGCTTCTAATGTAACCGCATATGCTGAAATAGTACTTGAACGTGCAACGGTGAGAAAGTTAATTGCCGTTGCCCATGAAATCGCCGAGAGTGGTTTTAATCCTCAGGGCAGAGACAGTGCTCGATTGGTTGATGAGGCCGAAAGTAAGGTTTTTCAGATTGGGGATGAACGGCCTTCCCGGGGCGGGCCGCAAACTATTCGCCCTCTTCTCACCAAAGCAGTCGAAAAAATTGATCAATTGTATTTGACCAAAGGTGCGCTTACCGGTATTAGCAGCGGCTTTAAAGATATCGATGATATTACATCGGGTTTACAGCCTTCAGATCTGATTATTATTGCAGGTCGTCCTTCCATGGGTAAAACGGCCTTTATGATGAATATGGCCGAGAGTGCCGTGATCGACGGCGAAAAGCCGGTCTTGGTATTTAGTCTTGAGATGCCCTCACATTCATTAATTCTGAGAATGCTGTCATCACTCGGGCGAATTGATCAGACTAAAATCCGGACTGGACAGTTGGGAGATGATGACTGGCCCAGGCTCACCTCGGCGGTCACACTGCTTAATGATAAACCTTTGTTTGTAGATGATACCCCCGCATTGACACCGAACGAGATCCGATCCAGAAGCCGCCGTATTGTTCGGGAACATGGTTCCTTAGGCATGATCGCGGTCGATTATCTGCAATTGATGCAGACTTCGGGTACGCCTGAGAATCGGGCTGTTGAGATTTCTGAAATTTCTCGGTCTCTAAAGTCTATCGCCAAAGAATTCAACTGCCCGGTTATCGCTGGCTCTCAGTTGAACCGAGGTCTGGAACAACGCACGGACAAACGCCCTATCATGTCAGATTTACGAGAATCAGGTGCCATTGAGCAGGACGCAGATCTGATTATGGCGATCTACAGGGATGAGGTTTACCACGATGATACCGAGGATAAAGGTATCGCTGAAGTGATTATCCTGAAGCAACGTAATGGTCCCATCGGTCGTAAGAAATTAGCCTTTATAGGGCAGTTTACCAAGTTCGAAGATTTAGCTCGAGACTATGAAGACTATTATCAATGAGCAAGGCGATGGCAGCGGCTGAAATTAGTCTCAGTAGTATTGAGTTTAATTTCAATCAAGCCAGGCTGGCAGCGCCGACGAGTAAGATCATGGCGGTAGTGAAAGCCAATGCTTATGGCCATGGTGCGGTTAAGGTGGCTCAATGCTTAGCTGCAGCAGATGCTTTTGCCGTCGCCAGGCTTGATGAAGCAGTCCAGCTTCGCGAGGCAGGGGTCCAACAACCGATTACTCTACTCGGCGGTATTTACCAGGCGAGTCAAGCTAAAGTAGCCGCGGATTTTGACATAGACCTGGTTGTTCATGATGAAGCTCAGCTAGAATTAATCAAAGGTTATCCCCATCGTATCTGGTTAAAGCTGGATACGGGTATGCATCGGCTGGGGATCGAGTCACATTCAATACCCTTTTTCGTCAATGCGATTGCCGAGTCGAGGTTGCTGGGACTGATGAGTCATTTTTCTGATGCTGATCAGCCGAATGAGGCCAAGAATGCCCAACAGTTAGAAAGTCTATTGTTGGTTGGGGAAACACTGGGTGTGCCGCTGAGTATGGCGAATTCCGCCGGCATATTGTCCTTTCCTGATTCGCATCTGGACTGGATTCGTCCCGGCATCATGCTTTATGGTGCAAATCCCTTGCTGGACAGACAGGTTGCGTTAAGCGCCGCGATGAGGCTTACGGCACCGCTTATTGCAGTTAAGCGTATTCGTGCCGGCGAGACGGTTGGTTATGGCAGTACCTGGACGGCGTCGTCGTCGGGTCGCATTGGCGTTATAGGCCTGGGCTATGCAGACGGTTATCCCCGAGAGATAGCTGAAGGTACCAGAATCTATCTGAACGGCATTGAAGAGGAAATTATCGGCCGAATCTCAATGGATATGCTGTCTGTTAGCCTCTCCCCTGAGCAGACTGCCCGGCCAGGTGATTTAGCTGAACTTTGGGGAAAAAGAATTTCCATAGAAAGCATTGCCGAGCAGGCTGGAACGCTGTCTTATACTTTGATGTGTAATGTCAGCGCCAGAGTGCCTCGGTACTATACGGAAACGAGTCGATGAAAAAGTCCAGGATTGCTTTTGTCTGTTCCGACTGTGGTTCTGAATATGCCAAATGGCAGGGCCAGTGCCATGACTGTGGTGTCTGGAACACGCTAAAACAGTTGAATCTGGGTAGTGCAAAAGTTAGTCACCGCCGTGATGGTTTTGTAGGCGTCCTTGAAGAAGCGCGTACCTTAGACCAGGTCGATGTATCCAGTAGTCCCAGGATTCCCACTTTGTCTGATGAGGTCAATCGGGTTCTGGGTGGGGGGCTGGTACCTGGATCGGCTATCTTGATCAGTGGTAGTCCCGGAGCAGGTAAAAGCACTTTGCTGATTCAAGTTTTATGTGAGTTGGCGGTATATCATCCCGCCCTGTATGTGACGGGGGAAGAGAGTTTGTCGCAGATTGCAATGCGAGCCACTCGTCTGCAGTTACCCCTTGATAAGGTGAAGGTCATGTCGCAAACAGCCGTGGAGGACATCAGCCGCACCTGGGACCAGGTAAAGCCAACCATGCTGGTTATTGATTCCATTCAGGTGATGCAGTCGGATGCGGTCGATTCCGCACCCGGTAGCGTAACCCAAGTGAGAGAAGCAGCCGCAGCCTTGATTCAAAAGGCCAAACAAACTAACACGGTGTTATTGATTGTTGGCCATGTAACCAAAGATGGTAATCTCGCCGGCCCGCGTGTGCTTGAACATATGATTGATACTTTTCTGATGCTTGAAGGTGAGTCGGATAGTCGATACCGAACCCTTCGATCGGTGAAGAATCGGTTAGGCGCCGTGAATGAATTAGGGATCTTTGCTATGACGGCAAAGGGCCTGAAGGATGTCGCTAATCCTTCAGCGATCTTTCTCAACCGGGGGTCTCAGGCAACACCAGGCAGTGTGGTGATGGTGGTCTGGGAGGGTACACGGCCGTTGCTGGTAGAAGCCCAGGCATTGGTAGACCAGACGACGTTTGCGAATCCTAGGCGGGTTGCTGTGGGTTTTGAACAGAACCGGCTGGCCATGCTACTGGCGGTCCTGCATCGTCATGGGGGCTTGCAGGTAGCTGATCAGGATGTATTTATCAATGCAGTGGGGGGTATCAGGGTTGATGAAACCAGCAGTGATCTGGCGGTGGTTCTGGCCGTTATATCCAGTTTCCGTAATAAACCACTGCCACAGAATCTGATTTGCTTCGGTGAGATTGGTTTATCCGGTGAAATCAGGCCCGTGCCCAATGGGCAGGAACGGTTACGGGAAGCGGCCAAGCATGGTTTTGAAGTCGCTATCGTACCGCAGGCAAATTTATCGAAAAAAACCGTACCTGGTTTTCAGATCAGGGGCGTGACCTGCCTGGCAGATGCAATCGCCATCATTGATGAATTAACCAGTTAGGCTCAAGCTAATTTTTTGTATTTGACTCGGGTAGGTGAATTACTGCCGTCGCCCGAATTTTTCCTTCTGGCGGCTTCATATTCGCTATAGTTCCCTTCGAAGAAAGTCGCTTCACTTTCGCCTTCGAAAGCCAGGATATGGGTTGCTATCCTGTCCAGGAACCAACGGTCATGAGAAATGATCATCATTGAGCCGGGATAGGTCTCGATGGCAGTTTCCAGTGCTCTTAAAGTTTCAACATCAAGATCATTGGTGGGCTCATCTAACAGCAGGAAGTTGGCGCCAATTTTCAGGAGCTTGGCAAGATGCACGCGGTTGCGTTCGCCTCCAGATAAGTCCTTGACCAATTTTTGTTGATCAGAGCCGCGAAAATTAAACCGACCGACGTAGGCTCTGGAGGAACTCTCATACTTACCGATACGGATCATTTCACTGCCTTCGGATATCTCCTCCCAGACTGTTTTATCATCGCTGAGGCTGTCTCTACTTTGATCGACATAGCCCAGCTGTACGCTTGCTCCCAATTCAATACTGCCGGAGTCGGTGGTCACCTGACCACTGACCATCCTGAATAAGGTAGATTTACCGGCACCGTTGCCACCGATTATTCCAACAATGGCGCCTTTTGGAACGGTGAACGACAAATCAGATATCAGCAACCGGTCGGCAAAGGCCTTGTTGACATGGTTCAGGCTAAGTACCTGGTCACCGAGTCTGGGGCCGGGCGGAATGTAGAGCTCCTGGGTTTCGTTTCTTGATTGAAATTGTTGAGAGTTAAGCTCCTCAAAGCGCGACAGCCTCGCTCGATTCTTAGCTTGGCGTGCTTTTGGCTGTGAGCGAACCCACTCCAGTTCAGCTTTAATTGCTTTCTGCCTTGAGTGTTCCTGTCGTTCTTCTACTTCCAGCCTTTTAGACTTGGCATCCAGCCAGGCAGAGTAATTGCCTTCATAGGGCAAGCCCCGGCCACGATCGAGCTCGAGAATCCATCCTGCAGCATTATCGAGGAAGTATCGATCGTGGGTGATGGCAACAACGGTTCCTGGGAAGCTAGTAAGAAATCGCTCCAGCCAGGCGACGCTTTCTGCATCCAGGTGATTAGTAGGTTCGTCCAGGAGTAGCATGTCTGGATTCGACAACAGCAGTCGGCATAGTGCGACTCGACGTTTTTCACCACCGGAGAGGCTCGCTACTTCACTTTCAAACGGAGGGAGACGTAGCGCATCTGCGGCGATCTCCAGTTTACGTTCAAGATCCCAGCCTTCGGCAGCATCTATTTTTAGCTGCAGTTCACCCTGCTTATCCAGCAGTGCTGTCATCTCGTCGTCGCTCATTGGCTCGGCAAATTGATCACTGATCTGGTTAAACTGATCAAGCAGGTCTTTGATTGGTCGTACACCATCTTCAACATTACCGCGGACATCTTTGCTTTCATCGAGCTGGGGTTCCTGAGCCAGGTAACCGATTTTTAGCTCAGGCTGAGGTTTAGCATCGCCCAGGAAATCTTTATCGATGCCAGCCATAATGCGCAGTAAGCTAGACTTACCCGAACCGTTGAGGCCAAGGACACCGATCTTTGCACCTGGGAAAAAGGACAGCGAGATATTTTCTAAAATGGTGCGATTGGGAGGAACAATTTTACCAACTTGTGACATGGTAAAAACATATTGTGCCATATTATAACTCTTTATATTTCAATATCTTGGGAAAGTTCTAAGCAAAAGGGCTAACTTTTCTCTAAGATCATTATAGGGTCCTGCTACATTTTACACTATCTGAGCAGGTAGGAGGGTAGTGGGTTGGTGAGGAGATGAACAGAAGCAGCGAGTGGTTAAGGTGACCTGTTTCTTTCAGGTGCGGTTTAAGCCCCCACAGGAATAACCATCTGCGGTGTCCTCCCCTGTGACTTGAGTTAGGCGCGGGGTATTGGCTGAGGCTAGTGAGTGAGACAGACCTGACCCTGACTTGTCCTGCTTTTGTTGGGTCCGGTAAGATTTCAATCAGGATGTTGTTTGTCTCATTTTGGCTAGTGGCATGCCTCTATTAGGAGGCTAAAGTTAGGAGGATAAGGTTAGGAGACTAAAGTGTCTCGAATGATTTCAGGTTTACCTGAAAGCGCAGATAGTCTGCCAGTGGTCTGCTGTAACCCTGATTGGTTTGTTTTTTTTTGGGGGGGGGTTGGAGAGGGCAGGCAGTGAGCTAAAGGGCATTGAGTAGTTGACGGTGCCAATATGTGCTCGTTTAAATGAATATTTAATTCTTGGAGTAAGATACTTCCAGACCTTGTAATGCTTTTGTTTGAGGCCATGTATTCATGATCAGATGAGTAATGTGTCTGCATTTGTGGTATCTATTTTTTAAATGGCCACTCAGTGATCAGCTGCTCGGTCAGGTAGAATCTGTGCTGGGTAATTTGTGTTCGGTAAGGAAAAGTAATCGATGTTTTGTCCATTTTGTGGTCATAGTGAAACGAAAGTCACGGATAGCCGACTGGTTGCTGAAGGCAATCAGGTGAGGCGGCGCCGAGAGTGTTTGGCCTGTGGCGAACGTTTCACATCCTATGAGTCTGCAGAATTACTGATGCCGCGGGTCATCAAGAGCAACGGTAATAGAGAGCCTTTTAATGAAGAGAAGTTACGTCTTGGATTGATGCGGGCACTTGAGAAACGCCCAGTTAGTCTTGAACGGGTTGAATCCGTGTTAACTCGAGTCAAGCGGGCACTGCGCGCCACGGGAGAACCAGAGATGAAAAGTCTGGATCTAGGGGAGCTGGTGATGTCTGAACTACGTGAACTTGATGAAGTCGCTTATGTGAGGTTTGCCTCGGTCTATCGAAGTTTTCAGGATATTAATGAATTCAGAAAGGAAATTGACTCACTTGGGGATACGGACAGGCAAGCTCCGGGTGAGACTCAGTCGGATATCGATGATGAATGACCCGTATTTTCTCGCCAGGGCTTTTACATTGGCTCGCCAGGGTCTGTATACCACTGATCCGAATCCCAGAGTCGGTTGCGTGATTGCCCGCGAAGGGCAGATTCTGGGAGAGGGTTATCATCAGTCTGCAGGTGGTGATCATGCTGAAGTGATTGCAATCGAAAATGCCCAGGGTGACGTGCGAGATGCAACGCTTTATGTCACCCTGGAACCCTGTAGTTATTTTGGGCGCACACCCGCTTGTGCTAAAACCCTGGTTGCAAACGGGATAAAGCGAGTTGTATCAGCCGATTACGATCCTCATCCTCTAAATGCAGGTCAAGGTTATGCCATTTTAGAGGCCGCAGGGATAGAGGTGGTACATCAGGCAGACCCTCAAAGTGCCATGCAACTGAATCCCGGGCATTACAAGACCCACCAGCAGGGATACCCTTTTGTGAGGCTTAAAATGGCCTGCACGCTGGATGGCCGGACAGCGCTTGCCGATGGTAGCAGTCAGTGGATCACCTCCCCAAGTGCTCGTCTGGATGTGCAGCGCCTGCGGGCAAGAAGTTCCAGCATTGTCACAGGGGTAGGAACGATTCTTAAGGATGACCCTGCTTTAACCGTTCGAGAGCTGGATACTGAGGCAGATCGTAGTGCCTTGGCGATTAACAGAAGGCGTCCCATCTATATTCTGGACAGCAACCTGCGTATGCCCATGTCGGCCCGGGTGTTAGCGCATCCTGATACGCACATCGTCTGTGGTCCTGATTTGAACCCGGATCATGCCAGGACAATGTCTGGCAAGTTGGGTCAGGATGGTCGTATTTGCCTGAAAACGTTTTTGAAAGAATTATCGGTTAAGGGTGCGCTGGAAGTTCTGTTCGAATGCGGTCCTACCCTGGGTGGCGCTCTGATTGAAAGTGGTTTGTGTGATGAAATGGTCATTTATATGGCACCTAAGCTAATGGGTTCCGGTAGGCCATTACTTCAGTTGCCAGAAATTGCTAACATGGACGCGCTACAGGCATTTGAATTTGATGATATTCGCTCGATTGGACCAGACTTAAGGCTGGTTATGAAACCAGCAAGTTAATTGACAGGTAAGACTATGACCAGATGGATTGAAGGTGATTTTTCGGCATCCACAGCCAACATAACGATTGTCCTGGCACGATTTAATGAATTCGTGGTCGATAGCCTGTTAAAAGGTGCGTTAGATACCTTGCAGCGTCATGGAATTTCTGAAAAACAGATTACGGTTGTCAAGGTGCCGGGCGCCTTTGAGTTACCGCTGGTGGCCCGATTAGCAGCAGAAAAGCCAGATTGTGATGGTGTGGTTGCGCTGGGCGCAGTGATTCGAGGTTCCACACCCCATTTCGATTATGTCTCAGGGCAATGTGCCGGTGGAATAGCTCAAGTGGCGCTGGACTGCAAAAAGCCAGTTATATTCGGCGTGCTGACCACGGATACCATAGAACAGGCGATTGAGCGAGCGGGTACCAAGGCCGGCAACAAGGGCTCTGATTCTGCATTGACTGTGATTGAAATGATCAGCTTACTTAGAAAAATGGGATGAAGTCGACCCCTTCAGCCCGACACCGCGCACGACGTCTCGCACTGCAGGGACTCTACCAGATGCAGTTTACCGACCAGCCAGCATCGATTGTAGAGCAGCAGTTTCTTGAGGAAAACGATCACAAGCGAGCCGACATTAATTTTTTCCAAGACATTATGGGCGCTGTTGGCAGAACCAGAGATGAACTCTGGACATTAGTCGAGCCCCATCTGGATCGACAATCTGAACAGATTGATCCCGTAGAACGCGCTATATTACTCATAGGGTGTTTTGAACTTCGTGATCGTATTGAAATACCCTTCAAGATCGTTATTTCAGAAGCCGTGGAATTGGCTAAGTTATTTGGCGCCACGGATAGTCATAAGTATGTCAATTCGATTCTTGATGAAGTTGCTAAAATAACCCGTGAGAGTGAGCGAGGCAGCACGGTTAATTAATGGATGAGTCCGAATTCGATTTAATAGAGAAGTATTTTTTACCGCTGGGCGAGTGGAACCTGGGTGATACCAGGGTAGGTCCAGGCGATGATTGTGCAGTGGTCCGGGTGCCTGATTCCAGGCAGTTATGTATTTCAACTGATTCACTTATCGAGGGGGTTCATTTCCCGACAGGTGCCACCGGCCAGTTGGTTGCGCGACGCAGTTTGGCTGCCGCAGTGAGTGACCTTGCTGCTATGGGAGCAACCCCTTTCGGAATGACCGGCGCATTGACTCTGGTGGCAGTTAATGGAACCTGGCTGAAGCAGTTTTCATCCGTAGTCGGAGATTTGATCAAGCGTTGGCAAATACCCTTGCTGGGAGGGAATTTGAGTCAGGGTAATGAATTATCGATTACCTGGACGGTGATGGGGTTAGTTGAGCCAGGAGAGTATTTATTGCGTTCCAAGGCGCTGCCAGATGATGACATTTATATCAGTGGTTATCCTGGTCGTGCCGGTTATGCCCTAGCCGGTTTATTACAGGGCCGTGAAGTCGATGCCAGCCTGGGGAAACATTACAGTCATCCTACCCCTCGGTTGGAATTAGGTCAGTTGCTCAATGGCCTGGCTCATTCGGCTATCGATGTTTCAGATGGTTTGCTGGCAGATTTACAGCATCTGCTGAAGGCGAGTGGCGTCGGTGCGCGAATTGACCTGGCCCGATTGTCAGTCGATACCGAGTTGTTTTCCGCCAGCGGGGAAGTCGATGGCATCAGGTTGGCGCTGACTGCTGGAGATGATTATGAAATTTGTTTCACTGCCGCCATTGATCAACGCAAAGCCTTACGGCACATTGGCGAGCAATTGCAGTTGCCGCTGACACGGATAGGTAAGATTGTTAAGTCTGGGGGCGTCGAATTTGAAAATGGCCCCCGGCATTTCGATCCTAGCAGCTTAAACTCACAGCCAGGGTACAGGCACTTTAAATGAAACCATCATGGCGTGAAGTCTTCACTCAGCCCGATTATCTATTTGCATTGGGGTTTGGCTCAGGCTTGGCATCCATGGGCCCGGGCACCGCGGGTAGCCTCGTTGGCGTGCTATTGTTTGTTGGTTTATCTTTTTTACCCGTTCCGGTTTATATCCTGGCGGTTTTGTGTGGCCTTGGCCTGGGGATTCCCCTTTGTTCGCGCGTTGCCGCTCGACTCTCCGTGAAGGATCCGGCCTGTATAGTCTGGGATGAAATCGTTGGCGTGTGGATTGCTTTGATCGCGGTTCCAATGGACCCATGGTGGATTTTGGCGGGTTTCCTCCTGTTCCGACTGTTTGACATCTTCAAACCGTGGCCGGTAAGTTATGCTGACCGACATTGGCAAGGCGGTCTTGGTATTATGATGGATGACGTATTCGCCGGTTTGATGGCACTGGTCGTACTACAGGCGAGTCATTGGTTCTGGTTCTGATCGTCAGGGTCATGGCTCTGTCTAGGGAATGGCCCGGAGTTGATGGGTGTTTTTCGGAATAATAGATCGACCGGTGATGGCTCCGAAGAAGGTCGCATGCATAACCTGCCTTAGGCAGTAGAAGAGCAGACAGAAGGTA
Source organism: uncultured Pseudomonadales bacterium (assembly GCA_964524295.1). Lineage (GTDB taxonomy): Bacteria > Pseudomonadota > Gammaproteobacteria > Pseudomonadales > Azotimanducaceae > UBA9926. The sequence goes on from CAZGCW010000003.1 coordinate 40,091, forward strand.
ATTAAAAAATAGCCTGGTTTAGCGCCAGCAGGTTGCGTCGGAGATTCAATAGCCGCCAGTGGCATCAACTGTCTTCATACAATCAGCGCTGCGAAGGTTTCGGGTGTGTAAATCAAATCAACTAAGGCAGAAAAATGAGTGACCTAAATCGTGAATTTGACGTCATTGTGTGGGGTGCAACCGGCTTTACCGGTCGTTTGGTAGCTGAATATCTTGTCGAAACCTACGGTATTGGTAAGGATTTGAAATGGGCCATTGCCGGTCGAAACGCAGGAAAGCTTGCGTCCCTGGCAGCTGAGATTGCCCCGTCACAGGAATTGCCCCAACTACTTGCTGATGTCAGTGATCCAGATTCTGTTCGTTTGTTAGCACAAAAGACACGCGTGATGTGTACGACGGTTGGACCCTATGCTCTATACGGCTCGGTGATGGTGGAAGCCTGCGTGAAATACGGCACTCATTGTTGTGATTTAACCGGTGAAACACCTTGGATGCGCAAGATGATAGATCAACACCAGATAGCGGCAGAGGAGAGCGGTGCGAAAATAGTTCATACCTGTGGGTTCGATAGTATCCCATCAGATATGGGCGTGTTTTTCCTCCAGCAACGGATGTCCGAACGATATGCAGTGCAGGCACCCGAGGTTAAGTATCGTGTTGTGTCCAGTGCCGGTGGGGTCAGCGGTGGAACCGTAGCTAGCATGATGAATATGATGGAAGAAGCGAAAACGGACAAGTCGATTTTTGAAACCATGCAGGACCCGTATGCCCTTAACCCGTTAAATCAACCTCGTGGTCTCGATGCTAATGACCAGATGGGGGTGGTTTATGACGCTGATTTTGTTCAATGGACTGGGCCTTTCATGATGGCGGGTATTAATACACGGGTGGTCAGGCGTAGTAATGCTTTAATGAATTACGCCTACGGCAGGGAATTTCGATATAGCGAGGCAATTCTTACCGGAACCGGTGCGAGGGGTTATATAAGAGCCTTGCTGGTCTCCTTGGGTACGGGGTTAACCGGATTGCTGGCGGCCCTGGGGCCGACTCGTGCTGTGTTAAAAAAAGTGTTGCCGGTACCCGGCGAAGGGCCATCTGAGCAGGCTCGCAAGCAGGGTTATTTCAATATCGAATTGCTTGGCAAGCATCCATCAGATGAATCGAAAAACCTCCGCGTCAGCGTGACCGGTGATCAGGATCCGGGGTATGGAGCCACCTCCAAGATGCTCGCAGAAGCTGCTGTCTGCCTGGCTGTCGATAATTTAGCACCGGGGGGTGGTTTTTTAACGCCGGCTTCAGCAATGGGAGATCAATTGATCGGGCGTTTGCAGCAGAAGGCAGGAATGGGGTTCAAAATTAGTTAGGTCGGTTTGCTTCCCTAACGCCAGATTATCCCGACGCGTTGCTATTAACGCATTTCTCTGGGAAAAAAATCACCATGCGGAGATTTTGAATTCCTGAAATGATTCTCAGTGAGGGGTTTTCGAGCATAGCCTATGGGTGTAGAACGGTCATAGTGCGGCCTTACCGGCTAGAGCCGTTCTCTTATAGGGCCGGATTAACTGTGTCCTGATGAGATTTGCGACACTACCCGGTAACTTCACGATCGTTGCGCAGTGTGCATAGAGTGGCTTTTTTACCCTGTGTGACAGCCCAGACATTTTTTATTACAGAACCGGGTTCCAAACCTCATTCTTATGGCGATCACTCTATCTTTGTAATTAGCCGATAATCGGTTAGATTAATTGATCTACTCAATCTAAAGAAAAATGGGAGTCGCTATGAAGAACATGCTACGTTTAACACCCTGCTTTTTCCTTGTTTCGCTGTTTGCTGGTGTTATTGATGCGGAGACACCTGAACATAAAATATCTAAAGCTGAAATTATTAAGATAGCCATGTCTGCTGCACCGGAAAATATAAGTGCCCAAGCAACCATCTTGAGTGCAGCTGGAACCGTATTGCGCGAAGGCTCCAATGGTTGGACCTGTATGCCGGGTACACCACCGAACGAAAATGTAAATCCAATGTGTGTCGATAAAGCCTGGCAAAAATGGCTCAATGCCTATATGAATCAAGCCCCTTATAATTCTGAAGAAGAAGGGTTTGGGATGACCTACATGCTGCAGGGTGATGCACTGGTCGATAATAATGATCCCTTTAATACGGATCGGTCAAAAGGCGTCTGGATACAGGAAGGTCCACACCTAATGATGCTGATGCCGGAAAGCCTGATGAAGGATATGCCAAGGGATCCTTATGCCGGTGGTCCTTATGTGATGTGGGAAGGCAATGATTTTGTTCATGTCATGGTGCCACTGGAAGTAACAGACAAACCTGAATAACCTTAGCAAGGTCGGCTAAACCAGGATGGCGCCGCTGGCGTTTGAGGTCAACAGGCCTGCGTGGTGCCGTTTATCCTGACCACCTGAAACGATCGCATCGAGCCTCAGCAGGGCGTTGACCGGTTCATGGCAGGCTTCGATTTTACGGGTGTGAAAATGGGCAGGTTGCCGCGATATTTGTTGCCGGAATGACGGGGTCTTTCTGGGATTAGCCGAGGTCTCTATTCAGCCAGGGCCGTTGTTTGAAATAGTTGTGCTCAAAGTCTTTGATCTTGTCAGCTTGCTGTAATGTGACTGAAATATTGTCGTGCCCATTCAGTAAGTTCTGCCGTAAACTCTCATCGATTTTAAAATTGATTGTTTTGTCGGTCATTTCGACTTGTTGGGCATTAAGGTCAATCGTCGCCTCTAAGCCGTTATCTGATTCGGCTAGCTTGAACAGGTATTCAACTTCTTCCTGCTTTAATTCGATAGCAAGCAAGCCATTGGCAAAGCAGTTGTTATGAAAAATGTCCGGGAACTCGGGACAGATAATCACTTTAATACCGAAATCCCTCAGTCCCCAGACCGCATGTTCGCGACTGGAACCACAGCCAAAATTCTTCTGTGCTACTAGGACGGAAGCCCCCCTATACTTAGGCAGATTCAGCTCGAACTCAGGATTGGGTCTCCGTTTTGAAGTGGGTGTGTCTACTTCACCGGGGTCCAGATAACGCCAGTTGTCAAAAACCCAGTCACCATAGCCATACTTGTTTATACATTTAAGATACTGTTTAGGCATGATGGTGTCGGTATCGATATTGGCGCGGTTCATTGGGACAACATGACCCTGGTGGCGAGTGAATTTTTCCATTTGGCTAGACTCCATCAAGCGTTCTGGCATCCACTAGATGCCCGGCAATCGCCGCCGCCGCTGCCATGATAGGACTGACTAGGTGAGTTCGACCACCTTGTCCCTGTCTGCCTTCGAAATTTCTATTTGAGGTGGAAGCACAACGTTCATGCGGTTCCAGGTGATCCGGGTTCATGGCATTACACATAGAGCATCCCGGCGCTCGCCACTCAACGCCAGCGGCTTTAATGATAGTGTGCAGGCCTTCTTTTTCTGCCTGCGCTTTCACCAGGCCGGATCCGGGTACAACGATGGCCTCTTTTATGTTGGCGGCAATCGTCTTACCAGCGAGCAGGTTGGCAACACTACGAATGTCTTCAATTCGACCATTGGTGCAGGAACCGACGAAGACACGATCAATTGGGATACCGATCAGTGGAGTCCCGCTAGACAAGCCCATGTATTTCTGGGCTCGCTGATATTCTGCCTGTTGGACAGCATCGGTGAGCGCGGCAGGGTCTGGAATATATCCTGTAATAGGCACGACCTGGTCTGGACTGGTACCCCAAGTGACGTGCGGGGCGACATCCCTGGCACTGAGCCTGATTTGCTGATCGAAAACAGCATCCCTGTCGCTGTGCAGGGTTCGCCAGTGCTGTAGTGCCTTTTGCAGAAGTGGACCGCGGGGTGAAAATGGGCGTCCTCGCAGATAGCGTTCGGTAATTCTGTCAAATGCAACCATGCCAGCTCTAGCGCCCATTTCGATGGACATGTTGCAGACCGTCATTCTTCCTTCCATTGATAACTGCCTGATCGCATCGCCGGTATATTCAATGACATGACCATTTGCGCCTGCCATACCCAACTGGCCAATGATATAGAGAATCAGATCTTTGGCGGTGCTTCCAGGGGGTAATTCGTCGTCTATCTGAATGCGCATCGACAGAGGCTTTCTTTGCGTGAGGCATTGGGTCGCCAGAACATGCTCCACTTCACTGGTACCAATCCCTTGTGCTAAGGCAGCAAAGGCGCCATGGGTCGAGGTATGGGAATCGCCACAGACGATAGTCATACCCGGTAGGGTTGCACCTTGTTCGGGTCCAACGACATGGACAATGCCTTGGCGGTGATCTTCCAGGCCGAATTTGAGTATTCCATACTCAGTGCAGTTTTCATCCAGTGTTGTGACCTGCAGTCTCGCAATAGGGTCCTGGATAGCACTGATACCTTGTTCTCGTTCTGTGGTAGGTACCTGATGGTCTGGCGTGGCCAGTATTGAACCCTTGCGCCAGGGTTTTCTCTGGGCCATGCGTAAACCTTCGAAGGCCTGGGCAGAGGTGACTTCATGAATAATATGTCGGTCGATATAGAGCATTGATCTCTTGCCGTTGTTTGTATCGACGCAGTGGCTGTCCCAGATTTTGTCAAATAGACTTTTTGCCATATGGATAACGGTAGAAGTTCAATAGCCCAAGGGAAGCCCAGCTTCAGCCGTAAATCCAAACAGGGATTCACCAGCAATCGTTTCGCTGAGAGTCTGTCGCACGGACAGTAGTTTGTGTATATCGATTCCAGTATTTAGACCCATCGATTCCAGCATGAATACCAGGTCCTCGGTGACAATATTGCCACTGGCACCCGGTGCTGCAGGACAGCCACCGAGTCCACCAAGGGAACTGTCCAGGGTAGTAATACCTTCTTCAAGTGCAGCCAGCGCATTGGCCAGGCCTAAACCTCGCGTATTGTGTAAATGCACGCCGGTCAGCTTGTCGTTGCCAACGACTGAACGAACCAGTTTTATCAGGTGTCTTACCTGGGTCGGATTTGCTGACCCTGTAGTGTCAGACAACCCGACCTCATCACAGCCCGCAGCAATGACTTTTTCGGCGATTTCAGCTATTTTCCCATCGGCTATTTTCCCCTCGAGGGAGCACCCAAAGGCGGTTGACAGACCGACTTCGAAGTGCGGGCGCTTTTCTTTGGGTAGCTGATTCAACATATCCATTATCCGATGAATTTCAGCGAACATCTGTTCGTGGGAGCGATTTAGGTTACGTTTACAGTGGGTTTCGCTAACTGAAAAAGGAATCGACATCTTATCGGCCTGAGCTTCAACAGCTGCCTTGGCACCGTAGAAGTTTGGCACTAAAACAGCGACTGAAAGTCCCTTGATAGCGCGAGCGAAAGAAACCAGTTCCTGAGTATCTGCAAGTTGGGGCATGTACTTGGCTGGCACAAATGAGCCGACTTCGATTTCCGTAACGCCAGCCTCAGCCTCTAATTCGATCCAGCGTTTCTTTGCCTGCGTCGGTAAAACCGCATCAATATTCTGCAGGCCATCCCGGGGTCCAACTTCACTTACTAATATGTCAGGTTCAGGCATCGGTGCATTCTCAATTAGTGGGAGTTATCGGTGTCAGGATCTGTCGGGGTTGCATCCAGTTGGTTCAGCCTGGCATGACCCATGGTAAACCCTATAGCGGCTGCACCATAGTAGACAACGAGATAGACAATGATTGACACGAACAAACCAGCGAGAGAGGGTACCATCCAGTCCTGTTCTATGAAGGTGCTTCCTGCGCCCACTGCATAAGCGATAAAAGCAGCTGGGTTCCATCGGGGTAGCTCATCGATTCGGTCAGCATTGAACCGGCGTTTGTTGACGATATAGTAGTCAGCAATGACCGGGCCAATTAAAGGCGGTACCAGACTGGCCAGTAAATTGATCCAGTCAATAAAGTGTTGATAAATGCCTAGCCCGAGTAAGGTCCCGAGTAGTCCGCAGACGACCGTCATGACTCGCTGGGGTCGTTTTAAGACACTGGAGGTTTGAATCACCGGCAGGTACAGATTGGCATCACCTGTAGTCCAGAGTGCCATACTCATACCAATAAGCCCCAACCCTCCAATGAAAAATCCCTGCAGCCGCATGTAAGTTGTGAAGTCATGAGTACCGGCAACAATGCCACCCATGGATCCAATAATTTGAAGGAACCATTGGGCGATGATCAGGACAATAAAGGGGATCGCTAAGGCGACCCATAATTTTTTTGCAAATCGCGCGTATTCGGCCATGACAATAGCGCCTGCGATCCAGGAGCCGATGACTAGATTGACGGCCTGCATTTGTGAAATTGGCGCTTGGGAGGCATTGGCAGCTGACAGTGCGAGAAACGCATTCCAGCCGCCGGCTTGATCAATGTTGGAAACGGCGGCGTACAGTCCCACCAGGATCAAGATGATAACGGAGGGCATACTAACCAGCTCAAGCCCTCGCACTCCAAAATAGGTGGTCGCTGTGAACAGGACGCCCGCCAGTAGTGCAACCAGGTAAAATGTTGGGCTTTCGAAATCCTGCGCCCAGGCAAAGCCAAATGCACCGACCACAATACCTTGCCAGCCGATTAATAGCAGGGCAAGAAATAGTACTGGTAGGTAAGCACCGATTCCGCCGTAAACGAAGCGATACAGTAGACCGCTATTACATGCCGTCTTGTACCCGATATAGCCGACTAGTGCACCGATGACAAAATTAGCAAAGTTACCGAGGAAAGAGGCGTAAACCAGATCAGGCCAGAAGTTAACCCCGGCTCCCAAAGCACCACCTACAAATAGACCCGTGACTAGAAAGCCCCATCCGAATGCCAGAGTTAGCAGAGGCAATGCGTCCCGACGCTGCTCCGGACTCAAAGGAGTCAGCGGATTGTCTGCGCTTGACTGCTCTTGTTCGGCATCAAAATGCCACCATACTTTTAACTTGTCTAGCATACCAATCTCCTGTTTTTATCTGAGTTTGTCTGTAGCACGCCAACCTTTTGTCATCTAAATTGTTAACTGGGTAGTGTTTTTTTTGGATTATAGTTTATCATTTGATAAATTAGCAAATTGCATTAAGTGAATAAAGAGGGGTAATCATTTTGACGGAACAGAATAGCTTGCCGTTAAGTGGCGTTAGAGTTATAGAATTCTCGCATATGGTGATGGGTCCGACTGTGGGCGTAATACTGGCCGACCTGGGTGCTGATGTCGTTAAGGTAGAGCCTATTGATGGGGATAATACGCGTCGATTGCAAGGCTCCGGGGCCGGGTTTTTTGCCATGTACAACCGTAACAAACGGAGCATTTGCGTTGACTTAAAGTCCGACTCTGGTGGCGCTTTGGCAAAGAAGCTGATTAACACCGCGGATGTGGTAATCGAAAATTTTAGGCCGGGTGCCATGGACAAACTGGGCTACGGATATGACGAGCTTGCCGTTGATAACCCGGGACTGATTTATTGTTCCGCTCGCGGATTCTTGAGTGGTCCCTATGAGCATCGAGCCGCCCTGGATGAAGTAGTGCAGATGATGGGAGGACTTGCTTATATGACCGGTTTGCCCGATCGACCCATGCGAGCCGGTGCGTCTGTTGTTGATGTGATGGGTGGGA
>CAZGCW010000004.1:0-13649 GCA_964524295.1 uncultured Pseudomonadales bacterium
TCTGGAATCTGTCGTCTCCTGAGAATGCCGGTTTCATCTGGAATTTGTAATACTAAAACGGCGATAGTTTCAGCGTAATTGTTAAGTACTGACTGAAACGGCTTAATTGGATCTTGTGCCTGTAACAGAATACTGGTTTCATAGGTAATTAAATTATCTGGATCGGGCCCTTGTTCTCAAGAGACCAATTAAGCCACCTCAAAGCAAAACCCATTAAGCAGGAAAAATTAGCTGCATGGTTGGCAGGATTCCTTTCGTGCCTGCGCTGTTTTGTACCTGCTGTTCGCAAGAATTCTCTATTATTTGGATGGACTTTTATATTCTGGCAGATGCCTTTGCTTACATTGGCTGCAGGAGATTTGGCTAACCAGAGGATGGTTAATTTTGATCACCTCAATACTGAAGAAGGCTTGTCACAAAACGGAGTAACTTCGTTTGCTCAGGATTCAGATGGTTTGATCTGGATTGGAACCCAGGAAGGCTTGAATCGGTATGACGGTTATGACTTTAAAGTTTTTTATCATTCAGAAAGCGATGCATTTTCTCTCTCGCATGACCAGGTCCATGCGCTTTTGGCAGATTCCCAAGGGCGCATGTGGGTGGGAACCGATGCTGGGTTAGATCTATATGACCCAATCCATAATAAGTTTATTCGCCATCGCTTAAAGATTGCCCAGGAACCTGGTCGTGAAATCGTTGCTGTCTTTTCTTTAGCCGAAGGAAGCGATGGTAGTATTTGGCTAGGAACGAGTAATGGCTTAATTCGGTTCAAAGATGCTCAGTTTACCTGGTTTAAGCATGATTTGACGCAACCAGATACGATCGGCAAAGGTGAGGTCAGGGCATTATTTGTTGATAACCAGAATCTTCTTTGGGTCGGCACCGAAGAAGGGGGGTTAACCGTTTTAGATGCAGTTGGATCCGTGGTTCGGCAATTTAAGCATGTCCCTTGGGATCCTAATTCGATAGCAGAAAGCCCGGTTCGTGCTATTCAATCCGATTCGTTTGGTCGAATCTGGATTGGAACTATGTCCCATGGCATCGGGATATTTGATGACAGTAATGATCGATGGGTGTATCTAAAATCCAAGGCTGATGATCCCAATTCGCTCAGTAGTAATCGGGTCAGGGCGATCATTCGAGACGCTAGTGGTGCGCTTTGGATAGGGGCAGACGCAGGTCTGAATCTCTGGAGACCTGAAACCAATGATTTTCAGCGTTTTCGTTCCGATCTCAGAAATCCGAAGAGCATTAGCGATGAAACTATCCTGGATTTGTTTCAGGACCTAGGCGGGGTTATTTGGGTAGGAACTTACAATGGCATCAGTAAATGGAATGCTACAGTAGAAACTTTTCCCGTATTCAAATTGCAATCGAGCTCTGAAAATGTGGTTTCCAGTCCATCGACTTCCTCGTTTGCAGAAGATGGAAATGGAAATTTATGGATCGGCACCTTTGAGGGTGTCAATATCTGGCGCCAGAACCAGAAAGCCACAGAGCTATTTGATTCTCCCAATTTAGGAGCAACTGGCCGAAGGGTCATGGCTGTAAGAAGTTTCCGAGATGAAATCTGGGCGGGGACGATGGCCAATGGTATCCATGTATTACGGGACGAAACCCTTCATCGGGTATACCAGAACGATTCCAGCAATATGGAATCGCTCTCAATAGATGCGGTCACGCGTATTTACGTCGACCGCCAAGACCGCCTCTGGATTGCGACCTATGGTGGTGGCGTAAACCTGTATTTGGGTAACGATAAGTTTCGCCGTTACCCCATGTCTACTAACCCACACGGGCAGTTTTCGTCCCTGCAAACACTGGACATTATTCAAGCTAGCGATGGCAATATTTGGATTGCAACCAATGGAGGCGGTGTCATTGTTCTTGATCCAGATACTGGAGATACTCTTTCCTTTATGAATGACCCAGAGGATAGCGCGTCACTATCCAGTAATAACATTGTTTCTTTACTGGAAACGGACAAAGGAATCTGGATAGGTACTCGTGACCGAGGAGTCAGTTTCTATTCTCCAGAGGAAGGGAGTTTTTCCCATTATACCAAAGCCGACGGCCTTGCCAGTGGATCAGTTTATGGATTGTTAGAGGACAGGGTCGGAAAAATTTGGATTAGCGGTGGTAAGGGACTGACTTCTTATGACCCTGCATCTGGTTTGTTCGAGGTTTATGACTCGACGCATGGGTTGCAGAGTGATGATTTCAACAGTGGAGCTTATTTAAAACTTAAAAGTGGCATGCTTTTGTTTGGTGGAAACAATGGTTTCAATCTCTTTGATCCAGAAGATATCAGAATCAAAAATACCCACATAGCCCCGGTGGTATTAACGGAATTCAGCAAGTTCAACAAGAATTATCCGTTACCCCAGTTATTATCAGAGACTGAGGAGTTGGTGCTCGATTATACCGATTCGGTTATCGGTTTTAAATTCGCCGTTATTGATTTTACCGCACCGAAAAAAAATGATTTCAAATATCGATTGCTTGGTTTCGATCCTGAATGGATTGAGGCTAATGGTGAACACCGGGTGACTTACACCAATCTTGATGCTGGAACTTATACTTTTGAGTTACTTGGCGCAAATAATGATAAGTTATGGAATGATGAAATAACCCGTATTTCAGTTCGAGTTGAACCTCCCCCGTGGGAAACTTGGTGGGCTTATTTCCTCTATTTTGTTATTTTTAGTACGGCACTTTACCTTCTTCTGCAGAGCAATTCGCGGCGGCAACGATTTGAAGCAGAAAAACGCTATAGCGAACGATTACAGTTATATATCGAATCATTGGAAGAGGCCACAGACTGTATCATGATCGCTGATATGGATGGGATTGTGCTTTATGCTAATCACGCCATCGAATCTATGTTTGGCATCGCCCCGAAAGATGCCCAGGGCCGTCAATTATTACCCGTTATTTTTAATCAAAAAGATGAAATATTAGACGTTACGCAGATCCTCTCTAACGAAGGTCGGTACAATGGAGAAGTCTCCTTGCAAGGGGATAGACTGGGCTCAACCGCCGAGGTCACGATTGCATCGGTCAGTGATAGCGGTAATCAGGGATCTGCCTTAGTGAGTATTTCCAGAGACATTTCACTGCGCAAGAAAACTGAAGCTGAGCTTGAAGATTATCGCCGTAATCTGGAGAATCTGGTAGCCGAACGTTCAGCTGCGCTCCAGAAAGAAATCGTTGAACACAAAAGTGCAAGAGGAGAGTTAGCGGAATCGCTTAAAGAGAAAGAACTGCTGCTAAAAGAAGTTCATCATCGGGTTAAGAATAATATGCAGGTGATTTCGAGTCTGCTCAATATGCAGGCAGATTCGGTGGTTGACACAGGTTTATCGAATTTACTGGGCGAAAGTCAGCATAGGATCAAGTCGATGTCGTTGATCCATGAAAATTTATACCAGTCGGAAAGTTTGCTGTCGATTGATCTTGATGATTATATCCGCATGCTCGCCGATAGCCTGTGCCGTTTTTATGTGGTGCCCAATGTTGAGATTTGCCTCAATATTGTGGTTGAAGATGTCCAACTTGATCTTGAAACCGCTGTTCCATGCGGCCTCATTTTGAATGAACTGGTGTCCAACGCGCTTAAGCATGCATTTAAAGATAGGCAGGGAATAGGTAACATTGATATTAAGTTTGTACCTAAGGGTGACAATTATCATTTGCATATCAGCGATGACGGCAATGGATTGCCAGAAGAATTTGAACTTGGTAGTAATGGATCCATGGGGATGGAAATTGTGTCTATATTGACAGAGCAACTAGAGGGTACTCTCGAGGTTAAGACTGAACCTAGCGCCAGTTTCACAATCGAATTTCCCCGAGAGAAGCGATAATGATCAAAAACACTATTTTTGTTGTTGAAGACGAAGTCATTGTTGCGAGGGATATTCAGTCCAGATTGCAGAAGATGGGTTACGAGGTGATAGGAACGGCTGCTCGGGGTGAAGATGCGGTAGAGCGGGTTCTTGATTTACGGCCTGACCTGGTAATGATGGATATCAATCTGCGCGGAGAAATGGATGGTATTGATGCTGCTACGAATATTCGAGCCGAGTATGACGTTCCTATTATTTTCTGTACGGCTTACTCTAATAAAGAGACGCTGGCTCGAGCCAAGATAACGGTTCCCTATGGCTATGTATTAAAGCCTTTTGATAACCGAGAACTCGAAATCACCATTGAGATTGCGATCTACGAGCATCAAATGGATGTGGAACTTGATATTGCTCGTGAACGCCTTGTTGCAACAGTAAGCAATATTGATGATGGTGTTGTAACGGCAGACCGGCAAGGGAAGGTGCTACTAGCTAATGCAGCAGCGACCAGCGTACTCGGAATTGATGAAGAATCGCTGTTGGGAGCGGATTTGGATTCCATCTTCTCATTGAGTGCATTTATTGATGAGGATGCGATCGTGACGCTTGAGGTACCCGACTCCAAGTCTGAAACAGTTGACCAGTCGGTAACCCGGCAGCATTTGACAAGAAGCGATGGTGAAAGTGTCCCTATCGAGATCGGTGTAAGTTGGTTCAAACTGCGTCAGGAACAGCTCCAAGTCGTCACATTTAGAGACATAACACATAGATTATTCCAGGAAGAACAGCTTGTTAGAAGTGCTTTTTATGACGCCCTGACTAAGTTGCCTAACAGACAACTATTTTCTGATCGACTGACTAGTCGAATGATTTCATCAGATTCTGCTAATGAGCAGATGGAGACTAAAGGAGAACTTTCAGTGGTTCTTTTTAGTATCGATCGACTGAGTGTAATTAAACAAGGTCTAGGGATCGATGCGAGTGATACCGTCATTGTGGAGGTTGGGAAAATTATTAGTGCTGCACTCAGCCCACAGGATACGATTTCACATTTTGGTGGCGGTACTTTTGCCGTATTGCTGCATGATGTTGGAGAGGTCGGTCAGTTCGTGGTTGTTGCAAACGATATACAGGCTGAAATTGAAAGAAGCCCGATTCTTGCAGGGGAGTCGAGTGTCAGTGTCGTCGTCAGCGCTGGTATTGTGCAGTGTTCGCGACAGTACACATCTGCTGATGAATTGATAAGGGATGGTGAAACTGCGCTTCAGAAAGCCAAGCAGGAAGCAGCAGGTAGTTTTGTTGTGTTTAATTCGGTGATGTATGAAGATGCAAAGAAATTTCTATCTGTTCGCTCCGCTCTTCAGGAGGCCATCCTTGAAGACCAACTGGTTTGTGCTTATCAACCTATCGTCGATCTGGAAACACTGGAAATTAAAAGTTTTGAAGCCCTGGTGCGTTGGACTCATGAGGAATTAGGTGAAGTACCACCGGGAGAATTTATACCGATGGCAGAACAGAGTGGGCTGATCCTACCTTTGGGCGATCAACTCTTGGATCAGGTTTGTCGACAGTTAGCAGCCTTCCAGAGTCAGGGGCTGAACGGATTTAATTTTGCGGTCAATATATCTGCACAGCAGTTTAATGCGGAATTGCCAGTTCGCTTGGATAAGTTAATCTCCCAAACCGGGTTAGCGCCATCAGATATCACCCTGGAAGTGACGGAAAGGATCGCCATGGCGGCGGTTGAAAGTAATTTTCGGTTGATGGAGGCCTTCCGCAAACGGGGCCACAAGATTAGTGTCGATGATTTCGGCACGGGTTATTCTTCTTTAGCCTATTTGAAACGATTTCCTCTGGATACACTAAAAATAGATCGTGCTTTTGTCAGTGAATTGGCACTGGATTCGGATGACTTCGTTATTACCAAGGCCATTATTGATTTGGGGCATAGCCTAGGCTTGAAAATAATAGCCGAAGGGATCGAAACTGAGAACCAGTTGCAGATCCTCCGCCAGTTAGGTTGTAACCTGGGTCAAGGTTTCTATATCCAGAAAGCCTGTAGTGCAGCCGAAATTATTACGGCCTATACGGCCGCGGAACCGCTTGGTAAAGCGTTATTTCCGGTTTCTACCTGAAATTTTTGCTGAGCACGTTAAGGTAGCAATGCACCACCATCTATATCGAGAACGACACCCGTCATGTAAGGATTACTGATCGCTAGCAGTATGCCATCGGCGACTTCCTCTGCAGCCCCGACTCGTCCTAGCAGGATGCCTTTGCCAATGTTTTCAAGGGCAGCTGCTTTATTATCGCCCAGCCGGTCGAACATACCGGTATCGATAATACCAGGTGCTACCCCATTGACGCGCCTTGGGGCCAGTTCAAGTGCTAAAGCCCGAATCAAGCCCTCGACTGCATTTCCAGTACAGGAAACCGATGACATTCCAGGGTTGCATTTGCGAGCGGGTGTTCCGCTGACCAGGGTTATAGAACCGTCATCAGCAAGAAAAGGGACGCCTTGCCGAACTACGTTGGTATAACCCCAGAATTTATTGAAGGCTTCCCTGAATTGTTCATCTGTTTGTTCCATGAATGGAACCATGGTCCGGTTTGCGCCGGTTGCTGCGCCAACGATATGGTTGATTTTCCCTACCTTCTCGAAAAGCAATTTCAGGCCAGCTGGATCATGAATATCGACCTGGGAAAAGTTGATGTTGGGGTGGTTCGACTGGCATAGAGAAACCTTATCTGCTGACCTGCTTGCAGACCAAACGTTTGCACCAGCTTGACTGGCGGCGATAGCGGTAGCCAGTCCAATCCCAGAAGTACCTCCAATGACGACGATATTTTGCCCACTGATTTCCACCTGAATCTCCTTAATTGCATCGGATGATGGCCGGACATTATCAGTTTCACCCAGAATTGCAAATATAGGATGTCAGGACTCGGGTCCAGAGAATATGTTACATTATGCGCGCCCTTAAGCGACGAGAGAATGATGACAATGAAAACCCCTCCAGAATGGTTTAACAGGGCATTGGAAGCCAAAGCGAGTTCTAATTTTACTGAGGTGCATCATTGTAAAATCCATTACCAATCCTGGGGCGAGATTGGTTTGCCTGGCATCGTGCTGATTCACGGTAGTAACGCACATATGGAGTGGTGGCGATTTGTCGCGCCTTTCCTTGCTGATCAATTCAGGGTAGTGGCTTTAGATTTATCTGGTCATGGTGATAGTGCTTGGCGAGCCAATTATAGTGGCGAGATATTTGCCGAGGAAATCATGGCCGTCTGTGAAGCTGCTGAACTCGGTGAGATGCCATTTATTGTGGCCCATAGTTTTGGTGGATTTGTTGGTTTGGAAACAGGGCACTATTTTGGAGAAAAGCTGGGTGGTATTGTCTTTGCTGATTTTACGGTGGAACCACCAGAGCGGTATATTGAATGGGGGAAAAAAGCTGAACAACGAGGCGGTGAACCAGCCAGGGCGACAAGAATTTATGCTTCCCAAGAAGAAGCACTGGCGCGATTTCGCCTGATACCCGAGCAACCCTGTCAGCACGATTATGTCGTTGATTTCATAGCCCAACAGTCATTGCGAGCGGTTACCGGAGGGGTGACTTGGAAATTTGACCCTGGGTTGTTTGACTTTCTGGAAATGGGGCTGGACCAGCGTGACAAGTTTGTAGGCCTGAAATGTCGCAGTGCGGTCTTGCTGGGGGAGTTTTCAACTGATGAAGGGGCAATGGCCGGCCCTTATATGAAAGAATTAACATCGGGGCTACTGCCCATTTTTGTGGTGCCTGGCTCATATCATCACTTTATGCTGGATGAGCCTATGGCAACCGTGACCGCAATCAAGGGTATCCTATTGACCTGGATTTTTTCTGACCAGCATGGCTCAGCGAATCAGAAATAGTATTTCACTTTTAACCTGTCTTTATCCATGATTAGCATTAGCGCTTTAAGCCAATGATATCTTGTGTGAGTCCTAGCGGTTACCGGAGTTTTAAGCCAGTCCCATTGGGAAAAACCTGTTTCTAATCGGGCAATCCCAGCACCCGTTTTGCAATAATGTTTTTTTGAATTTCGCTCGTGCCGCCATAAATTGAAATCGCCTTGCTTGAAAGCCATTCCCGGGTTAGGGCCAGTTCGTTGTTATCGAACTCATCTCCCTCCCAGCCACAGCCTTGGATACCCATCAGGGCTTGCTGTACTTCCACTCGTTCCTGGCTGAACTCGGCGCCCTTTACTTTCAGTATAGAAGTGGCGAGAGCAGGGGCTGCAGCTTGCGTTTCTGCAATCACTCTTTGTTGGGTTAGTTTGTAGGCTTGACTGTTCATTTCCAGACGGAGTAGCCTGATGCGCAACGCTTGCTGCGCGTGGTTGTTTGGGTCCTGCGGTAGAAACTGCTTGGCGATATCCAGCAGAGAGGGTTTGGTTTCTTGAGCCTGGGCACCACTGGTGTTGACACCGCCATGTACTGATCGCTCGTATTGCAGTAGGCGTTTGCCCACCCCCCAGCCCTTGTTCAGACCACCAATTAAATCGGATTTTTTAGCCACGGCGTCTTCAAAAAAGGTTTCACAAAATGGCGAATTGCCACTAATGAGTTTGATTGGCCTGATTCTGACGCCAGGTTGATCCATGTTCACCAGTACCAGACTGATACCTTCATGCTTGGGTTTTTTGGGGTCAGAGCGAACTAAACAGAAAATCCAGTCTCCATACAAGCCATCAGAGGTCCAGATTTTCATGCCATTTAAACGATAATGGTCCCCGTTATCTTCCGCTCTGAGTTTCAAATTGGCCAGGTCACTGCCCGCCTCGGGTTCGCTATAACCCATGCACCAGCCACCCTCACCCTTAGCGAATCTAGGTAGCCAGCGGGATTTTTGTTCGTCAGTACCGAATTCCAGTACAGTAGGGCCAATGTAATTAATCCCTCTTCCTGTCAGAGCGGGACGGGCACCAATTCGCTGCATTTCCTGCTGGATAACAAGATACTGCTCTTTATTCAGCCCGGCCCCACCAAATTCTTTTGGCCAGGTGGGGACTGTCCAGCCCTTTTTGGACATGAGTGATAACCAGAGAGCGGTGTCATCATCTAGCTTTATCTTACTGCTACCCCAGGGGACAAAGCCTGGTTTTCTGGTGCTATAGGGGCAATTGTCATTGAGCCACTGTCGGGTTTCCTGCCTAAATAACTCAATAGCTTGTTCCATAACAGATGTGTACTCCCGTGTCCTAGTGTTGATTGTATAATATCTGTATTCGTAACGTCGATTCGTCTTGCCAGAGTTGCCGCTGTTTCTACAAATCATTAAGCTCGATCGACATCGGCAATATTCGTTTTCTTGAACCATTTTTTTAATCGGGTTGAGCTTTTAATGAACTAATAGCCAATGTTACATGGGTACTTGATCAAGCTTAATCAGGTAGGATGAGTCATTGTCTATGGATATAAGGGGTCTGAATCAGTGAACTTTTTGAAATACTGGGTAGCGATTCTGGTGAGCTTGATGTTGTTATCAAGTGAGGTGTTGCCATCTGAAAACCCTAAAGTACGGGTACAAACAACGCTTGGGCCAATTGAACTTGAGTTGTTTTCTCAAGAAGCGCCGGTAACAGTGGCAAACTTTTTACGTTATGTGGAAGCCAACGCCTATGATGGAACGATTTTTCACAGGGTTATTCCCGGGTTTATGATTCAGGGTGGCGGCTATCTAGCGGATTTTACAGAGATGGAAGAAATAGAAACGATACTGAATGAAGCAGATAACGGAATCAGCAACCGTATGGGCACTATCGCCATGGCCAGGATGAATGTGATTGATAGTGCGAGCAGGCAGTTTTTTATTAATGTCGTTGATAATGCGCGCTTAGACCATCAAGAAGACAGTTGTACACGGAAACAAGAAAGTGCGGTCATGGATGCTAGGAAAAAGGGCCTGTTTAAACCAGTGAATTGCGCGAGTTTTGGTTATGCCGTCTTTGGTGCGGTGCTATCAGGAATAGAAGTCGTCCATGAAATAGAAGTCGTGGAAACGGAACAACAGGGATCATTTGATGATGTGCCAATGACGCCCGTTATTATTGAATCAATGGAGTTGTTACCATGAATTTGCGTTTAAGCCGCTTTAATTATTACTGGTATTTTTTAATGGCTAGATTTACGTGTAGAAAACCCACTTTATTTGTATCAGTACTGATTCTGTTGGGGGCTGCTTTTTCTCCCTGCTTGTATGCAGAAGCGCAAACGGGTACCCAGAAACCCGGCCTGGTTGTGGTCATTGTGGTCGATCAATTGCGCGGAGATTTGTTGCAACGTCCATACCAGCATGGGCTGGCTCGTTTATCGAAGCAAGGCAGGGTCTATGAAAAGGCAATGCTCGGGCATGCCGTTAGCACGACCTGCCCGGGACATGCTGTCGTACTAACGGGTAATCATCCCAATAAGGTTGGTATCCCTAGTAATAGTTTTTTTGATGAAGAGACCGGCGAAACCCGTTATTGCGTTTTTGATGATAACCCGAAGTCTCGGGAAATTGGCGGTGTTGAACAGCGAAGTCCGAGTATTATGGAGGTGACTACCTTTGGAGATTGGCTGAAGATGGCAAGTCCGGAAAGTAAGGTTTTTTCCGTGTCGGCTAAGGATCGGGCTGCGATCACTTTGGGGGGACATCATGCTAATGCGGCCTACTGGTTCAACAGGCAAACTGGCCGATTCCTCAGCAGTGGTTACTATATGGAAGAACTGCCTGATTTCGTAGATGAATTCAATGGTACAGACCCTGTGCTAGATGGCTATATGAAACACTTCCCGGAGCGCTGGGTACATGGACCGGGTTCTGTTCGGGATGATGACTTTCCGGGTGAAGACACCGAGTTCAGCCGCACCAGTGGCCATCCGGTTTTATTAGGAACGACGCAAGAAATAGCCTCTCAGGTGTTTCAATCACCCTATATAGATGAGGCCACGATGGAGCTGGCATTACAGGTTATTGACCATGAGCAACTCGGTAAAGGGCCGGCTACAGATGTATTGGCTATTTCCTTATCAGCGACCGATACCATTGGACATCTCTATGGGCCTAACAGTGCTGAAGCTGAAGATAACCTAAAACGATTGGACAGCTTAATTGGTTCTTTGCTAAGCCAATTAGATGCCTCCGTGGGTGAGCGGGGATATGTGGTAGCGTTCACTGCTGATCATGGTGTTGCAGATCTACCGGAATGGCAGGCAAGCAAAGGGACCCTTCAGTGCACAGAAAATGCGGGAAGAATTGGTGTTTTACCCCTGTTATTGAAGTTTTATGGGCAGGTTTACTGGAATTTCACATTTCCCTTTGATGATCCCAGGCAGTTGGTATCTTTTAGCGGAGCTGGGTTTTCAATCAATCGAACGTTTTTACGTGAACACGATTTGTCACTTGAGCGCACCCGCGCCTCGATTGAGTCCTTTGTAGAGTCGAACGATTTTGTTGCTAATGTTTGGAATGAATCGGAAATTAGAAACGGAAAAAGCTTAGAGGCAGAATTGATGCGGCGCAGTTTTGTGCCGGGTCGTTCAGGAGACCTAATGGTGCAGTTTCACCAGGATTGCCTGATTTCAGGTAGTGGAACCACACATGGTTCTTTGTATCACTATGATCGGCATATCCCGCTCATTTTTTATGGTTGGAATGTGGTAGCAGGCCGGTCAGACCGGGCTGCAATGAGTGTTGATATCGGGCCTACGTTGGCAAAACACCTCGGTATTAACGTGCCTCAGGCAGTTGATGGGGTTATGCTCCCCCTGGGAGCGTTTCAATAAAGAGGGCACTGTTAAGGTGCTATGGATGAGACGGGTATTTTACTCAATAATGGCTATACTGGTGTCGACCATACAAATGGAAATTAAATAATGGATATTAGGCCCATTACCCCGCATCTTGGGGCAGAGATATTCGGTGTTGATTTGAGTTGTTCGATGACGGATGCTGAATTTGCGGTATTGCATCAGGCTTTTTTAGATTGGTCTGTCCTGGTTTTTCGAGACCAGGATTTGGATCAACATCATCACAAGTCTTTTGCGTCTCGATTTGGGGCGTTGCATACCCATCCGATGCATAAGGTACGCAGCAACAACGATCCCTTTGTACTGACGGTTAATACAGATGCTAACTCGGCCTATACCGCAGGAAATGGATGGCATACGGATGTTACTTGTGATGCTTTGCCGCCGATGGGCTCTATGCTGTATGTCACCCAGGTGCCGGAAGGGGGCGGCGGCGATACGCTGTTTGCGAATATGTACCTCGCCTACGACCTGCTGTCAGATACCTTAAAGGAGATGATTGCGGGCTTGACCGCGGTTCATGATGGAGCACTACCTTATGTAGGCGCTTATAAGTCAACACCTCCACCGGGTGGTTATCCCAGGAATGAGCATCCGGTTGTTGTTACTCATCCTGAAACAGGGCGTAAATTGCTTTATGTCAATTCGGGGTTTACGTCCAGAATTAAGGGGCTGCATGCAGAAGAAAGCAGGGTGCTATTGGACTTGCTATTCAGGCATATTAACAGCACACCCAGATTGACCGCCCGGGTTCAATGGCAACCTGGAACACTGACTTTCTGGGATAATCGATGCACACAGCATCATGCCGTTTGGGATTACTTTCCGCATTCTCGATATGGCGAAAGGGTTTCAATCATTGCGTCCGACCGACCGTCGACTGATCCAGTGACCCCATTGCATTGATGGGTCGGGGGAGTGGCGACGCGTCGCAGATGGGGGGAAGAGTCGTAGGGGAATATGAGGTTTTTAATTGAAACGTAGTCGAGTGAGTGGCTGGAGCTGTTTTCTGGTTGGTTTCCAGTTGCTTGGGCAGGTCGGTATTCGCCGCTTTGTTGTCATTCCTGTTTTTCTGAATTCGCTGGTATTGGCAAGTTTGTTTTTTATGGCCATCGAAAGTGTCTCGGACCTGAATCAATACCTATTAGGGTTGTTACCTGAATGGCTTCAATGGCTTGCTTGGCTTGTGAAGATTGTGACTTGGATTATTTTGCTGGGCTTTAGCATTTTCATTTATTCTCTGTTGGCCAATTTTATTTCAGCGCCTTTTAATGCGCTATTGGCGGAGGCAGTGCAAAAACATTTCCAGCAGGCCATACAGTCTGAATCTCCCAGCCTGTTTCAACTGATCGTGCAGACATTCAGTCGAGAATGGGCAAAATTTGTGTATTTAACACCGCGTTGGCTACTTTTGTTGCTACTCAGTCTGGTGCCTGGCTTAAACTTGCTGACCGCGCCTCTATGGCTGCTTTTTGGAGGCTGGGCCATGACACTTCAGTATACTGACTATGCGGCGGAAAATAACGCCATGTCATTTCCAGTGCTGCGCTATCGGTTGAGGAGAAACTGGCGGCAGGTATTTACTTTTGGCCTGCCTGTGTACCTGTTTATGGCCGTTCCTGTTTTGAATATTATTCTAGTGCCCGCAGCGGTTGCCGGAGGAACTCGCCTTTGGATGGAGCATCTTAGTACTAGCTGAGCTTATAAATCCGGTTAGCTGTACCATAAAATAATAGATTCTGTTCAGCATCATTGTAATTGGCTGCAATTTTCTTTAATCCGTTGTAGAGCACGCTATAGCTGATCGACATTTTGTCTACGGGGAAGTTGCTTTCCATCATGCACCTGTCAACGCCAAAACAATCGATGGCATGGTTATAGTAGGGCGACTGCCGCTCCGCGAATTCATCCGAGGTTGCTGGGTAGGCGCGTTCGCTCCATCCAAAGCCATTATCGGGCAT
>CAZGCW010000004.1:13684-21910 GCA_964524295.1 uncultured Pseudomonadales bacterium
CGAGTTTGGCAATTACATTGCCCTGTTTAGCGATTTCCTCAATATCCCGTTGCCAAGTCGTAAATATAGACTGGCGTTTTTTTGCGAAGGCGCCGATGCCTAAAGGTGTACCAAAATGATCCAGTATCATGGTGGTTTCTGGGCAGGCGGCGGCGAGGCTTCTGAAGTTTTCGTTCTGATAGTGGTAGTGCCAAGTGTCAAAACTTAGATCCATCTCGGCGAGAATCCGAACACCCGTTCGGTAGCCCTTGTCTTCGTATAGACCTTCAGGAGCCCTGCCAATGATGGTCATTCCTTCGGTACGGGTTGCCCGAGCACCCGCATGGCGTATGCCTCGAAATCGACCTCCGGCCAGTTCTATATGGGTTTGCAGGATGGGTATGATTTTCTCTGCTAATCTGAGATCAACATGACCGACGATGCCGGCTATGGTTGGTCGTTGGGACAGTTGTTCACTTTGCTCTGCCTGTTTAGTTACAAACTCGGTTTCACCCAAAGGTTTGAGGTGTTCCGGACCATCCTGGCGATATTCGGCATGACATTCAACAAATACAGTCTTCTCAATATGGTGACCGGTTTGAGTATCCTCCCAGAAGTCTTCCAGAAGGTAATTGTTGTTTCGTCTGCGCCAAAGATGATGATGTGGATCGATAATCGATCGGTCCGGATCCAGGATGGGTTCATCGTGTAATGCTAACCATGCTTTACTGCCAGGCTGTTTAATCATGATCTGCCTTGAACAAGATTTATTAGAGTATCCTCCCTACGTTAATGGCTTGCAAACTCGCAAGAGGACCACAAAGATCATTCAGGGGATTGATGTTATATGACCAAGACCATAACAATTGGTTTCAATGACGGTATACTTGGCGTTATTAAATTTTGAAAAGGAAGCGTGACTTATGAAGGGACAGGTGCATTATGAAAAGCGAGGGAAATCCGCATTACTGAGTATCGATAACCCTCCAGTTAACCCTTTGTCCTCCGGTGTTCGGCAAGGTTTGTTTGATGGCGTCGGTCGTGCTTTAGCGGATCCTGAAATCAAGGCCATTGTTCTAACGGGCCTTAATCGAGCGTTCATAGCCGGTGCGGATATCAGTGAGTTTGGTGCGGCGGCGACTCAGGGAGCGAGTTTGAATGATGTTCTCGAGCAGATGGAGTCGAGTCCGAAACCGATTATTGCCGCTATCAATGGGACGGCTTTTGGTGGCGGGCTTGAAGTGGCGCTGTGTTGTGATTATCGAATTGCAAGTAGTGCGGCACCGGTTGGTTTGCCAGAAGTTAAACTGGGTTTATTACCCGGGGCAGGCGGTACGCAGCGATTGCCGAGGCTTGTTGGCGCGGCCGCAGCTGTCCAGGCCATTGTATCCGGGGATCCTATTCTCGCGGGGAAGGCTCTGAATATGGGTATTGTCGATAAAGTCGTAGACACAGATATCGTTGAAAGTGGTCTTGAATTTGCGAATGAGATTATTGCCAAAGGGAGTCCAACGAGAAAGATTAGAGATCTAGTCGATAAGATTCAGGTAGATAAAGGCAATACTGAGCTGTTTGACTCGGTCGCAGCTAATTTGGATAAAACTAATCGAGGTCAGTTTGCTCCCCAGCAAATTCTGAAATGTATCCAGGCAGCCGTCAATGCCGAGGATTTTGATGCCGGTATGGCGGTAGAGGCTCAGTGCTTTTCTGAATGCTTGAATCATCCCCAAAGAGAAGCTTTGATCCATATATTTTTTGCGGAACGGGCGGCCAATAAAATACCCGGATTGTCTAAAGATGTGCCGCTTATCGATGTACACAAAGCGGCTATCATCGGTGCCGGTACCATGGGTGGCGGCATTGCTATGAATTTTGCTAATGCGGGTATCGCTGTACTGATTCATGATAATGATCCAGAAGGACTTGAACGCGGTTTGAAAGTCATTGCAGGTAATTATGCGCGAACAGTCGCAAAAGGCCGATTATCGCAACAGGAAATGGATCAGCGTATGGCGCTGATCCAGCCTGCCGGTTCACTAGAAGAATTGGGTGATGCGGATGTCGTGATTGAGGCAGTCTACGAAAATCTGGATCTCAAGAAAGAGATTTTCAGTAAACTGGATACCATTATGAAACCGGGTGCTTTACTGGCTACGAATACTTCTGGGCTCGATGTGGATGCGATCGCAGCGAGCACATCCCGTCCTGAATTTGTCTGTGGCATGCACTTTTTCAGTCCTGCTAATGTGATGAAACTGCTGGAAGTCGTCAAGGGTGAGAAGTCGTCACCAGCAACCCTGGGTACGGCTATGGCACTGGGAAAACGACTCGGAAAGGTCAGTGTCATGGCAGGTAATTGTCCTGGATTTATTGGGAACCGTATGATCGGTGGGTATAGTTATCAAGCCAACTTGATGATTCTTGAAGGTGCAACTCCGGCGCAGATAGATAAGGTCATCTATGAGTTTGGGTTGGCTATGGGGCCGTTCGCAATGGCCGATATGGTGGGCCTTGACCTGGGTTGGCGAGCGAGGAAGATGCGCGGTGGTTCAAATGAGGTCACTAGTCGAATTCCAGATGAATTATGTGAATTGGGACGTTATGGTCAGAAAAACGGCCTTGGCTATTACCGTTATGAAGGCGGGAGTAGGGTGCCTATAGCGGATCCGATCGCTGATGAGGTGATTGCTAAAGTTTCCGCCGACCTGGGTTATCAAAGGAAGTCATTCAGCGATGAAGAAATTCTAAAACGTTGCATCTATCCGTTGGTCAATATCGGTGCAAAACTACTCGAAGAAGGCCACGCGCTGCGAGCCGGCGATATCGATACTGTTTACGTTAATGGTTATGGCTTTCCCACCCATGTGGGTGGACCTATGTGGTTTGCAGATGCTCAGGGTCTTGGAGACGTGTTGGCTGATATCCAGCGCTTTTATGATGAAACGGGTGCTGATGTTTGGAAACCTTCTGCGCTATTGGAGCGTCTGGTTGCTGAAGATAAAACGTTTGCCTCGTTAGATGGTTAATATAACGAAAATTTAGTAGTTTTGACTGTCTTGGTTGGGTTTATCGCCTATCAAGGCCGAAAACAGGCTGCTGGTTTCTGGCATGGGATGTGCAACTGCTTCTGAATAACTAGATAAATTCAATTTAATCATTGAATCCATTATTCAGGAGAAATTAGAAGTCATGTTAGTCAAGTTAGTTTATGGGGTTGTGGGGTTTTTACTATTGTTGTTAGGCCTGTTCGGATTGATCATGCCGCTTATTCCGGGATTGGTATTTTTCTTTCTGGCGGTCATTTGTTTTGCTAAGGTATTTCCTGGGCTACAGGTCTGGCTTGATACCAATAGTACCTTTAGGGCGGTCGAGTCTAAAATGCGATTTTGGTGGCAACGTTGCACTGCGGTATTGTCTGTCTATCGTAAACGATTAGTCAGTAGCGGTATCCGGTTGACACAAGGCACCTGGTTAAAAGTGATACCCGTTATGGCTGGATTTATCGGTCGTTGGCTGCAATCCAAATGGGGTCGGACCCCTTACTAATAGGGCCGATCTCTAACCAGGCTAGAGCATCAATCTTGTCCGTTCAGAATGAGCCGTTTTCTTCAGTCGGCGTTATTTGTAGTGAACCTTTGCAGGTAATTTATATCGTTCATTTTAATCGCTAATGTAGGTAGTTTGATGTGTTGGAGGAAAGGTGAATCAGGAACGAACAGAAGGCCTTGATCTTGAGGTGATAAATGCAGTGTCGATAACGGAGGTATTTCTGGACGAGGCAGGCTATTGTCATGCTTGGAAAACGAGTTTTAATCCGTCGATAGATCTAGCGACATTGGCATTTGCGGGTGGAATGTTGGCTGACAGAATGGCCTGGGTATTTTCAGCCGGTTACCAGGTCGCCATGCGTCGGCTTTTTTCAATTAAGGCGAACAGATGGGCTGCTTTCTGTGCCAGCGAAGGCGCTCAAGGTCGCCCGGGCGTTACCATTGAGGTGTCTCCTTTGGGAGAACCTTGTCTGTATGGGGCAAAAACCTGGGTCGCCGCGGCTTCTGTTATTGATGATTTGATTGTGATGGTTGGAAAGGCCAATTCAGCTAGATTCCTTCATATCCCCCGTCACCGTTCCGGTTTAACGATCGAGATACCGGCCAGGGATGATTTTTTAGCTGAGATGTCCAAAGGCGTTGTCTTGTTCGATGGTTTGGTTCTTTCTGATGGAGATCGGCTGGATATGCCGGCAATGAAGTCATTCCCTATTTATGAGGCAGGCTCAATTCTGCTGGCTTTTACAGGCTTGCTCTATCGACAGGGTATAGCTGATGCTCTGGCGGTTGCAGATGCTTACGCGGTCGATATGATGCAAGAGGAAAAACCGGGAAGTCTGTCTGTGTTGAGTTCCTTTCTGGTCGAGTTAGAAGAGATTATGGTAGAGCATGCTGATGCCGTTGCGCGCATCGAAGGCTGGAAGACCGATTATAAGTTAGTCGAGATGTATAGGCGGTTGATTAAGCGTAAAAGTCGATAATGTAGCGCCGGTAGGCGGTTCCCCTAGGGATTAGTGCTCGGCTAACCTGCGCTGGATTTTTTTGGTAAATACCTGCATTTCTAGCTCGGCTTGTTTGTCTCCATTTCTTTTGGCGCTGTCACATCCCTGCTTGAAAACGGCCGTCGCGGCAACCCACTGTTCCTGATGATACAGAGCCTTGCCCAAGAGTTTGAATGCAGCTGTATAATTCGCATCTAGCGAGATACAGCATTCGAGATGCGCGACGGCTCTGTTATACTCACCTTTGCTGAAGTAGGCGCTACCTAGACCGAATCTCAGCAATGCACTGTCCTTGCCTGTTGCCAGTAGTTTTTCCAGGTTGTCTGTCGTTGCCATAGTATGGATTCCTCGATCGCGGAGAGGCATGGATTAAGGTAAAAATACAAATTGAATCGACGCTTCACATGAGGTTGAATAATGAATCTAATTTCTGTTCTCGTTAGTTTACCGAACTGGCGATCCAACAGGAAATGGGGCGTTAAGAAAAATCGATCAGGGCCAGTGAGGTATAAGTGAAGATTGCACCTGTGGTAAATGGTCGGTTTAGTGAGTTGTTAGCTTTAAATAATGCCAGTCTTCCTCATGTTAACCTGATTGATCTGACCGATATGCAATATTTTTACGAGCAAGCAGAGGTATTTAATCAGGTTCTGTCAGAAGAGGGTTCGCTTGCTGGTTTCGTCATTGCACTGACCACTGGCAGGTCTTACCAGAGTATTAACTATAAATGGTTTGTAGATAACTTCGAAAATTTTCTATACATCGACAGAATTATAGTTAGCCCCTCATTCAGGCGCGATGGGGTCGCACAAAAACTGTATCAAGGTTTGATTGCCTATGCCAAAGCAGTTGGAATACCGATGCTCACTTGCGAGGTAAATCGATCCCCACCAAATCCAGCTTCACTTGCATTGCATGAAAAACTGGGCTTTCGTGTTGTTGGTACACAATTAACAGAAGAGGGCCAAAAAGAGGTATTGCTGATGGCGTTAGAGTTGCATGCCTGACCAGAAGGCCCCCATCATCATCACAGTGCTGTTGGTATTGATTATTACTTCGCTGTACTTCCTGCTTGATACTGAAAAATCAGGATCAGTCAAGAAAGCGCCAGTAGCACCGGTGAAGCAAGACGAAACTCGTACCTGGGTTAGTGCGTCTATGACGAAATGCAGTCGGTCCGGTCAGGTGACACGAGTAGAAGGTCAGATTGTTAATCGGGGCAATGTGCCAGTAACGAGGGTGACGGTACAGTCGATCTGGAAGGATGATCAAGGTCAAGTGATCGACACTGGTTTAATTTATGTCCTGAGCGAGGAATCGATACTACACCCAGGTGAGACGAAAACCTTCATGGACACCACGGAACTAAGAAATGTTTCCCGTTGTAATGTGCGTGCCCTCGACTGGTGGGCAGATCAAGATCGCCTTGAGTACTAGGTCCTTTTAGGACGTATTGAAAGGTGAATTTTTCTGGTACAGGGCATTGAGAGATCTTAAACGATGGTGATGGATAGGCAGTTCAGTTTCTCGGCTGAGGAATTAAAACAATACAAGGATGAAGGTTTTGTCGTCAGGCAGGGTGTTTTTACGGACGAGGAAATTCATGAGTTTCGCCTAGGTGTTGAAGAGGCGATTGAAACGGCACTACAACTGGCCAGGCAAGGTAAACCCTATGCGCTTGATGGCAAAGAGTTTGTAGATTTTGCGGAATATACCTTCCAGTTTGAATTCGACCTAGACAGTAATGGCCTTCGGGTTATCGAACCGGTGCACAGTCTCGCGGACAACCTGGCAGTATTATTGTCAGAACAACGGTTATTGCATCCCGTACAGTCTATATTGGGTAGCACAGCCATAGCGCTTTGGACCGACAAACTCAATTGCAAAGGTCCCGGTGGGTCTGCTTTTGACTGGCATCAGGATTCTCCTTACTGGATCCACGATAGTGACCATGTGGATTTGTTGCCTAATGTTATGGTTAGTTTTGATCCTTTTGACAGAGAAAATGGTTGTTTTCGAGCCATCGCAGGAAGTCATAAGAGAGGATGTCTGCCTGGTAGAAGCGACGGAACCCAATTAGGCGGGTTTTATACTGACATGAGCGCGATCAATCTGGCAGATGAGGTGTTGTTTGAAGTGGGTCAGGGATCGCTTATTTTCTTTGACCCACATCTGATACATGGTTCTGGAAAAAACAACTCGTTCAACTCTAGGCGCGCGATGATTCTTACTTTTCAGCCGGCCGATAACCCATCGCTAAAATCTGGGGAAATGATTAATTGCCCGTTGCCGGAGGGAAAAAAATTAACAACCTAGAATAAATGTGATGGGTAGGCAACTAAAGTCAGGCCCGCTTTCCTTGTTCAGGTGGCTCAGTAGAGCAATAAAGGAAGTGAATCTGTTTCCAAAGTGGAACGGACCCGAATTGCCTTGCAGTGAATCAACCCGTTATCTGCAGCATGGCTGAGTGTAATTATTCGCGCAGAACCTTTTTGTGATCGTTTGGGGTGGCGGCTTAGTTAGCCAGGATGACCCTGTTTCGCCCGGATTTTTTTGCCTGATAGGCGGCGGCATCCGCTCGCTGCCGCAGAGAAGGCAGACCTTCACTGAGATGGCTGACAGCGACACCCAGACTGGCAGTTAATGATTCCAGCTTGTCCATGGAGATGGCATGGATGCTTTCGCGTACTTTCTCTGCGAATGCGCTGGCGGCGGGTTCATCGATATTTGAAATTACGATTTCAAATTCTTCCCCACCGGTTCTGGAGATAAGATCAGCGCCAGAGACTTTATTCTTCAAAACGGTGGCGACTTTCTGTAGTACAGTGTCGCCGTAACCATGACCATGTACGTCATTAATGTGTTTAAAATGATCCAGGTCAATAGCAACGACAGCGACAGATTGCTCCTGTTTATGATTTTCCCTTAATAATCGAGAAAGTTGTCGCATGTGATAGCTTCGGTTGTGCAGACCCGTCAAAGGATCTCGGTTAGTTATATCATTGGCACCACGGACAAATCGGAATGCAACGGTCGCCAGGCCTAGTTCACTGATTAAAATGAGTGCATCTGCGAGGATGGGCCAGTTTGAGCTTTCGGTAACAAAAAGATGAGTGGCCATATCCAGCACATTTCCGGTCTGCAGGATAAATAAACTGATTAACAAAATGGGTCTTGAGGCTATGTTACCTTGATCGTGCTGGCCGCCACGAACATGGCAAATATAGCGGCACAGGATGCTGAGTCGAATACCAGAATAAGATGGGTTGTTGCTGAATCTAAGGTTGCCCCATACATCAGGTAAAAGGCGAGGGCGACCGTTAGCAAGACGTTTAGTGCGATCAGGAATGCAGCTCGATTGGTCGCAGCAAGCTTGATTTGAAATTCCAAAGGCGTATTCACAATGGTTTCAGTGGCGTACTCTTAATGGTAGGGAGGAAGGTATATCAGTATTGATAATTAGAAAGCCCTGATTCATATGATATCCTGCATGTCAAAGACGGCGGTGCATTCTTGGTAGTTATAATACACCACGAAATAATAATGAAAAAATCATTTCTGGTGATCTGGATGGTGATTTAATATCAACACTGTGAATCTTGAAGTACGGCGGTTGCGATCAAGCTGTGTTATGGCGTGATTAAGGAATTGCATAGGAATTGCATAGGAATTGCATAGGAATTGCATAGGAATTGCAT
>CAZGCW010000004.1:22010-46717 GCA_964524295.1 uncultured Pseudomonadales bacterium
AATTGCATAGGAATTGCATAGGAATTGCATAGGAATTGCATAGGAATTGCATAGGTGAGTGAGATCAATGGGAAGAACCACTGAACACGTGGCGTTTTATAATGATTCTGATTTCATTATTTTAGATGATCCGCCGATTGTTCTGAAAGTGTTAGAAAGACATGATGGGATGCGTCTGCTAATGCAGAGTTTTGCTGTTGATACGGCTGCATTTCTGTCGGCCATAAAATTTGATGGGCCTGGTTCTCCGGAGGATGAAAGTGTCGACAGACAAATGCAACTGCTGGATCTAATAGAAGCTGAGAGACTCAATTATTTTATGGCCGTGGTAGAAAATCCTGATTCAGGCTGGACCCAGCAGAGCTACGTAGTGCTAGGTGTGAACCGGTCTCAAGCGACTGAATGGGCAGAACAGTTTCAGCAAAAAGCTTATCTCTGGGTGCCACCTTCTGGTATACCTGAGCTTATCTCCCTTATTTAGCTTCAGTGATTACCTGGTCGTAGGGTGAATGAGCGGGGGCTTTCTGGCTGTTTTCCCCTATAAAAGAAGGCCTGTCGAGACTCAGAAAATACCGCTTAGGGTCCCTGGTCCCTTATCGGGCTTGGCTGAACGGCTGAATTCAGCTTGATGCTGCGTGATTAATTGTTATCAGCGTATCAAGTTCAGGTTATCACTCATAGAAAGAATTGACTGATTTTATAAGGATTGCTTATGCCACATCATCCGTTTACTGCTTGCCGGGGTAGAATTGAAACGCTGGAAATTGCGTCGAATAATCTTGCTGGCAACCTGCTGGGCGACCCAGGTAGCCGTCAAGTTGCCGTTTATTTGCCAGAAGGCATTGATGTATCTTCGCAGAGCCGGTTTCCTCTTATGGTTGACCTTGCCGGCTTTACAGGCAGTGGGTTTTCTCATCTTGCCTGGAAGAGCTTTGCTGAAACCTTGCCTCAGCGGATTGACCGGCTTTTGGAGCAAGGCTTAATTGGGCCGTCAATTATAGCATTTCCGGACTGTTTTACTTCGCTTGGAGGTAACCAGTACATTGATAGTAGGGTGATGGGCAACTGGGCGAGGTGGTTGGTTGAGGATATGTTACCCCAGTTAATTGATCGTTTTCCTATCCTGCCTGAACCCGGTAATCGAGCGGTCTTTGGCAAGTCGAGTGGTGGTTATGGCGCATTGATGCAGGGTATGACTTATGGTGATCAATGGGGTGCGGTCGCTTGTCATTCCGGTGACATGAATTTCCAGCTCTGTTATCAAGTTGAGTTGCCGCGAGTTGTTTTAGCACTACAGCAGTCAGGAGGCAGTATTGAAGGATTTCTGGACAGATTGGGTAACAGAAGGAACGTATCTGGACAGGATATGAGTATCTTGATGATGTTGGCTATGGCGGCATCTTATGACCCTGATCCGTCCAGCCATTCGGGTATTAGACTTCCCGTGACCCTGGATACCTGCGAGTTGATTCCTGAGCGTTGGCAGAATTGGCAGGCGTGGGATCCCTTGACGCTGGTCGAAGATAAAAACGTGCAATCCAGCCTCAATAGATTAAACAACCTGTACATCGATTGCGGCAATCGAGATCAGTATTTTCTGATGTTTGGCGCTCGAGCCCTGAGCAAGCGGTTGCGCGCTTTGGGCATCAACCACAGTTATGACGAATTCGAAGACAATCACTCGGGTATTGATTATCGAATGGACCTGTCTCTGCCCAGTTTGTATCAGAGTATTAAATCTGCGTAGTCGACGCTGTATTGACCTTAAGCCTGTTTATACACCGTCAAAGTACTCGACTTCGGGTGCCCCAGCCATGTTCGGACCGAGTTCAGCGCCTAGAGCTCTGAAATAGTCAGATTTGCCATGGGCTGCAAGTGCAGCCTCGTCAACATATTCTTCCAACACGACGTAGGATTGGTTGTCAGTTCTGGATTTGTGTAGCGAATAAAAGTTATTGCCGGGTTCATTGGCGCGTACCGTTGCGGCTAGCTCAGAGAATTTTTCTTCGAAGGCCTGGTTGCAGCCTTCCTTGATGGTTAGTTTTGCAATGACGCCAATAGACATATCGTTATTCCTGTTTTAATCAGGCCTTATTCTCAGCCGCTGGCGGGCTTGAGTCAACACTTCCGATTAAAAGGGGGCAAGGTTTAATCAGCGTGATTTTTCCATTTACTGCTATGCTGTATCCTCTTCTAGAGGATACAGCAGCTTCTCAAGACCATGAATTTTTATTTCCAGTGAAAACCTCATAAGATCACCCAACCTGCCGGTTGGGAAGCCTTTTCTTTCGAACCAGAAAAGGTAGGCTTCGGGTAAACGGGATAGCCTCTGGCCTTTGAATTTACCAAATGGCATCCTGGTATTGGCGATTGAAATCAGGTCCTTTGATTCAAACATAGTAGGTAAATTGCCAGAAATTTTCAGGAGGAAGATATCATGCCAAAGGCGAGTGAGATTAAGAAGGGCGAAGTCGTTCAAGTCGATGGGATTCCTCATGTCGTTAAGGCCATCGAAAGCAAGAGTCCTTCTTCTCGAGGTGCATCAACCCTTTATAAGATCAGGTTTAGCCGCCTTTTGTCCGGTCAGAAAAAGGATGTTTCTTGTAAAGGTGATGACCACTTTCAGGCAGTGGACTGTGAACGCGTAGCGGTGCAGTTTTCCTATCTCGACGGGGAGCAATTTGTATTTATGAATACGAGTGATTACAGCCAATACGGACTCGATCGTGCCGATCTCGAAGAACAACTCCCATTTCTCAGTGAAGGACTCATGGATATCACAGCCTTGTTGATAGAAGATCAGCTGGTTGCCATTGAACTACCCCAAGCTGTTGTTATGGAAATAACGGATACCGCCCCGGCAATCAAGGGAGCCAGTGCCAGTGCAAGAACCAAACCAGCGACCATGGCTACAGGTCTTGTGGTTCAGATTCCTGAATATATTGAGACAGGTGAGCCCATCAAAATCAATTGTGGAACGGGTAAGTACATGTCCAGAGCGTGACTAGGCTAAGTCCGTGGTGGTGTTTTGAATGCCTGACCAATAACGCCAGCAACGCCTATGTGGTTAACCTGAGTTAAGCCTTGAACGTGCGCCATGCCTGCTCTATCTGGGTCAGCCTAGCGGCATCTAATGGACCCGAGTCGACCGCCTGTAGGGCGACTTCAAGGTGTTTCTGTTCGGCCAGGCCAATGATGACGGCATCAATACGCGGTTGGGAAAGAACAAATCGAAGCGCTAGTTTTGCATCTGGGTGAAGCGTCCCATCCAGTGCGAGAGACAGGTGTTGCTGTTTGACTTCTTCGCTTCCAATTGTATCGGGCGAGGTCAGTGGATGCTCTCTGCCATGACGCATTTGAGTTGCCAGGATGCCCGCTGAAAAAGCCCGCATGCCTAATACAGCCACATTATGTTCAAAGCAGGTATCAATGAGGCCTGTGAAATTATAATAGGGCCAGCCGGAGGGCAAGCTGACACCGGCTGACGCATTGAGCAGATTATAGAGCAATTGTATGGCAGCGAGGCGATTGCTTTTGATGATTCGGATCAATGAGGGCGTTTCCCCCAGGCCTGTGATACCGATTTGCTGTGTTAGTCCTTGCATTTTCATATGGTCCATCGCATCCAGGACACCCTGCGGCTTCATTACTTCATTAATACCAATGAGTCTTCCTCGGGTCTCCTTGCCGATGGGGTTGTGTAATTGAAATAGCGTTACATGATCTCGATTGAGCCTGGCCAGACTGGCGCTTAGAGACCGTTCGACTTGTCCATAATAGTCAGTATCCCGCGTGTCGATAGTGACTTTAGTTGAGACCTGGATTTTTTCATGCTCTGGCGACAGTAGGTTGCCAAGGGCTGATTCAGAAAGACCATCACCATAAGTTGGCGCGGTATCAAACCAGTTTATCCCCGATCTGATGGCCAGATCGAAAGTATCTTGTTTTTCCTCATCAGAGCCATTGATGAGTAAGCCTCCTACAGCACCACATCCAAATATGAGTTTTGAAAGCTCGAACAGGCCATGTTTCGGCGTAATGATGTCCAAAACTTCAAGAGTCCTGTTGCGCCAATTGAGTTTCAGCGAAGAGTTTGATGCTTTTGTAATCAGCCTTGCCGTTCGGTGCACGTTCAAGACTGTCCTTGGAGAAGATGTGCTTAGGTAACTTATAGGCAGCCAAAAACTCACGGCTGGACTCTCTCAATTCAGTTGGATCGCAGATTTGACCGGGTTTTAACTGTACCACGGCAGTGATTGCCTGGCCCCACCTGGGGTCATCGAGTCCGACTACGAGAGCATCATCCACCGCCGGATGCATTTTCATTGCCTCTTCGACTTCTTCGGGGAATACCTTCTCTCCCGCTGTGTTAATGCAGTTGCTGCCACGACCGAGTAGTGTCAGGGTGCCGTCAGCTCGAACCTGCACCCAGTCTCCAGGAATTGAATATCGGCTACCGTTGATTGTTTTAAATGTTTTTGCAGTTTTAACTTCATCTTTGTAGTAACCAATAGGTAGATTACCCGTGACGGCAACCATCCCGGATTCATTTGACCCGGGTTGTACCTCAATACCTTCTTCAGTGAATACTTTACAATTGGGCCCCAGGGTGAAATTAGCGACTTCAATTTCTTCTTCCTTGGTCATGACGCTGCTACCAAGGCCGATTGCCTCTGATGAAGAAAAACCATCAACCAGCAACAGGTTTTCATTGTGACGCAGTAGGCCTGCTTTTATCTCCCGAGTCCACATAACACCTGACGAGGATATGACGTTGACCGATGAAATGTCATAGGCTTCTGGCTGTTCATCCAGGGCTTCAAGCATCGGACGGGCAAAGGCATCGCCGACGATAGTCACTGCGGATACGCTGTGCTGTTGAATAGCCTCTAGGGCCTGCTCAGGGATAAACCTTCGGGTTGGTAGCGTAACGCAGGTTCCACCTGCACTCATGGCACCGATGGCAGAAATCAAGCCGGTACCGTGCATCATGGGTGGCAAGGGTAGATTAATCGGTGCAGGCTGATTCTGGATTCGGGTAATAAATTCATCGAGGTCGGTACACGGAGGTATGCCTATGCGTGGGTTACCTCCGGCTCCCATGACTTTAAACAGGTCATCATGGCGCCACATGACGCCTTTCGGCATGCCTGTGGTTCCACCGGTATAGATAAACAAGAGGTCATCAGGCGAATAGGTAATATCAAGGGGGCTCGCATCCGTTTTATCGATTAGAAGCTCATAAGGTGAATCTTCGACAGGGCCTTCATGTTCGCTGTCAACAACCTCAATCCAGTGTTTAACTTTTGGTAACTGGTCCCTGATGAGGTCGACTGTTTCTTTGAATTCGTTTTGAAACATAACAATGGTGGCATCAGAATTATCGAAAAGGTAAACCAGTTCGTGCTCGATGTACCGATAATTCACATTCACATGGGTCAGGCTGGCTTTAAAAGCGGCAGCAATACCCTCGCTATATTCAGGGCAGTTTCGCATATAGAAGGCGACTTTATCACCGGGTACAGCACCGGCGTCGAGAAATGCCCGGGCGAGCGCGTTGGTACGAGCAGCAAAGTCAGCCTGGTTTATAACGCGCTCGCCGTGAATGAGCGCAGGTCGGTCGGCTGGGATAACCCTGGCGATTTCCCTGAGAATATCGCCATAACTCCATTGGTATGCCATTTCTTACCTATCTTATTTGACTATGAAGGAAACTATTGTTGGCTTGATCATACCGAATATTAACGTCAGTGTCAGGAACTCAGGAAGTGCTGTAAGGGCTTCAAACAACGGCCATTCTATGGACTCCTGAGCGGCTGGAAATCGTTTCAATTGGTTACATCAGAATTGAAGGGCATGGCAAATCATAGCGGTAATTTTTGATTACGGTCAGTAAATGTCTTGCCCGAATATGAGCAGTGCACCGTTAATATCTTCGACTCCGAAATCTCTCAATTGATAGTCTCTATCACCAATTTCTATCGTGATTTTTGCGCCTCTTTGTTTGATTTCTTGGTAGAAATGATCAACATCCAGTAACCAATGAAACAGTCTTAAACCGGTTTGCGTTTCATCAGACTTGCCAAAATGGATTGCGGCGTTGTCTCGCCAGACAACACCGTAGCCGTCGCTGACATAGTCACAATTGAAACCCAGTATATCTTGATAGTACTGGGTACTCTTAATCACGTCGGTGACCTGCATTACCACCGCAGATTGTACAAATTGTTTGGGTTCAGATGTAGGACGATCGGGCATGGGTAGACCTCCTGTGTACATTGTCTCTACGGGTACCATAGCGTATTGAGTCAATCAGACAAGTCATTAGTTAGGTACTTACTCGGTAATTCGCTAGCAAGTTATCTAGCAAGTTATCTAGCAAATTATCTAGGAAGTTGTCTAGGAAGTTAGCTAGGTAGAGAGGTTGTTAGCTTAGTAATGAAGTGATTGATCGATGCCATGGTCGTCAGGTCAGTGATTAAGAAAGGTCAAAGTAAGACAGTTGCCTGCAGCGGCGCATTAAAAATAAAAGCGAATGCTGACAAAAGCAGTATTGGGATTGGCGCCGTATTCTGATCCAAGGAGAATTTGATTCTGATTGTCACTGATCTTGAGTCCTTTGCCGCTGAACAGATAGACACCAAAGTCCAGATAAAAATCTTCTGCTAAGTTGAAATTGGTGGACAACATGGTGAAGGATGAATCATCGTCTAAGTTAATGATGGTTTGCGCAGATGCTTGCCAGAGGGGTG
This sequence comes from uncultured Pseudomonadales bacterium, assembly GCA_964524295.1. Classification (GTDB taxonomy): domain Bacteria; phylum Pseudomonadota; class Gammaproteobacteria; order Pseudomonadales; family Azotimanducaceae; genus UBA9926. The sequence goes on from CAZGCW010000004.1 coordinate 28,763, forward strand.
ATAAAGTCTGTGAGAGACTCGCGATGATGTAGTGTTCGCCTAGCAGGAACACGCCGCCGGTTGTAAAGGACAGGCTTTCAAAGTGATTGAGATATTGATCAGTGTCCGTAGTCCCGGCACTACTGATGTGATACTCGATCATCGCAAAAGTATTTGCTGTAAATGCATAATCAAAACCGACAGACCCCCTTTGATAGTCGCTTAGGCCACTGACAGAAGCGATTTCCAGCCAAAACCCGAAATTGCCGATGGCGGTCTCTAGTCCACCGCCGACGAGGTTTTGTTCAGCGAATCGAATGAGACTGAATTTGAAGTCTTTACCACCCAGATTTTGCTTTGCCTGGAGAAATGCAGCCGAGTTCTCACCCTGGGCGCCGTCCCCTGAAACGAAGCCTATATCCAGTTCTCCAAGTTCGCCCCACGCTTTTTGATAGCGAACGGCATCGACTCCGATTCGGTATTCAGTATTCAGGGTGCCAAGGCTAAAGGGCAGGAATACATCGGTTGGATTGATCATTCTGGCGGAGCCAAAAGTGATGGCTTGTCTGCCAATGGTTAAGTCTCCATCGGCGAATTGGAACTGGACATTGAATCGATCCAGATTTTGGAGGACCGATTTTTTGTCTCCAGAGGTGGCAAGCAGTGGGTCCAGATCGGTCCATCGATAGCCTGGCATGCCGGGCCCGGAAGTCATTGCAAACGGGTTGCTGGTCCGCGAACTTAGTTGTGGGCTTATTTCGTAATGAATTTGCCAGACTGCCTGTGGGCTGAAAACATCCAGCATTAAGCGCAGATTGTTTTGTGAACTAACCTGGCTAGGCAGGTTGTAAAATGAACCTGACTGCGCTTCCTGGGAAATTAGATAGGACTTGAGGTAACCTTGAAAGTTAAGGTCAAGCCCTAACGCAGGGGTTGCTACACTCATCCAGGTCAGAAATGCAATAAACCCCGCTACTGTTTTAGGCAATGAGGTGCCCTCATTGTGACTGGAATTCTTCTTTCTCGATGGATCCATCTCTCAAATAGACTAGCCGCCGAGCGCGTTGAATAATTTTTTCATCGTGTGTAGAAAAGACAAAAGTCATCTCTCTAGTCTGGTTTAATTCTTTCATAACCTCGAGCAAACTGATGCCGGTTTTAGAATCCAGATTGGCTGTTGGTTCGTCAGCAAGGATGATGGACGGGTTGGTCGCCATTGCTCTTGCTACGGCAACTCTTTGTTGTTGCCCTCCTGATAATTGGGCAGGCCGGCGGTTTTCTAGGCCTGCTAATCCAACAATGTCCAGCATCTCCTTGACTCGGATTCGTCTCTTCGCTGCCGTAATACCCTGAAGTAACATAATATATTCAATATTTTCGGCTGCGGAAAGAACTGGAATGAGGTTATAGGCTTGAAAAATGAAACCGATATTGTCGCGTCGAAAATCAGACAGTTTGTTACCCGACATATTAGCAATATTCTCGCCGTTGAGTTCCACGGTTCCAGAATCGGGTTTGTCCAGTCCGCCAATGAGATGCAATAAAGTTGACTTCCCTGAACCCGATGGTCCGACAATGGCCGTGAACTCGCCGGCTTCGATCGATAGGGACACCTGATCAAGGGCGGTCACCTTTGCCTCGTCTTCGCCAAATATTCTGCTGACGGTGACTGTGTTGATGAGAGGATTCATAGCGTGCTCCTACAATGCTTTTTGCAATGCTTCTGTAGGCACGATTCTTGATGCAAACAGAGCGGGATAGATTGCTGCGATGAGTGTTAACAGCGTGACATAGATTGGGAAGCTAATAAATTGGTAAGGCATCAGTATAGTATTCATATTACCGTCCAGTACGATGCCTGACATCTCCATACGTCCCATGGGGATTCCGTTTGTGGAAAAATAGACACTGATAATGTAACCAAAAATCATGCCGAAGAAGCAACTGATCAACGCTAAGTAGAAAGCTTCGGTCAGGATGAGCTTGATTATATTGGCTGGACGCGTCCCCACGGCCTTGAGTACACCAAATTCGTAAATGCGTTCGTAAATTGACATAAACATCGAGTTTATGATTCCAAGAGAGGCGAGCAGAAACAAAATGCTACCGACAATGAAGGTACTATAACCTGTCATTTCAAGCATAGCGCCCATGGTTGGCTGAAGTGCGAGCCAGCCATTGGCTTCAATTGAGTCATTGTTAAAGGATTTGTATAAATCAAGATCCGGGTCATTTGCCTGTTCGGGTTGATTAAAACGAATCGCAATCTGATGAGCTGACCCGGGTAACTCGAAAAGGGCCTGGGCTTTATCAAGATTAATGAATATCAGGTTTTCATCCAGAGATTCTGGGCCAAATTCAAATAGTCCGCTTAGCCTGAACAGTTCCTGGACAATTTCTTTTGAATCTACCGTGGATGAGGTAAGTACCAGGCGATCGCCGATTTCAACTTCGAGCAACTCCGCCATTGGACGGCCGAGCATGATTTCACGCTCTTTGCCAGAGAGGAATTCTCCAGCATAGACTGCGTCCGCAATTTTGCTGACGCTGGTTTCTGTGGAAGCGTCTACGCCATAGACTAAAGCGCCTGAACTATGGTTTGTCGATGCAATCATGGCTCCGATAATAATACGCGCCGAAGATCCTTGTATCACGGGATCATGCATCAGTTCCTGTTGTATTTCCTGGTAATTGCGGAGGCGAATGCTGGGTTCGAAGTCGTCTCGGAAGCCTTTGCCGTTAATCTGGGCCTCACCTTCCAGCGTATGGGTCAGGCTACCGATCATTACATCAATCATCCCTAGCATAAGGCCATCCATCAGGATAATGGTGAGCAAAGAACTGGCAATCAACAGGCAGGTTAATACAGTCCTTCTGATATTCCTGAACAAGTTTCTCCACGCCAGTCGCAGTATGAGCATAATTAGTGGCTCCCCAGAGCGTCTCGTGGCTGTATTCTAGCGGCTCTGAGTCCAGGTGGTATGCTGATTAAACCAGCTGCGGCAACGATGAAAGCCATGGGGGTGAAAAAGACATAGGTTGAAAATTCTCCTCTCATGGTGTCAAACAAAATCCCGCCCATATCGACTGCCATTGCCATTTTAATTCCGACAACAGTAAACCAGTAAATAACGGGCGCGATTAGAATCAGTCCGATGATGACACTGAAACACGCGAGCAGGGTAGTTTCCAGGACAATGAGTTTTGCCAGTTCTAATGGCCGGCAGCCAATGGCCCGGAGAACGCCAAACTCTCGAGTCCTTTCCAGTACGGCCATCAGTACCGTATTGAGCACGGCAATAAACACCAGGAAGGTTACCAGAACCATCATAAACTGATTGCCTTGTTTGTCTGATAGCATGGTGCGGTAGAAGGTGGATTCAACTTCCTGCCAGGTGGAAACGGTCAGGCGTAGGTTATCTAACTCAAGGGTTTCGACGAATTCAATATTGTCATCGGGAGAGTCCAGCCTGATCGGATATTCATGAACAGTGTCTGATAGTGCCAGGTATTTCTGGGCCGCATTTAACGGTAGGAACGTGGTCATTTTATTAAAGGAATTTTTGTTTCCGACAATGCCAGAGATAATAAATATGTCGTTGGCAATGGATCCGTCGGCGCCCTGGGAAATAAGCACGAGTTCGCTGCCCACCTGCATGCCTAACTTGGTCGCCAGGCTTTCTCCGATCATGGCTTGAAAATATCCATCCTCATTCAAAGTTGTATTGAAATAACTGCCCGAGAGCACTTTTTCGCGTAATCGACTGACGCTGGGTTCCTGTTTGGGATCAACGGCTATAATTCGGGTCGGCGCGGTTTTTTCGTCGCCGTAAGCTAGTGCGGCTGAGTAGATTCTAGGGGCAAAACCAATCACTTCTTCGTTCGAACCTAATTTTGATTCCAGGGCCTGCCTTTCATGGATTGTTTTAAACAGTTTGGGATGATCGAGATAGTCATCTTTATGGATCTGGACATGGCCGGTATGATCCAGCGTAAACAGCTCGACCATATTTCCCCAGGATCCTTCTACCAGTGACATGGAGAGTACAAACAGCATGTAACCACCGGTCATACTCAGGCCGGTCAGTAGGGTGCGTCGTTTCTGACGCAGCAGATTTCTAAGCGCTAAGCGGAGGATCAGCATTAAAAGCGGCTTTTTAGATTTCGCAGGGAAAAGGTGTCTTCAGTAATCATCTCTTCGTCAAAGGTCATTGATTCATAAATAACGCGTGTTCTATGACCTTCCTTGTTTAATGGCCGCATTTCCATGACCGAAGGCATTAGTCTGCCATCAAACTCTTTGGGTTCAAGAAAGATCATCTCCCTGACTCTGACCTGGTCATCGTCATAAAATAGTTGAGCTTTCGGTAGCAGCGGCGATTTAGAAACGATGTAGTCGATCTTGCCCCAGACGGTCACGGTGCTTTCCAATGGCGTCAGTGTGATGAGATATTCAGTTTCGTTTTCAGCCAGTGACAGTGCGTAGGCGTCGACCAGAGAGGTTTCTTTGACCAGATCGTCATTGGTGAAATCACTCCCCATCCAGGACCCCATCATCATGGAGGGCGGAACTTTCATAACCTTGTTTATTTTTGGGAAGTAATTCCACATTTCCTGGCCTCGTTTCAGGGTCGCTACGCCACGGTCTTTTTTCGGTGCCAGGATTCGGAAAAAGGCTCTTTCTTCCCCCAATGTCTTGCTTTGCATGGTTAGCTTTCGCTGGTAGTTGGGCGTTTCTATCAGCATGGTAATGGAGGCTTCACTGGAATTTCCCCGGTACATGTTTTCCATTTCATCGATGATTTGTTTGGCTGTCGTCATCTCTTGGTCAGCGGCTAAGCTGAGCTGATTCAGCATCAGGGTCATCAGTATGATTAGGTATCTGGCACGGGCAAGAGAGGACGATAAGTAATGGGCAAGTGTTGGCATAGAACAGTAAATCCTAATCGACTTGATTGATAGTAGCACATCCCCTCTTTGTGACCAACTGGTCACAAAGAGGCATTCCGATGGCGGACAGATCTAAATTCACTCGTCATATTGACATGGTTTTTTATAGATAGGCAATGGACTATATCATTTAATACTAAGCTGCTTAGGTTTCTCTGCGACAGATACGGTAACGATAGCGGAAACGCCATTACCTCGGCGTAGTCAGGATTGTTTCGTCATCTGAGAACCGAGTGTTATGGCGGACCTGTTTCGGTATTAGGCTCAAGCCATACGAATGCAAAGCGATGCTTTAGCGGCCGGTGAAATTCCCAGGTCGTCTTTCAGAAACGGCTTTAACGCCTTCTTTGTGATCAGCGGTACGCTGCAGATGAAATTGCGCTACGCCTTCTATGTCGGTTGCTGCCTGCACAGCATCGGCCAGCCCGGGTCGAACCTGTTCGCGGACTTCTGAGACGGCAAGGGGGGCATTAATGGCGATTTCAGCGGCCAGTTCAATCGCTTTGGCTCTTACTTCCACCGTTTCTGCCATGATATCACCCAGGCCCCAATCGTAAGCAGTCGCCCCGTCGATGCGACGACCGGTGAGAAATAAGATATTGGCTTTCTGGACCCCAATAATTCTAGGGAGGGTGTGAGTTAAACCAAACCCGGGTGTGAATCCCAGTTTTACGAAATTGGCGGTCATTCTGGTATCAGGGCATACAACCCTGAAGTCGGCCATCACAGCTAATCCAAAGCCACCACCGACGGCAGCACCTTGTACGGCAGCAATCACCGGGGTTTTGCAACGGAACAGTCGTACCGCTTCTGTATACAGCGGATTAGGACGGTCAGCCGAGCGTGTTTGGACGTCGCTATCCCTGCTGGAAGATGCAAAGTTTGCACCTGCACAGAAGTGCTTGCCCTGGGAGCATAGGACGATGGCCCTGGCATCTGGGTCATTATCTATGTCGGTAAAACAATCCGCCATATCTGCTATGAGATGTTGGTCGAAGAAGTTATTGGGTCCCCGCTTAATTTCACAGGTAACCACATAGTTTTCGAGTCGAGTAACTTCTATATCACCATATTGATTTTCCATGCAAATCCCCTGATCGTTAACAGGGTGGCTGGGCCACCCTGTTAGTTTAGTTTTTCAGACTGTTATTGAAAGGGTCTGGAGGTCGGTTGAATACCTTTTGGCCAGTGTTCGAAATTAGCTCTGACGGCGTCACCAATTTCAGCCACCTCAAAGGGCCCTTCCGTGTTATCTTTCTGACAGACTGTTTGAGATTGCCAGGATAAGAGCTGAACGTTGTTTCCCGTTACAAGAAAGGTGCGCCCGGTAACCTCTTTAGCATCATCGGAGCCCAACCATACTACCAGCGGAGATACTTTATCAGGGGAGAGTAGTTCTTCCATGTTTTGCCCCTGTGGGAAAATATCCTCGGTTAACCGTGACCATGCAGCCGGTGCTAATACGTTTACTCGGATACCGTATTTCAGGCCCTCCTGGAAAAGGCAGCGCGCGAAACCAGCAATGCCTGCTTTAGCAGCACCATAGTTTGATTGACCAAAATTACCTAGAAGTCCCGAAGTCGAAGAGGTCACGACAATGCTGCCACCCGTATTCTGTTCGAGCATCTGGTTATAGGCAGCTTTGACGGTCAGATAGGTTCCTCTGAGGTGGACATCAATGACAATATCCCACATATCATTAGTCATATTTTTGAACGATTTATCTCTTAGAATCCCGGCGTTAGCAATCATGAAGTCGATTTTCCCGAAGCTATCAACAGCTCTTTTGACCATGGCATTGGCATCGTCTTCATTAGCGACATTGCCATAATCAGCAACAGCCTGTCCTCCTGCGGAAATGATTTTCTCCACAACAACATCAGCCATGGCATTACCTGCACCAGAACCGTCTCGACTGCCTCCCAGGTCATTAACGACAACAGCAGCTCCTTCTTTTGCTAGTAGCAGTGCATGCGTTTCACCAAGTCCACCGCCTGCGCCTGTGACCACAGCGACCTTGCCATCCAATAAACCCATAGTTTGCTCCTTACATGCTCGTTAATTGGGTAAAAATGTGCCGGCAAGTTAACCACATTGGCGCATTTAAGGCTAGGGTTTGGAGGGCAGTCCCCCTAATTAAAATGGTAGGGGTAACCCTGTCTGCCTGAGAGTAGAAGTTAGACTCAGTGGTCAGCTCGGTAAAGCCGAGCCCATTATCACCCTGGTGAACCAGGATATTTGGCCGTCCTAATCACTAAAATGGTAGGCGTGGCCCTGTTTTCCCCAAGAGTGGAAATTTGCCTTGCTTGCCAGCATGGTAAAGTCGCGCCAATTATCACCATAGTGAACCAGGACGATTTTTCGCCGTAGCGTCTCTGGTAAGCCTGTTAATTCTTCGATGCCAGTATGGACTCCACCGGTAAACAACTGGCAGTCGTGAAAGATCACCTCTATATTGAATCTACTATCAAATTGCTCCAGTAATTCGGGATCAAATCGAGTATCGGACGTAAACAGAACACGATCATCAACCAGGATGCCACAGCTCCAGGCAGAATCCTGCCATGATTTAGCCTGGTCAGGGAAGTGCTTGGTGCGGAACATTTTTATATCGATATTACCAATCGTGGTTTGCCAGCAGTCTCGATCGAAACCAACTAATGGTTCTGGCCTGATAATATTCCAGAAGTCCGAGAAAGAGAGTCGCTTTACTTCTGATTGTTCTGCTCCGCCCCGAAAAGACTGGTTCCATAGAATGTCCTGGTATTCTGGGGTGATCACCATGCTCGGCTTTTTTTTGGTGACGTATCGACCATGGAGTTGGGCTTGCTCTAAGCCTCCGATATGGTCTGCGTGACTATGCGTAATAAGAAACATCTGGATATCAGGCAGTCTCAGGCCAACTTTCTGCAAGGCAGTGGTGCAGCGCGTACCGCAATCGATGAGCAGATGGTGATTCTCTTTGATCAATAGGATATTTGTCTGATGCAGGGTGGTAGCAAATGCTGAGCCGCAGCCCAGTAGAAGGAAATCAAGGCCGCCAGCATTGCTCAATTTGGCTTCTTTGATAGGAAGTTTTGATATTTTCACTTTAACACCTGCTCGCTAACCAAATTGGATCATCTCCCTGGGTTGAGCTCATTTAGGAAGTCTCGCACACTTTTTGCAGAAACACTGGGTATCTCTTCCATGGGAAGGTGACCTACGTCAGGATAAATGATCAACTGACTATTGGCTATGCGGCTCGCCAGGCGTTGGCCCATAGAGATATCAATCCAGCGGTCTTCTTGCCCCCATAGTATTAAGACGGGTTGTTTTAAGAGAGCCGGATCCAGCCCCACTTTGTCGTTATTCTGACGGGTCCGGGATCGGGCTAATATAGCTTTGCGAGTCCCTGCTCTTAATATCATATCAGTATATCGTCGAGTAACGGCTTCAGTGAGGTGCTGTTGCTGGTGATAAGCACTAGCAAGGCCCCATTTAACCAGGTAATAAGGATTGATGTTTCCTGCCACTGCTCGGAACCATTTGTGCTCGAGCAACTGTGTGGCTCTGGGTCTTTGCGACGCATTTTCATGCGGTCTGGAATTGGAATGCCAACGCGCTGGTCCTGAACTGGCTATTAATATAACCGCTTCGATGCGCTCTGGATATTGAAGTGCGTAGCGCCAACTGACCCCGCCACCCATTGAATGCCCGCCGAGCGTGAACCGACCAAGTTCCAAGTGCTGAGTAACTGAGTTGACTGCCTGCAGGTGAATGGTGTTTGAATAAATACCATCTGGGGTGGCGCCTGTGAGGCCATGTCCAGGTAAGTCAAGGCTTATGATTCTGTACTGGTCTCCCAGAATAGCCCTCCAGGCCTCAAAGGCATGTAGTGATGAGAAGGCACCATGGATTAAAACGATCGGCTGACCTTCCGGGTCACCTTCGTCGCGGTAATGGATCCGCAGGCCAGGTTCTGTTATCAGGAATTGTGATGTTGGACTACGGTAGCGATTCTCAACGATATTGATTGGCAGGTCTGACGAACACCCGGTAACAAAGAGTAGCGCTAAAAGAGACAGTACCATCAGTCCAGCATATCTAGGGTAGGTCATCGACAGATCTTGTTGGGTTTTTGATAAGAGAATCATAATAACTAAGCTACTTGTGTGGGAACAAATGAATCATTGCCAGACCGTTGTAAATATCATTTCTGAGCTGAATCCGCTACTATTTAAAAAAACAACATTGGGGTGGGGTTTGTCAACATCCGTTGTTCGGCAGTCAGTTGAAGAGGATGCCGCCAGAGAATTGATACTGGAGGCTATAAGGTGCCTGCAATCCGATAACTTTGAGTCTTATTTTGACTTGTTCTCGGAGGATGCAGTCTGGATGATGCCTTCAAGGTTCGGAGACGTCGGCATGACCGAGGCTCGGAAGTTTTACAACTTTACCGGTAAATTCAGGTTTGAGCAGGAGTCCACCATTGACGAACTGCGGGTGTTTGAAGACTGGGGATTTGCGCGACTAAGTTTCGATGGTTATTTAGTTGCTAAACAGGATTCCACAGCCGCGCCGATTCGGTCCATCAGTCGTCATATGTGGATAATGGCCCGGCAACCATCCGGGCTGTGGAAAATTACCCGAGATATTTGGAACAATCCCCGCGATAGTCAAAACCGCTAAATTAAATCCCGATAAAAATTTTCTTAGAGGAGTCTTATTTGAAAGGTGTAAGACCAGCGATTGCTGCTATGCAGCAAAATGGCATAACCGGACTCGCAACACCGAGGTTGGGCGATCAATCCGTAATTCCTCTATGGTTTGGCGAGGGCGATGAACCGACTGCGGAGTTTATCCGTGAAGCGGGTGCGAATGCATTATTGGAAGGTGATACCTTTTATGTCAATACGCGTGGTAAATATTCGCTTAGAGCGGGTATTGGTGATTATCTGCAGTCAATCTACGGATTAAGGATTGATCCGGAACGTATATCCGTTCCGGGGTCCTCTATGATGGGGGTTACGATCGCGGTGCAAATGGCCCTGACCCAAGGAGATGAGGCACTGTTGGTTGGGCCCTATTGGCCTAATATTGAAACCGCTTGTCGGGTCGCTGGAGCCGATATTGTCACCGTTCGTCAGCATGAGTCCACTCATGCCTGGTCTCTGGAGTTGGAAGCATTGTTTGCCGCGGTGACGCCAAAAACAAGGTTGATTTATATCAACTCTCCCTGCAACCCGACTGGCTGGGTGATGAATCGTGATCAGCAAACAACTTTGCTTGAATTCTGTCGTCAGAAGGAGATTCTCTTATTGGCTGACGAGGTTTACCACCGGGCGGTATTCAGTGCGGAAGTAGCGCCTTCTTTTCTTGAATTGGCCAGGGATGATGATCCGATCGTGATTGTTAACGGATTTTCAAAAGCCTTCGCCATGACGGGTTGGCGGGCCGGCTGGGTTGTCACCGCCAAGGATGCGGCCATCCAGTGGGCCGTATTGTCAGAGTGTTTTAACACGGGTACACCGCCATTTGTTCAAGAAGGTTGCCTTGTTGCACTGGAAAGATCAGCCTCCGTAATCGCCGCACTCAATGCAAAATACCTAAAGGGTTCATTGCTGGTGAACGAAATTCTGGCCTCCTGTTCGAGAATAAAACTGACCCCACCCCAGGGTGCTTTTTATGCTTTTCCGAAAATCGACGGGATCGCTTCGAGCCGTGCTTTTTGTCAGGGATTGTTAGATCAGGAAAATGTAGGTGCAGCACCGGGTTTTACTTTTGGGCCGGGTAATGAGCAATATATTAGGGTCTGCTTTGCACTGTCGCATGCGCGATTACAGGAAGGTCTTGAGAAACTCGTTTTTTATGCGAACCATTACAAGGAGTGATGATGGAAGTTTATGATTTTGCCATAGGCCAGACAAACCCAGAAACCTTCCCTGTCGATGCTTTCAGGGAGGCTGCAATCGCAGCCATAGAAGACGAACATGATGCATTTAATCGCTATCCAGGCGGTAAAGGACATGCTGGATTGCGCCAGCTAATGGCGGAGCGAGAATCGCAACGAGAGGGGGTGGCAGTTGACCCGGAAATGATCGCCCTGATGAATGGTTCCATGCAGGCGGTTACTTTGGCTGGACAGGCATTAATGCAGGCACCTGGAGATGTCGTTATTACCGAGGAGTACACCTATAGTGGTACCATCGGAGCCTATAAAGGGATCGGTTTGACTATGGTTGGCGTTGCCATGGATGAGCAGGGCATGCGTATGGATGCCTTATCCGACACGCTTGACAAGCTGCACAGTGCCGGTAGGAAAGTGCGATTCATTTATACCCTGACAACGTATCAAAACCCGACGGGCACCTGTATGCCCCTGGATAGGAAAAGGCAATTACTTGAAATAGCAGGCCGATATCAGTTACCCATAGTCGAGGATAATTGTTACGGTGATGTCCATTTCGATGGCCCTAAAGTCCCTTCGTTATATGCAATGGATGATTCCGAACAGCAAATTTATATTGGCTCGCTATCGAAGATATTCGCACCCGGAGTCAGATTGGGTTATTTGCTTGCCAGGCAGCCCCACTTCAATAATATAGTTAGCCAGCGGTTTGATGCAGGAAGTAACTATTTTGCTGCTGCTGTGCTGGCAAAGTTTTATAAAAATGGGATCTGGGAACATTGTGATACGGCCAATCCGGTTCTCAAGTCTAAACGTGACCTGGTTTGCGGCATGCTGAAGGATACACTCAGAGAAACCTGTGTCTGGTCTGTCCCGGTTGGCGGGCTTTTTGTCTGGGTTCGGTTGCCCGATGACACTGATATGGATAAATTGAGACAGATTGCGGCAGACAGTAATTTTTATTTTGCAGCTGGAAAAGAGTTCCATGTTGAGCGCAAGGAGGTGCCCTATCTTCGTTTGGCATTTGGTCATGTTCCAGATGAGTTGATTAAAAGGGGTATTCCTGTGTTAGCTCGTAGTATTCAGGCTGCCCGCACCAGTAATTCCAGTAGAGAATTTGATACACTTTTTGACTAGAGGTTGCACCAGTCCCGCGATTTCAACTGCTATTCATTTCTGGGTTCATCTTCTGGGCTGGATTAGTGACGGTAAGGCAACTGAGCTCTGGGTGTAACCCCAGAAAGGGCTGGCAGGGCTTAAACTATGATGCACAGCGACTCCACTTTGAGTAGTGTAGGAAAACTCGTCAAAGGCCATGAAGGTCGAGATCCTCTTTTCCCCGAAGGAGGGCGACTATTCTGGTCGCTTCAGTTTTCAGGCTGGTTGGGTTGGCTGGTTTTATTTGCGCTCAGGGATACCTACTGGAATCAACCGATCGAAAGAATTCTCATGCTGGTGTTCGATGCGGGTGCCGGCTTTTTGCTGACTGCGATGCTTCGTTATTGTTATCAATGGGTGTGGATGCGGCCCATCAGTGTTCGATTGATGACCATACTTTTGGGGTCTCTTTTGGTTGCCTTGATCTGGCAACCGATAAAGAATTATTCACAAATTGCTTATCTTTCAGAATATGAATCTGTCTATGAATTTGGAATTAGCTCTTATTTTGCCGGTGTTTTAGGCTATTCCTATTTTGTGATTTTGTGTTGGAGTGGGCTATATTTTGGGTTGAAGTTTTACCGCTTGTTAGCCCTTGAGACACAAAGGAGCATCCGGGCTGAAAGTGCGGTCATCGATGCTCAGTTGCAGATGCTCCGTTATCAGCTGAATCCTCATTTCCTGTTTAATACGCTGAACGCCATTAGTACATTGATTGTGGTTAAGGACTCGGCAAGAGCCGATGCTATGGTGCATAAATTGAGCGAATTCCTGCGTTATTCACTTAAAGAAGACCCCATGGGATTAAACAGTTTGGAAAATGAGCTAAGAGCAACCGAACTGTATTTGGATATAGAAAAAGTGAGATTTGCCGAAAGGCTGCAAGTGGTGACCGAGATTGCAGCAGAGGTGATGAATGCCGAAGTACCTAGCCTGATATTTCAACCTTTAGTAGAAAACGCCATCAAATTTGCGGTTGCAGATCGAGAGACCGGTGGAAGAATTGTGCTGTCAGCAGTTTTAGAGGATAAGACGTTATTACTGAAAGTGTCAGATGATGGCCCTGGATTGAACTCCCGATTATTGGCCGATCTGACCCAAGGTGAAGAAAATCAGGCTGATTCAGGATTGGGCTTAAAAAACACCCGGAAACGGCTATATCACCTTTATGGGGATTTGGGGTGTCTAGAATTCTCCCGGGCTGAACTCGGTGGGTTATGTGTCAGCCTGCGTCTCCCTTTTGTCGCCATGAAGTCAGCAATATGAGTCGTCTTAAATTAACAGTGGCGGTCATCGATGATGAGGCTATCTCTCGACAGGGGCTGATAACCAGACTCAACGAAATTGAAAATGTGGAGGTGGTCGCCGAATGTGCCAGCGCTGAACAAGCAATGGAGGCATTTTCGCGAGTCAAACCAGATTTAATGCTCGTCGATATTAATATGCCGAAGATCAGCGGTATTGAATTGGTTAGTCAGTTACTGGATGAAAACAGGCCCATGGTGATTTTTGTTACTGCCTTTGATCAATACGCGGTTAAGGCATTCGAGTTACATGCGGTTGACTATTTGCTGAAACCCGTTTCTACATCAAGGTTGTCGGAGGCCCTTGAGTTGGCCCGGCAACGATTGCAACAACAACTTGACGCGGTGGAAACAAAGCGTTTGCTGGAAGTGCTGCATGAATTAACCCACCCGCCTTCTGTTGAAAGTGTTCAACAAGGCCTTGTCAGCAAGCAGCGCTATACCGAGACATTGTCAATAAAAGATGGTGCTGTTACGACACGGCTTCCTGTTAAGGCGATTCAATGGGTTGATGCTGCCGGAGATTACATGTGTATCCATGCTGACGATAGGGTCCATGTGTTGCGTATGACCATGAAAAAACTGGAAGCCTTGCTTGATCCGGAGCAGTTTCAGCGAATTCACAAAAGCACGCTGGTGAATGTATCGTTAGTTCATAAGATCCGGAGTCATATGAATGGGGAATATCAGTTAGAACTACTATCGGGCACCATTTTGAAAATGAGCCGCAGCTACAAGCGAAAAATCAAGTTTTTTGTCTAGCCTGCGTCCGGATTTCCTTCCTCGTGGGCAGGTATAGGGGCACCGCATTGGCTGCATGGCTGACAAGCAGGAACAGGTTTTGTGCTGATGAAAGGCTGGAACAAGACCCGGTTAGACTGGCGAAGGGCTTATTTGTATAGACAGAATCAGAGTAAGGTGCTGGCTAGAAAACCGTTGTAGCACACATAAATCAGTACGAATATAAAACCTTCTTTTCGGCTTATGATCCCGGGTGAAATGGAAATAATACGGGTCCCCATTACGAAGAGGCTGATGGTTAGGAATAGCATCACAGGAAGGTCTCTGTAAATAAGCTCGGGTTCCACTGGGGTCGGTGAAATGAGTCCAGTAATCGCAATCACAATGGAGCCGTTAAATATGTTTGAGCCGATGATGTTACCCAGCGCTAAATCGTAGAGCGATTTTCTTACCGCCGTAATGGTAGCGGCAAGTTCCGGTAAAGATGTACCAACGGCGACGATGGTCAGCCCGATAATGAGATCGCTGATGCCGAAGGCCTGAGCAATTTCGGAAGCGCTCCAGACGATAGCGCGCGAACTTCCAAGTAATAACAGAAAACCGAGCAACATCAGTGTAATCGAAGCGAGCAAGGGATATTTTTGGGCTTCTGAGGGCGTTGTTAGACGGGGTTTTTCTCTGATACCGGCAAAGATCATCCACGCCATGGCGACAGCAAAGCCAATCATGAGAATAATCCCATCAGTAAATTGTAATCTTTGGTCTATAGCAATGAGCAGGAAACTGGTGCTGGAGATAAGAACAAAAATGGGTAATTCTCTTCGAAGGATTTGATCAGAAATCGTGATGGGCTTGATCAGAGCCGTTAAGCCTAATATCAAAGCTATATTGGTTATGTTAGAGCCAACCGCATTACCAAGCGCCAGATTTGGATTGTTTTGTAAGGCTGCCTGTGCAGAAATGAGCATTTCCGGTGCGGAGCTACCAAAACCGATTATCACCAGGCCGATTAACAGTGGAGGAATCCCCAGATGTGCTGCTGTGGCAGCCGAACCTTCAATAAACCAGTCCGCACTGAAAACCAGTAATGTAAGGCCTAATACTAAAACCATCAGGGCGAATGACATATCCAGATGTGACCTCATTTACGAATGGGTGAGTATCCTATGAATAAGCTTCAAATGGAATCATTCTGAATTAATTGCTCTTTATTTAAATTTAACTTTAAATTAACAAATGGTTTATTATTCCTGTATGATAAAAATAGGTGTGGGTGCGTCGACTGTCGGCAGACTGTCCCAGCGAATTCATAGTGGGTAAAAGGTAAGTTGTTGATCGTGATCGTCCATATTCCCATCCGGACTGGGTGCGTAAGGGGACAATAGAATTGTCATGATGAAACCAGTAGTTCCAGATGCTCGGCAAGATGCTTCAGTCGAGGCTAGTCAAGCACCGTTTATTCCGGAGTATAGTCTCCCGGACGCTTCTTTTTTGCTTTATGGTGTTTTCAGTCAGGATGGCTTTGACCTCGTTATTACCAATCCTGCTGGTGATAAGGTTACCGTAGCAGATTACTTCTCGTTTGAACCCCCGCCAAATCTGGTGCTTGCCAATGGTGCGAGCCTAACCCCCGCTATGGTTGAGTCGTTATTCCCTAGAGCCTTCAGCGATGAGGTGCTGTTTGCTGGACCCGCACCCTCGGGGGCCGCTTTAACTGAAATTGGTACCATTACTTTGGTGGTGGGTACGGTCACGGTCCGTCACGCTGATGGCACGCAGGATACGCTATCCAAGGGCGATATCCTCTATAAGGGCGACGTCATTCTCACTGCGGCGGGTAGTTTTGTTAAGGCGGAAATGCTGGACGGTACCCGCTTTCATCTCGGCCAGAGTGGCGAAGTAGCGCTTGATGATTTCACGTTTGATGAGACCGCTGGACAGGGCCAGTTTGATGCGACTATCCGCGTCGGCGGGTTTTACTATAAGAGTGGTGAAATTGCGGAGATGTCGGCCAATCTCAATCAAGCCCATACGAGGCTGACAACACCAAGCGCCATCATCGGGGTTAGAGGGAGTGAGCTTGAGGGTAGCGTCAGTCCCGACGGTCAGACCGTCGTCGTCCATCGGTCAGGCATCTTGGAAATCACCGATTTGAACGGTGAAAATCCAGTTACCCTGGTTGAGCCGGGTAATACTGCCATTGTCATACTCAATGGCGTCCCGGCATTTAGTCCAGAACCACCGCAAGAAGTGGAGATTATCCTGGAGCAGTCGCTTTTGCCACCACCGGGCCCTGGGGATGGCCCTGGTCCTGGCGTTAATCCCGCCAATAACATGGATCAGCCAGGTGAGGGTCCCGGGGGTATGGCTGGAAATGGCGTTGCGGGTACCCAGGCAGGCAATGCAACCCAGAGCAACAACACGGTTGGCCCTGGTGACGGCCAGGGTCAGCAGCAGGGGCCTTCTAACGATGGCCCTGCTAATTCGCCGGGCTCGTCCCAGTCATTGGAAAACCTGAGTTCAGTCAATCAAGCGACCCCCGCTTTGATATCAGTGGCTAGTTTCGAGACGAATGCAATTGAAACTCAGCAGATGCCGGCTCAAGTGACCATGATTGCTCAACCCAACATCGAGCTTTTACCAGTTGATAGTCCCCCGTTAACGCAACCGGATACCCTGGAGATTACCGGCACAGCGCCGCTTGAAATCAGTAGTTTGTTACTGGCAAATGATGATGATCCCGATACCAGCGGGGAACTCACGGTGATCAGTGCCAGTGGGGGTACCGGCAGTTTTGATGTTGATCAAGGCAACGTCACCTATTTTCCTGATCAAGCGTTGCTGCTATCGCTGGGTGCGAATGAGACAGAGACCCAGATCATTACCTATGAGGTGGAATCAGGTGGGCAGATTGCGAGCGGTGTGCTGACCATAACCTACCTGGGTGAGAATGAAGCGCCTGTTGTGCAATCGGAAACCGCACAGATCAGCGAAGACACCCAATTGGAACTGCAGGTCCTGGATAACGCGACGGATACGGACGTCCAGGATACCTTAACCATCGCTAGCCTAGATACTTCAAACCTGACGGGCACAGCCGAGATTTCAGCTGATGGGCAATCCCTGATCTACAATCCACCCCAAGACATGGACTCAGGTACCCGTACCGAAGTCTTTAGCTATTCGGTCAGTGATGGCACCGCCACCAGTACCGCTACCGTGACCATTACCGTGGCCGGTAGCAATGATGCGCCGGTGATCGAATCGGATCCGACTAGTTTCAGCATAGATGCGGCGAGTGGCCTGGTTGAGATACCGATATCGTCGATATTTTCTGATGCAGATGGTGCCAGTGTATTGACGGTGGTTGCACTGGACAGTGTGTCAACCCTGGGCGCCAGCCTCTCAGTTGGTAGTGTTGTTTATGATCCCGGTAATATCTTTATTACTCTCTCTGAAGATGAGATCGATACGGACAGCTTTGCAATCACCGTTCAAGATCAGCATGGCGCAACGGCTTCGGGTACTTTTACGTTCCAGGTTATCGGGGCTAACGACGTTCCTATAGCGAATTCGGATTCAGGGGTACTGGCTGAGGACGGTTCAGTATCTGCTGATGCCGCGAGCGGTGTGCTGGTTAATGATGAAGACCCGGATACCCTGGATACTCTGTTGGTGTCGTCCATCAGGCCCGGTACGCTGAGTGAGACAGGCAATCTAACGACGCCGGGTACGGTCCTGGAGGGCAGTTATGGCACCTTGACCCTGCACGCGGATGGTTCCTATGAATACCAGGCGAACCTGGCTGCGGCGGATGCCTTGGCGCAGGGGGAGACAGCAGTTGATGTGTTTACCTATACCGTCTCAGATGATGCTTCAACTTCGCTCAGCGCTGACGCCGAACTGGCGTTTACGATTACCGGTACTAATGAT
>CAZGCW010000005.1:0-3190 GCA_964524295.1 uncultured Pseudomonadales bacterium
GCCATCCACTGGGCTCAAATATGCTAAGCAACTGCCCCAGGGGCAGTTTGCTGAAGTGAAAAGTGCCAGTCATTCTATCTGGGAAGAAAAACCCGCTCGGTTGGCTACTGTTATCCAGCGCTTTATCAAAAAAATCGAGTCCTAACTGCTCGACCTCGCGACCACCTCCGGCAATAAAATGCGCCCCCTAATGACACCCTATCAAGCGACAGACAGGGCCGGGTAAAACTGAATGGACGCGCCCCCCAAAGGAAAGCTGAGTCAGTAAATTGACTCAGCCACAGACTCGACACAATCGCCGTTGGCCTCGTATAGTGTCCTAAAGAAAGAGGGAATAAAGCAATATGCGTCTGAAAAAAGCAAGAATTCAACCCATTCAGGAAGAAAACTGGACCGAACAACAAAGGCAGCTACTGGCGCCCCAAATCTTGCGAGGTAAAGTGCAGAATATCTTTCTAACTTTGGCTAATCATGAAAAATTAGCAAAGCGCTGGATGGTATTTGCAAACCATATACTACATAAATCCAGTCTGGAGCCCCGACATCGCGAAATTATAATCCTGAGAATCGGCTGGTTGTGCCAGTCTGGTTATGAATGGGGACAACATGTACTCATAGGAAAGGCCTGCGGGCTAAGCGAATCCGATATCTCGGCTATCAAAGAAGGCCATCAAGCCGGCAATTGGGATGAAATCGAAGCCCAACTGATTAAAGCAACCGATGAACTCCATCATGATGCCTTCATTTCAGACACCACCTGGTCCTGTCTGGAAAAAACCTACTCTCAGGAACAATTGATGGACCTCGTGTTCACAGTGGGGCAATACAATCTGGTCTCGATGGCGCTGAATAGCTTTGGTGTTCAAGCAGAGGACGATCTACCTGGGTTTTAGTATGGGCGGCACTATCAGGAATTGACTCAATGTAGAGCAGAACTTACTGGTAGAGCTCAAGGTCATCCAGATTGACTGTTTTATCAATCTGTGCCCAGGCCAGTTTAGCCATATTAAACGCACCGGCTCCGGCTGCCTCAGCATGCTGGCTCGCCGCAGTGCCATCCTCAACCCGCTTCGCGATGCCTTGCAAAATAGCAGCCATTTTGAACATATTAAAAGCAAGGTAGTAGTCCCAGTTGTCAATTCCAGAGCGACCTGTACGCTCGCAATAAGTGTCAACAAAATCCTGCTCATAAGGAATTCCCAACGCCTTAAGGTCGGCACCTCGTAAAGCATCTCTATAGGGTCGGCATAAATAGGCGAAGTCGGCTAGCGGACAACCTAGGGTACTGAGTTCCCAATCTAGAATACCGATCACCTCGGCATTTTCCTTATGCATCATCATATTTGCAATCTGCAGGTCACCGTGGACCACACTACAGTCAGCATCGTGCGGAATATTTTCCTGTAGATAGGCAATTAAATGATCCATATAAGGGTTTTCCACAGTTTTGGTATATTCAT
This sequence comes from uncultured Pseudomonadales bacterium, assembly GCA_964524295.1. Classification (GTDB taxonomy): domain Bacteria; phylum Pseudomonadota; class Gammaproteobacteria; order Pseudomonadales; family Azotimanducaceae; genus UBA9926. The sequence continues at coordinate 1,461 of CAZGCW010000005.1, forward strand.
ATTGCCCGCCCCACCGACGCAACTGGCGGGCAATATAGTCCGAATGCTTCCCATAATCAGATAAACCAACGGCTTCAAAGTCCACTGAATGGAGTTTGGCCACAGCAAGATTTGCAGCATCCCAGATCTCACTTCGTTCCACCGTAGAGTAAGGTCCATGTGTGCTATCCCAGATAACTCGACCATCCAAATACTCCATAATGTAGAACCAAGTCCCTATGACAGATTCATCCGTACACAGGCAGTATGTTCTTGCCGTTGGAACATCAGCATCCTGTAACGCCGTCAATACTCGATACTCTCGGTCCACGGCATGAGCCGACTTAAGAAGTTCCCCAGGTGGCTTCCGTCTGAGGACATATTGCTGATCTTTACCTGTGAGAAGGTACGTCGGATTAGACTGCCCTCCAGCGAATTCTTCTGCAGACAGCCCCCCTTGAAAACCTTCAACATGGACCGTCATGTACTCAGCCAGCGCCACCGTATCTATTTCATGCCGTTTCTGGACTGGGATGGTCCCGGTGTTATCTTCGGACTTGAAGTCGGTCATACTATCTTCTCCTGATCCCGCTTGTCTTCGCCTGGTTTCATTGTAATGAGACTACCATGTTGCAACTTCAGGGTGGGATTTTTCACACGACCACCATGAATTTGACAACACTATTGCCTCCTGGTTATTTCAACTCTGTCCTGGGTTTCTTCCAGCACTGAAGCGCTCAGCGTTATCTAAAAGCCAGGCCTCTCTCCCTGTTACCCTTTCCAATAAGCAATGTGTGGGCGGTAATCATGAATTCCTGGACCCTGTCACGAAGCATCCTCTTCGAAGCAGAACCCATTGCCGTTGTAAACCCGCGAATCCGGGCCTTGGCTATCACCCTGAGTTAACAGTAGGAAATTAACTCTGTAGAAGCAATCCATCGACTTTAACGGCAAACTGAAACTCTAACTTCACAGACCATCCAGAGTTAGCATTGACAATCTCTTATAACAACTAGGAGGAAACACGGAGCATTAACAGCGGACCAAGACAGGCCTATGACTACCATCAGGTTGTGTGAAGCAATCAAAAAAAAGCTTTCGCCACAGAGAAATCGATCTACCACTGAGTACAGCCAGGAACTGGCTTATTCAACTTGCCAGGTATGACCTTTTCTCAGCAATTCATTGAAATCTGCAATCCCTTTCTTAGCTCTTACCACTTCAATCTGCTGACGCACGGCATTGACATAGGACTGTTCAGGACTGCAGTACAGTACACCAATGGCCTCTGGAAAATCTGGACTTTTTAATTCTGTCAGCATCTGAGCCAGACGACTGTTGGTCTCATCATGTACCATAATGTCACTTTCAGTCACGCCATCTTCTCCGAGCGTAACCACTTCCAGCGACAACGTATGAACATTAAGGCGCAAGCCTTTCTGATGATCAACTCCAAACAATAAAGGCTTACCATGCTCAACAACAAGGCGGGTTTCTGCAGCCGTTTTCTTGTCCTTGATATAATCAAATATACCATCATTATAAACCGGGCAATTTTGGTAGATTTCCACGAAAGAAGCCCCTTTATGCTCATGGGCACGCTTCAGCAAAGGCGTCATATGTTTAGTTTCCGTATCGATCGTACGAGCCACAAAACGGGCACCAGAGCCTAATGCAAAGGAACACGGATTCAACGGTTTATCCAGGGAACCATCCGGTGTTGAAGGTGAATGCGTACCGAGTTGTGATGT
>CAZGCW010000005.1:3200-46442 GCA_964524295.1 uncultured Pseudomonadales bacterium
ACTGCCCTTTGGTCAGACCGTAGATTTCATTATTAAACAGCAAAACCTGTAAATCCACATTCCGCCGCAAAACATGCAGCATATGATTACCACCGATACTCAACCCATCTCCATCGCCTGTGACTAACCAGACGTCCAACTCAGGGTTAGCCAGTTTGATTCCGGTCGCAAATGCTGGGGCTCTACCATGAATGGTATGAAAACCATAGGTGTTCATATAATAGGGAAACCTTGATGAGCAGCCTATACCGGACACAAATACTGTCTTTTCCCTCGGAACGCCGAGTTCTGGCATTAATTTTTGGACGCATTTTAATATGGCATAATCACCACATCCAGGACACCATCTCACTTCTTGGTCAGTCGCAAAATCTTTGAGCGTTAACTTCTCCGGCGCATTCATTTGGTTTCTCCCAATTGGGTATGAATAACTTCTATCAATTCCCTGATTTTAAAAGGTTGACCTGAAATTTTATTAAACTGCTCTGCTTCGATTAAATATTTTGATTTCAATACATTAACCAATTGTCCCGTATTCAATTCTGGCACTAATATCTTTTTAAATCCCTTTAGTAACTCACCCAAATTACCCGGCAACGGTAATAGATATCGTATGTGGATATGGCTGACATCTTGCCCCCGGGCACGACACCGTTTCACTGCCTGGCGAATCGCCCCATAAGTTGAACCCCAGCCGACCACCACCAGTTCCCCCTCGGTGTTTCCCAGATCCACTTCCTGGTCAGGAATAAACCGAACAATGCCATCGATTTTTGCCTTGCGTACATCGGTCATCGTCTGATGATTATCAGCATCGTAGGAAATATCACCTGTTTGAAAATCTTTTTCGATTCCTCCTATGCGGTGCTCTAACCCGGGTGTGCCCGGCTTTGCCCAGACTCGCGCAAGGGTATCTTCATCCCGGTTGGCCGGAGAGAACCCTTCGGGATTGGTTTCATGAACCACCTTAAAATCTTCGTAGTCATTCAGGTCAGGGATTATCCAGGGTTCTGACGCATTGGCCAGGTAACCATCACTGAGTAAGAGGACTGGGGTACTGAATTGAGTAGCAAGACGAACCGCTTCTATTGCCACATCAAAACAATTACCCGGGGTCGATGATGCAATAACCGGCAATGTTGTATCCGCGTGCCTTCCATATAAAGCCTGGTATAAATCCGATTGTTCTGTTTTCGTGGGCAATCCAGTTGAAGGACCCCCTCTTTGAGTATTGACGATCACCATGGGCAATTCTGTCGCACAAGCCAGTGAAATCGCTTCCCCTTTCAACGAGATCCCAGGTCCCGAACTTGAGGTAATTCCCAAAGATCCAGCGAATGAGGCTCCGATTGCAGCACAGGCTGCAGCAATTTCATCTTCAGCCTGGAAAGTGACGACATTAAACTCTTTGTGCGCGGATAGAGTATGCAAAAGTGAAGACGCCGGCGTGATCGGATAGGAGGCAAAGGTCAATGATATATCGGCCAGTTGGCCGCCTGCAATTAAGCCAAAAGCGAGTGCTTCGGAGCCCGTCGTATTCCTGTATAGGCCCTTTTCGACCTCGGCTTTTTCAATCTTATAGACTTCGATACCCGAAGGTAGCTCAGCTGTCTCAGCGTAGCTATGCCCGGCATTCAAAGCGGCAATATTGGCCTTGGCAATATCTTGTTTTAAAGCAAATTTAGCATTGAGATTATCAATGGTTATCTGCTTATCGCGATCAAAGAGCCACATGACCAGGCCCAACGTCCACATGTTTTTGCAGCGAACCGCAAATTTGTGGGATAACCCAAAGGGCTCCACTGATCTGATAACCTGTTTTGTTATGTCGACGCTGACCAATCGATAAGCATTCAGGCTACCATCCTCCAACGGATTAGAAGTATACCCTGCTCTGGTCAGATTCCTGCTGGTAAACGCATCCTGATCAGCAATAATCGTTCCACCCACCAACAAGTCCTTCAGGTTGGTTATCAGCGCTGCCGGATTCATAACGACCAGGACATCAACATCATCACCAGGCGTTGTTACCTCATCTGTACCGAAATAAATCTGAAAGGCAGAAACCCCAAAGGTCGCACCTGCGGGTGCGCGTATTTCAGCAGGAAAATCCGGAAACGTGGCCAGATCGTTGCCATGTAACGCTGTTGCTTCTGTAAAATTACTGCCAGTTAATTGCATCCCATCACCCGAATCACCGGCAAACCGAACGACTACTGATGAAAAACTGGAATCAGGATCCTCGTTAACTGGAATACTTTCAACAACTGCCATGACGCTCCTCTTCTGCATTTTTAGCTGGTGGCTATGCTTCTATAGGTAAGATTTCTCGGTATTTATTAATATTAATCTCGCAATTAATGTTTATGAATGAAATGTTAACGGCTTCTTTTGATTAGACAGTCCCAGACTTTATGTGACTTCACGGATTGACATCGATACATGACTGATTGAGACCTAAAATAGTCAACTCTAGCGTAATCAATGACCGGGTAGCTGGCGATTTATCTCTTCCCTTCCGTTCCAAGCATGGGTTTGAAGTCTCGAATCAAAGCTTTAATCCTAAGCCTGAATTAATTGCCTCAGCATTCTTATCTTACCGCGCGAGTATAGCCGACGAAATAAGCCTTTAACAGCGGTTCTATGTAAGAATTTGTGCAATTTCACCAAAAGTTTAGGGAGGAAACCCCACCTACTATTATTCAAGGTCTGTCACTTGCCAATACCCCAATTCAGAGCCCAGTTGAGAAAACCGTCTTTTATACGAATGCTTCGATGAGAAAAGGCCCCGATTGTTCCAGACTTTGGCTCAGTGCGGTAGAAAAACTGTCACAACTGTCTGCTCGACAACCCGGCACACCCATACTAGCAGCGAGGCGAACAAAATCGATATCAGGTCCGGATAAACTGAACAAGCTTCCGGCTCTCTCACCTATCTCATTCACACCTAAACGCTTGTATTCGGTTTCCAGTATACCGTAGCGTTGATTATTGAATATTACGGTGGTGACATTCAGGGATTCTCTGGCTTGAGTCCAAAAGGCCTGATTAGTATACATTGAGGCGCCATCTCCCAACAGCGCAAACACCTGCGCTTCGGGTGCTGCAATCGCTGCACCAATCGAAACTGGGCCACCTTGCCCTATCGAACCTCCAGTCAAGTTCAACCAGATATGGCGAGCTGATTTCTGTGCCGGCTCGTAGACCGCCCCTCCTCCTCCTGAATCGCCACAGAAAATACTATTTTCCGGCATCATTGAGGCCAAAATTTTGGCGACGTTGGCCGTACTCAAAGGCCCTTCCGGCAAATCAACTCTCTCAGGTTGATAGCAATCAGGCTCAGTTTCTGACGCATCCAGTAGAGATTCAAGTTGCCTTAAAGCAGGAACAATATCCTGGTGCCCTTTGGCTAATTCAATAATCTGGCAATCTTTAGGCACTAGCAGGGATTCGGTTTCAGGATAAGCAAAAAAGCTTACTGGTGGCTCTGCACCGGCTAATACGATCTGGCTAACCCCCTCCAGAGAAGCCAGCACATGCTCCGGGAAATAGGGTAACCGCTCAATTCTAGGTGTGCCTGGCCCACCATCAATCCGCGCCGGAAAAGTCGACATGGCCACTCTACACCCCAGTTTTTTAGCAATTCTCGCTGCAGAAAACCGCCCGGCAAGTTCCAGGCCCTGCTTATCGAGTAAAATCAAACTATGCTCATCAATCGTTGTTGCGACCTGTTCAATCTGCCGTCTGTCAACAACTTGTCGCACCGGCGCGACCACTTCACTGGCGATATGTGATGCGTCATTCCAACACGCATCAGCCGGTAAAATCATAGTGGATATCTGCCCTGCAGAGCCTGGCTTAGCCTGCATTGAAGAACGCAGAGCCTGCATCGCGTCAACGCTCAGTGAGTCAGCTGTAGAATCAGATTTTATCCAGCTTGAGACATTTTTTGCCAGAGTATCAATATCAGAAGTCAGTGGCGCATCAAATTCCACATGATACAGCGCGTGATTACCGATCAGATTAATCAGCGGAGTCGATGCTCGCCTAGCATTGTGCAAATTGGCAATGCCATTCCCCAGACCCGGCCCTAAATGTAACAGGGTCACCGCCGGTCGACCCGTTATCCTCGCATAGCCATCAGCAGCGCCTGTACAGACGCCTTCAAACAAGCAGAGAATACCCCGCATTTCTTCTACGCCGTCTATGGCCTGCACGAGATGCATTTCGGAGGTGCCGGGATTGGCAAAACACACCTTTACACCTGCTCCAACCAATGTCCTTATTAAGCTTTCAGCTCCATTCATACCATCGACCCTACATTTGAAAACGATCTACGACCTAAGTCAGCGAGTCTGATGTAATTTCCGTTTTGCTGCAACTTAGCTGCACCCTCGCTGTAAAACTGAAACGCTGGCATCACTGAGTCGATCCAACTTAAGCGAACAATTCTATCGTTAACTAGATTATGATAGATATTTTAATACAGGGTTCACTCATGTTTTTATCGCCGATAAGACAACTTCAATACCTGGTGGCATTACAACAGCACCTTCATTTCGGGAATGCGGCCCGGGCCCTGCATGTCACCCAATCCACACTCAGTACCGGTATACGGGAACTTGAAAAGTCTCTCGGCGTACAGCTGGTAGAAAGGACCAACAAAAGTGTCTGCTTCACAGAACTCGGGACACGAATCGCAGATAGAAGTCACAACATCATTGTCCAATCAGAAGAATTAATTAACGAAGCAAAAGCCTATGCCAACCCCCTGGCTATACCCGTCAAGATAGGCGGGATACATACCATCGCTCCTTATATCATGGGACACTATGCGCTAGCGCTTAATACCAAATTACCGCAATTACAGATTTACTTCAGGGAAGACACAACTGCTAACCTGGTCCTCGAACTGCAACAGAACAAACTCGACCTGGCCCTGTTGGCACTCCCGTTTGCTGCCGGGCCGCTTGCAACCCAAGTGCTCTTCAGAGAACCTCTTTATTTGGCCTATCGCAGGGGTTCCCGATTGGTTTCCGGCAAAAACCTCGACTTTGATGCGCTTCCGGATGAAAGCTTATTACTCCTTGATGATGGACATTGCCTGCGTGATCATGCTCTGGCTGGGTGCCGCCTGAAAAATCATAAAAAAATTCATACATTCGGCGCTAACAGCCTGCAAATGCTGGTTCAAATGGTAAACAACGATATCGGTGTTACTATTCTGCCGCAGATGGCAATCGATGCCGGTATTCTTGCAGATACCCAAATACAATCCGAACTTTTACCGAAAGATCGATTTCATCGCGATATCGGTTTTGCCTGGCGACGCACCCATTCAAGGATGAAGCTACTCGACGACATTATGGCGGCATTGCCCCACTAGAGATCAATACTGGGGAATTGCGCTGAACGTGTGGTGGCAATTGGGTAATTATTGACATCGTGGTAGGTAAAGACCACCGAGTATTTAATTTTGTCGGTTAAATTCCGACCGGCGGCATGAAAAAGCTTACTGTGAAAAAACAGCAGGTCGCCCGCTTTAAGCTCAACCTTTTCCGAACCCTTAATCAATGCTTTGTTGTCCGCAAGGTCGGCTCTTAGAAACATAGCAGCATCAAAGCGTCCGGGATCCAAGGCCATTCTATGGCTACCTGGAATGACTCGTAAGCAACCATTCTTCTTGTCTTCATCACCGAGTGCTAACCAAACATTGATCAGATTCTCATCATCAAAAGCCCAGTAGCGTATATCCTGATGCCAAAGGGTCGCGCTGGAAAAGCCAGGTTGCTTGGTCATAATGCAATTATGATGACATTGCGACAGCCTAATGTTCTTAAGGTCAAACAACTGCTGGAGGCAGATTTTGACATTAGCGTCTGCAGCCCAGTTCCTAAAAGCCAAATGCCTGCTGCAGGCCTGCAGAAGACGTCGCGCCGTCGACACTCCAATTGCATCAGAATCTGTTGGAGATCCGGGATATTGAACATCAACTTCATATTCGATTGGCGCGAGATTTTGGCGCAAGTGGCTTTCCGCTATCAACTGTAATTTAGAACGTGTTGCATCGGCAACAAGCCCCTTAACAACAACAAATCCATTTGTGTGAAAGCGACTCACTTCTTCTGGTGTTAACAATTCATCCTTCCCTTGCTTTCATAAGGTGTATGCCGAAAGCCCCAGATTATACTCAAATAGCGACGCTTTCGTTACGGATCCAATCACTTCATTACTGACCCAATGACATAGATCAATACGGATAGTCGAACGCAGCTTCCTCGGATCGTCCCACTACCGTTCAGCAAATGATGGATTGGCAATAAAGCCGTGTTTTTGCTGGCCTAGGACAATGCCCTAACTAAACTCGCAGACCGAATACAATGCCCAAACTAAACTCGCATGCCAACCACAAAGGCCCCTTCCGGTATCCCTAAGGAGAAAGTTGTTAAACAGGTAACCACTATACCATTACCCACCCTCAGGTCGGTAGCTGAGCAGCGTCAATTTCACTTCCCAGATGAGCCGTGTCATTAAACCTTCGCATCACCATTCGATCTCCCTCTACAACAATATGACTAATCGAGCCATTGTCAGCGGCATTGAAGGCAAACGGACGCGATTCCGTGATAGTGGCAAGCACTCGGCCAATCACGCCACCATGAACAAAAGCGGCAATTAATTTATCCGGGTTAGCCGAGGCAATATTTCGAATACCGCGCATCACTCTTTGCTGTAGCTGTGGGGTTGATTCGGCACCGGGAATCACATCCCAACGTTCTTCAGCCTGCATTTGCAAGAAAACAGGATCATTCTGGTGTGCTTTCATCCGCAACACCCCTGCCTCCCAATCACCCAGATGAACTTCATGTAAATTGGGTTCAAGCTGAGGGGTTAAACTTAAGTGCTCACACAGCGGCGCTGCGGTTTGCGCCGTTCGTTTCAATTTGGTGACATACGCTGCAGCGATATCCAATTGGGCAAGTCTCAATCCAACCAGCTCGGCCTGTCGACGACCATTGGCTGCCAACTCCGGATCACCCTGGCCATCAACAAGCGGGAAGGGCTTGTCTGCCTGAGCCGGTCTTGACTCACCGTGCCGCACTAACAGTATTTCGGTCGAACCCGGTGGGCGCTCGTACTTAAACTGCCTGTATTCCTTTGCTGCCATGCTGCTCTACCCCCTTCTGGTAAGACTGACCCATCAATCAGATCAGATTGTACCAGTAAGGGTCAGGGGGTATTCTTAAAAAAATAAGAAACTAAACAACTAAAAACCAAGGTTAAGGATCCACTATGGGCTGGGAAGAGGAAATCAGTGAATTAGCTACCCGCGGAGAACTTTCGGATTTAATGGGTGGAACTGAGAAAGTAGAAAAACAGCATCATTTTGGCAAACTAACCATCAGAGAAAGAATTGACGCTATCACTGATCCGGGTAGCTTTCACGAAATAGGCAAACTTGCTGGGGTTGGCCAATACAATGAAAAAGGCGACCTAACCGGTTTTACACCTTCGAACTTTGTGTTTGGAACAGCCGACCTGGAAGGACGGCCCGTGATGGTATCCGGCGATGATTTTACCGTTCGCGGAGGATCTGCCGATGCCTCGATAGCAGGCAAACGCCAACAGGCAGAAGGACTCGCCCTTGAACTCAAAATACCGCACGTCAGACTCGTTGATGGTATGGGCGGTGGCGGCTCGGTAAAAACCATAGAGATGGCGGGCCGTACTTACATCCCGAAAGTAGCCGGCTGGGATACGATAGTCAATCACCTGGGGGTCGCCCCTTCGGTATCTCTCGCACTCGGCTCGGTCGCAGGCATTGGCGCTGCGCGAGTGACCACGTCTCATTACTCCGTTATCGTCAAGGACACCGCTCAAATGATGATTGCCGGTCCAGCTCTAGTTGACTGGGCCCGATTAGGCACGGTATCCAAGGAGGAGCTTGGATCCAGCAAGATACATACTAGAAACGGATCTATCGATGATGAGGCCTCATCAGAGACTGAAGCCTTTTCACTCGCAAAACGCTTCCTCTCTTACCTGCCTAGTAACGTTGATCAATTACCACCGAGGAGTGCCTGTAATGACCCCATCACACGAACGGCTCCGGAATTGCTGGAGATCATTCCCCGGGACCCTCGCAAGGTATATAAAATGCGGAAAATCATTAACGCCATCATCGATCGAGATAGTTTCTTCGAGATTGGCCGTCAATGGGGGAAATCGATTATTACTGGGCTGGCCCGTATCGATGGCGTCGCGACGGCAGTATTTGCAGAAGACCCCATGATCTATGGGGGGGCCTGGACCGCAGATTCATGCAAGAAGCTAATTCGTTTATGCGATCTTGCTTCTACTTTCCATCTACCCCTGCTGCATTTGGTAGATTGTCCCGGGTTCCTCATCGGCAAGCAATCTGAGCAATCAGGTACGATTCGAATCGGCTCTACGGCACTGGCTGCACTAGGTCAGGCAAACGTACCCTTCTGCAGTGTGGTGATCAGAAAAGCTTTTGGGGTAGCCGGTGCAGCCAATACTAAACCTGGCAGCCACCACTTCCGCTTCGCCTGGCCATCAGGGGACTGGGGTTCTCTACCGATCGAAGGTGGAATCGAAGTCGGTTATAAAGCAGAACTCGCGGAAGCCGACGACTACGATAGCCATCTAGAAAACATCAAAACACGCCTTAACCGGGTTCGGTCCCCTTTCAGGTCTGCAGAGTTCTTTGAAATTGAAGATATCATCAATCCCCAAGAAACGCGGCAGCACCTCGGCAACTGGATAAATCTGGCTTACCAGGCCCTCAAAACGGGGCCAACCCACTTCAGTTATCGACCCTGAAGCCCCCAAAACCATGGTGGCGCAGCAACAATGACACCTTAAGCCTACGACCGGTTAATAACCGGGTATTTGAAGATTAACGAACGAAAACGCCGCATCTAATTCATTTTACCAGCAACAGACAGACCGCCCCCAAAAAAAAGACGTTGACTCATTGACTTCACGGGTGCATACAAGCAACACCGGAAACTCATCAACCCACGGAATAACCACAGAGACTGAAAAATCCAGCTCAGAGATACCTCTACACCAGCGGACTGCAGAACCACAAAGGCGAGCAGGACTTAAACGGACTTGGTTACTCTTCGATATTGCTTAAATCAACGCCTGATGTTTCCGTTAGCATCGCTAAGGAAACCAGCGTCAACACGGCTGCGGCTGCAATATAGAGCGATACGTAAAAAATTCCGAATTCATTCCATAATAGCACAGCAATGGTAGGCGCTAATGCACCGCCTAATATCGCACCCATCTGGTAACCCAGGGAAGCACCTGAGTATCTCACCTCAGTGCTAAATAACTCAGTAAAATAAGCCGCTTGGGGCCCATATTGCATACCTAGGAAAACCAACCCCATACTCACCGCCAAGCAATGGAATAGGTATTTCCAGTATCAATCAATGGAAACAAGGCAAAGCCCCAGAGCCCCGTTAATACCGCCCCCCATTGATACACTTTTTTACGGCCGAGCCTATCGGATAATCCAGAAAAATAGAACTGCGTTGGGATCATGACCGCAGCGGCTATCAGAACCGACATCAACATAATATCCCGAGACAGGTCCACTGTTGGCGAATTAACGCCATAAGCAATGACAAAAGCAATCAGAATGTAAAAAGTAACCTGCACTGACAAAAATGCTCCCGCTGCCAAGGCGATTCTACGTGGGTACATTCGAATCGCCTGCAACACAGGGGATTTCTCAATGGTGGGACCGGCATCTTCTCCTTTGTCATCCCGGGCTTTAACCAAAGCCTTAAATGCCTCGGTGTCTTCCATCTTCAACTGAACATACATGGAGATACCAATCAAAATTACACTGGCGATAAAAGGCACACGCCAGCCCCAATCCAGAAAAGCCTCCTCAGATATAGAGTAACTGATCCCTAGAAAAGCCAGATTGGCAAGAATTACGCCGACTGGCGTGCCCGCCTGGGCATAAGCACCATACCAGGCCACGCCGAGTCGCTGGTGCGCTTTCTGTCACCAATAGCATGGCACCACCCCACTGCCCACCAATAGCCAAACCCTGCACAAACCGAAGCAGAACCAGAACAAGTGGCGCCATAATGCCAATACTGGCATAAGTCGGCAACAAACCAATTAGTGTGGTCGCTCCCCCATCATCATTAACGCAACAACCAGCGTTTTCTTTCTACCCACCCGGTCACCGTAATGCCCGAAGAGGATCCCACCCAACGGGCGAGCAATAAAACCCACCGCAAATGTACTAAATGAAGCGATCAGCACGACCATCACCGGTAGGTCCTGCGGGAAAAACAACTAAGGAAATAGGACAGCAGCAGCCGTTCCATACAAAAAGAAGTCATACCATTCAATGCTCGTACCGGCTAGAGATGTTAAAGCAACCCGTCTCATTGACAGCTTCATATCCTTGTTACTTGGATCGCTCATACTGTTCCCTTATCTAGTTCCAAACGGCCTTTTACGAGATTAATTCGCAATAAATCATTAGCCCCTTCGATGAGCCTAAGAGATCTTACTCGGCGATACAAGCTCTCAAGCGGGTGCCCTTCAACCAATGCCTGCCCGCCTACTAACTGCACCCCCATATCAACGACTTCCCCCGCGGTTTCAGTACAAAAAACTTTAGTCGCAATCACTTCATTGACCGCGTTCTCACCACTGTCGACGATACGGGCCGCTCGATATAATGCGCTTCGCGCTGCAAAAGTTTTGATTCTCATGTCGGCATAACGCAAACGAACACCTTCTTTATCACCGAGCGGCGTACCCGAACGATGCGGTGCACGCAGGTGTTCTTCTATGAAACTAAGCACCCACAAACACATCCCGGTCGCTTGTGCAGCCACCATCAAACGTACATTACCAATGTTAGCCAGGGCTCTCGGTAACCCCTCTCCCAGCGACCCGATCATCTGGACCCTGGCAACTTTGACATCCTGGAAAAGAAATGAGGAATGCCCGCCCCCTTCCATGGATCTAAAAGATTTTTCTAAAACAACCCCTTCTGCTTCCCGATCGACCACCACCATCGCTGTTCCAGCCTTGCTGCCATCGGGATGTTCAACATTAACCAGAATGGACAAAAAATCAGCCGTAGCACCGCCAGTGATATAACTCTTCTGGCCATTGATGACGAGCTCATCGTCTTGCAGACGAGCCCAGGTTGGTCTTAAGGCATGGTCTGGCTCTGTAAAACCAAATGCACCCCGCTTTTGACCTTTCATAACGGGATCCAGGTAATCGCGTTTTAATACACCCTGAGCCTGGTGAAGGATCCCTGGGCCCGGCCCGAACAGATAGGCTGTTAGCCTGCTATTCGCCTTCGCCCAGGTTTCCCTGAGCGCAGTTAGCTCTAGCGTCGAAGCGGGCTTCCCACCATACTCCGATGGTTGGGTTTTATAATAGAAACCGGCTTCCTTAGCGGCCTTTATTACTTCCTGTATGATGCGTTCAGGCACCACTTGGGCAGCGGAAAGTTGTGCATCCCGAGGCAGGATCTGAGCTTGTAAAAACTGCTCGGCCATTTGAACACCTTCTTGAATTTCCTTTGGTAATTGTTCCGCCATACCAACTTCCCTTTGCCTGAATGCTGCAATCTAACGCCACAGAGGCCTAATTTTCAACCCGATTTTCAGTATCTGCGCCCAACCAGGATAATTCTTGACAAAAACACCTGTTTTTCAACATCGTTCAAACCCTAATATGAACCAAATTCATGTAATATACCTATATATATCAAAGCTTTAAGATAATTATAGGCGTTCTTTTTTTATCCACAAAGTTATACATGATTTGTCTAACTTATCCCAAAGTTATCCCCAACTTTTACACCGCTAGTTGCAAACCTTTCACTGGACCCTTTTATCCAGAGTGGTAACTTAGTACTCAACGGAGACAGGCAGTGACACCGGATCGAGAGAAAAGGCGACACTGACGAATCTACCGCAAGACCTGTGTCAGGTCGGGGTCGCAGAGACACTCGCGGCTTAAGGGCGACAGGACTCGTGTAAACGATTCGATCACCTCTCGAGAGGTGGCGAACCTGGAGTCTAGAGCAGATTTGGAGGGATCACGAAGAATCTGCAAGACGTAGCAAGGCGTCTCAAAATAACGCCGAAACGGCAAAAGAGTTGAAGGCAGCCTGAGGAACGTGCCAGGCAGGCCGGACACTAGAGAACTGGAGGGACCAGGAAAGCAGGAGTTAGACACCTCGGTGGAAAACTCAGGCAGAAAAGGAAAGACCAGTCTCGAAAGAGTCGCACGATCAGGGCCGCTCCCTGATCTGGGACTCGACTTAGGTCTCGACCTGAGTTGCACGGGATGAGGGGTTTAGGCTCCGAGAACTGTGCTAAAAACAACCCTGCTTCGGCAGGGTTTTTTTATGGCCTGATGAAATACCCCGTTATCGCTCTACTTTCATTTAACCTAAATTATCGACACTGTAATTACTTCAATTTTATCTCAAAAATAAGCTATATTAGGCTCCCTTAGTCAATGAGTTAGAACAATGAAAATAGCAATAGGCATTGGTAGTGCATATTATAATGGTGATGACTGGGACGAAATCGTCGACTATGCCGTTGAGGCGGACAACATGGGCGTCGATTATATTTGGTCAGCCGAAGCCTGGGGAATGGATGCAGTCGTGCCTCTGGCGTATATCGCAGCCAAAACAAAACATATCAAATTGGGCACAGGCATCATCCAAATCAGTTCAAGGGTCCCCGCCATGATTGCCATGACGGCACAAAGCTTACGTACTGTTTCCAATAATCGATTTGTTCTAGGCCTGGGTGTGAGCGGCCCGCAGGTGGTCGAAGGGTTGCATGGTGCTAGTTTCAAGCAACCCCTGTCCCGACTACGCGAATGTGTTGAGATAATTAGACTAGGGCTCAGCAGCGAACGGATTGCTTACCAGGGTAAACACTACACCCTGCCCCGCCCTGGTGGAGAAGGTAAGGCAATTAGATTATCGCAGCCACCGCAGACTGATTTGCCCATCTACCTGGCAACACTTGGCCCTAAGGCCATGGAAATGACGGGCGAAAAAGCCAATGGCTGGCTGGGCACCTCGTTCATACCCGAACAAGCCAGCATATTCCTGGAACCATTAAATAGGGGCCTTGCAAAATCCGGTCGAAGTCTGGCTGATATTGACATCCAAGTCGGCGGTAGTTTTGAAATAAGCGATGATGTTGAGCGCCTGATAGAGGTCAGAAAACCGGCCATGGCTTTCACCCTCGGCGGCATGGGTTCCGCGCAAACTAATTTTTATAACGACGCCTTCAGCAGAGCAGGTTATGCAGACAGCGCAAAGGAAGTGCAGGGCTTATGGGTATCAGGGAAGAAAGAGGCTGCGATTCGGGCTGTTCCTGATGAGATGGTACTCAAAACCAACCTCATTGGTAATCGAGAAATGATCATCAACCGAGTTAAGGCCTATGCTGCGGCCGGTGTTAACACCCTGCGAATTAGCACGTCAGGATCAAACTGGCATGAACGAGCTGACAGCCTGGCTGAAGCAACCGATCTTATCCATGCCATTGGCCAAGGAGACTGAAACCGTGCTATTGGGAACTGAGTGTGGGATCTGACTGACAACGAGGCCACAAGACCCAACCTACCTAGTCAAAGGCGACTAATATGAACAACTGTGCCCAGTGTGGAATATCCGTCGGCAACCCGATCTATTATCTTACCCCGGAAATTAACGAGCCAAGGCAGTTCTACGATACTCAAAACAGGGAGATTTACTGTTCGGCACTGTGCAGCCTGAACCGGACGCATCAATTGCGTCAAACCCTGAAAAATCAACTGTCACAAAACAAAGGCGAAGAATCCGATTAAAAGAATTATTAACCGTGTTCTGTGTCGGTGTAGAAAAGCGCCATGCTCTCTGCCGTACAGCCTCATCAGATTATAGAAGGATGCATCATGAATACTTGGCAAATCGGCAATATAAAAGTCACTCGCGTCGTTGAAATGCAGGTCACTGGCGGAAGTCGGTTCATATTGCCGCAGGCCATCCCCGAAGAAATTTTACCGATGCAATGGCTACAACCTCACTTTGCCAATGACCAGGGTAAACTGATCATGAGCATCCATGCCCTGGTGATTGAAACGCCCGAACGAAAAATGATCGTCGATACGTGTATTGGTAATGACAAAAAACGCAGCATCGACAATTGGAGTTATTTGCAATTGCCCTTTCTCGAAGACCTGCAAATCGCCGGATATGATCGTATGGAAATTGATACCGTTATGTGTACTCATTTACATGTTGACCATGTTGGCTGGAACACCATGCTGGTAGACGATGAATGGGTTCCCACTTTTCCTAACGCCCAATATTTGATAGGCAGAGAGGAATATGATTATTGGAGCACGGCGGAGCCGGACCAGTTAAATGATGGCCTAATGGAAGATTCTGTAAAACCGGTATTCGATGCCGGCCTGGTCAAGCTGGTCCCGATGGATTTTAAGGTGTGTGAAGGTATCAATTTCGAAGCAACCCCAGGGCACACCCCCGGGCACGTTAGTATTCATCTTGAATCTGAAGGTCAGCAGGGCCTGATTACGGGTGACAGTTTTCATCATCCCTGCCAGATTGAAAAAGTAAAATGGAGTAGCAGTGCAGATTACGACCAGTCTGCCTCCATGCAAACAAGGCAATCTCTACTTGAGAAGTATGGAGACAGCGATGTGCTCATTATCGGAACTCATTTTGCCACCCCCTCGGCTGGTTACTTACGCAAGCAGGAAGGTCTGTATTTTCTTGATGTGGATACCCCCGAATCAGTTATCGGCTAGAATTCATCCTGATAATGAGATGCAGTAACCCGGCATTAATGAATTAATACTGTATGATAGGCCTATTTCGGTATCACGCATGAATCAACTACCCAGTATCCTTGAATATCCATTCGCTTCCTCGCCTGGTCCGGGCCAGACTATGGAGGTCGCCCCGGGGGTTTACTGGTTGCGCATGCCGCTTCCCATGTCGCTCGATCATATCAACCTTTACCTTCTCGAAGGAGAGAAGGGCTGGACCATAGTAGACACCGGTATCCGAGGCGAAGAGACCAGCCAACTCTGGGAAGACCTATTTGCCGATAAACTCGGCGATAAACCCGTTGATCAGATTATCTGCACGCACATGCACCCTGACCATACCGGTCAAGCCGGGTTTTTATCGGATTACTGGCATGCACCCTTGTTAATGAGCTACAGCGAGTATTATCAAGCGCGTGTAATGAGCACCATGATGCAAGAAGGCGGCTCCTGGCACATGAGCGATTTCTTTGTCCGCGCGGGTGTCGCAATGGAAACGCTGGAGGCCATGCGAGATAGCCGCAGCAGTTTCACACCCTCTGCTGATGACAAACCAATCCCCAGATCTTATATCCGCCTGTCGGAGGGTGACCGTCTTAAAATAGGTGCGAACGAATGGCAGGTTATCGTCGGTAATGGTCATTCACCAGAACATGTCTGCCTGTATTGTAAAAAACTTCGATTGTTTATTTCCGGCGACCAGATATTGCCAATCATCACCTCAAACGTGAGTGTGCATCCGACTGAACCGCTTGCCAATCCCTTGTCCGACTGGCTAGCGTCGCACCGAAAATTGATGGCTCTAATCCCGAATGACACCTTGATTCTTCCCGCTCACAATGAACCATTCTATGGTGTTAATTTACGCTTACAGCAACTGATCGATCACCATGAAGAGCGCATGCAAATTGTCCTGGATCAATGTAAAACACCACGTAAAGCCATCGACTTATTGCCCCACTTGTTTAATCGCGAACTTCAAGACCATGCCATCATCATGGCACTCGGAGAAGGCATAGCCCATATCCATTGCCTTCAGGAAAGAGGCCTGATTAACAAGACCCTCAAAGGGGATCATTTCCTGTATCAGACAATAAGCTGAGCGAGATTCTTGCCTAACCACCTCAACCCAGCCAAACGAAAGCCACCGTCTCCCAGTCAGATTAGCACCCTGCACTTTTCATACGGCCAGACATCTCGGCCGGGAATGAGGGTGTTCACCCACCCGCATGATGCCAATTAGTGCCGGAAACGACCAATCGGTCCTGGAAAAACCACCGGGCTTTCAATCCCGTCTTCGTTGACACTGGCCACACCAAAAAAGTAATTATCGATCACGATGTTTTTTAGCGTCACGGAATCAACATTGCCCAGGGTTCTAGACCAGCGCCACTGAGGATCAGTGGTCCATCGCCAGTAGACCTTGTAAGCAACAGCTGACTGAACCTTTTGCCATCTCAGGGTTGTATCTGCGGAGACACTACCGTGGATTTCCACATGCTCTGGTGGCGCAGGTGCCCAGGCCATACTTGCCAGAGCAACCGCATTGAGTGCGGTTAGCTTTGCAGCATATTCAAAATCCACGCCATCAATTTCATCACCAAATCGAACCCCATTTTCAATTCGCAAATCCTGATGTTGTCGATGATAATGCTCGTTGGTCTCCATAATACGAACAGCCGCAAAACCCGCATCATTAAAAGGTCGGTGATGACCACCACGACCAAACCGATCGAGTCGATAGATCATCATAATGTCCAGGTTACTGAGGTAAGTATCTGCCATTCGGTCTATATACCGGGCCAGGTTACGAGACGGAGAGTCCACCTCACCACCGGTAAAACGGCGAATCCTGGCTTCATCAACGGACTCAGAAGGTCGTGTTGCTTCAGAAAAAACCCGGGCCGTCACATTATTAACAACCCCATTAAGCCCGGCGATATTCCCAATCATGTCGTTATTCAAGACGCCCTGTACGTACCAGTTCCGCTCTCTTGCATGGGCTGCCAGAATTTTACCACCAAACAAGCCCTGCTCTTCTCCTGATAACCCGGCAAATACGATACTGGCCGGGAAACGATATTGACTGAGTAACCGAGCCGCTTCCAGCGTCCCGGCCATCCCCGATGCATTATCATTTGCGCCCGGTGAGTCTGACTCAAAATCCATTGGATCACTGACTCTCGAGTCAATGTCGCCCGACATAATCACGTAACGCTCTGGCTCCTGTGTTCCCCGGAGAATAGCGATCACATTCACGATCTCAGTCGAATTCGGTATGCGTCGTTGTCCTGAAAAAACCTGTTTTTGTATCTGAACTTCCAAACAGCCATCACACAGCTTCGATATACGCCTGAATTCTGCTTCAATCCAGCGTCGGGCCGCGCCAATACCTCGATCCTCCGATGTGCTGTCCGATAAAGAGTGACGCGTACCAAACCCCACCAGGCTATTAATATCTTTTTCAATTCTTTCTGGGGATACGGACTGAACTAGGGCAAATAATCTTTCATCGCTAGCTTGGCTTAACTGCTGGTTTCCGACCAATATCAGTAATCCTAAGCCCAGCTTTACAGTGCAGGTAAAGAACGTCCCCATCAACCCCTGTTTAAATTTCAACAGGTCAATGCCGGCTTCCCCGGCACAGGGTGTATATGACAACATCGGTTAATTCCTCGGTGCCCTAATGAAACCAAGCATACGCGTAGTTGAACCAACAAGTAAAACATCACTTTGGAAATCAAGGCGGCGCTCACACCCGGAACCAGCCACGGTCAGCAACCTGCTTCGGCAACGCCGGCAAATACGACCTGAAGGGGCTTCATTACAATCCTAAGAAGCCGCGCCTCTCTATCACAGGCGAATTCTCTACCTGTCATACCAGTTCAAAAGTAGCTGTCCAGATCCAGCTTATAGCAATGTTCACGTATCGACCTCGAGGGCAAATTTCGAATGCGCTGTAAGCCTGTATCCCCGAATCGCAGTTCATGAATCACGCTTCGTGCTCTTTTTGCACTGCTGGGCACCCAAATCACTGCACTGTCAAACAAGCACCGCTTCAAACCGGTTAAACCGTGAACGAGCAATTTCCGACCCAACTTCTGACGCCATTGATCAGGATGTATAAACCAGGCAAGTACTTCACCAGGTTTACCATCTAAGAGATCCTCCCGCACCAGGTCAGTATCAAGGACTGAACCCACAGCTACAGCCCCAATCAATTCAGATTGTTCCGCAATATAGGTAAAAAATCGCGGGTCAGTTAGCCATTGTTTCCAGGGTAAGACTTCGGCCCAGCCTGAATCCTGCCGGGTCTGTGCGAGGGTTTGCAATTTAGCTAACGGAACCGCATCCTCAAGTACCGCCCGCCGTATACCAACAACCGCGTTCACCGCTATTAACTTAAAACCAATTCAGCGATGCTACGCATTTGCGCCAAATTACGATTGTTAATCAGTAGTGAGGTGACCGGAGAGTCTCTCCAAGCTTGCAAACGATGTTTAATCCGATCAATAGGGCCAACCAGGGATATCTCATCTGCAAAACTACTCGGCACGGCCTGAAAGGCCTGTTCCTTTTTACCCGCCAGAAACAGGTCCTGTATTTGCACGGCCTCGGCCTCATAGCCCATCCGGCTCATCAGTTCCTTATGAAAATTCCGGCGCTTTGCGCCCATTCCGCCAATATACAGGGCCAGGCTATTCTTGATAGGAATTAAGCCTTCTTCCACGTCATCACAAATGGTCACCGAGACGCCCTGCATAATCTCAAAGCCGGCTGGACGATCTGCTATCTGGCTCTGATAAACCTCTTGTCGGTAAGGAGAATAATATAGAGGCAACCAGCCATCCGCTATTTCCGCCGCCAGGGCAACATTCTTTGGCCCTTCCGCGCCAAGAAAAATCGGCATATCAGACCTCAGGGGGTGGGTAATTGACTTTAGCGATTTGCCTAACCCCCAAGCACCCTCACCTACGAAGGGAATCGGATAGTGTTCACCTGAAGAACTGACCGGTGACTGCCTTTCCAGTACCTGCCTAATAATATCCACATATTCGCGGGTGCGAGACAGCGGTTTAGCAAAGGGTCGCCCATACCAACCTTCATCCACCTGCGGACCAGAGACACCCAACCCTAAAATCATGCGACCACCCGTGAGATGATCGAGCGTTAACGCTGCCATGGCAGTCGCTGTCGGGGTTCGAGCAGACAACTGCGCAACGGCCGTTCCTAACCTGATGGTCTTGGTATGAGCACCGATCCAGGCCAGCGGGGTAAATACATCGGATCCCCATGCCTCAGCCGTAAAAATGGCATCGTAGCCCAACCGCTCTGCCTCTTGCGCCACCTCCACCATCCTCGGGTCTGGGCCTGCGCCCCAATAACCCATCTGTAAACCCAGCTTTAATTGTTCCACTCAATACTCCTGTCATCGCCTTATAAACTAGTTCGAAACCCTGCATAGGATCTAGCGCATTCCATCCTGACGGATCCAAGCCAAACACGATCCGACATCAATCGTAACGCAACCTCGAGCATTAATTCAGCAATACCGATCACAATTGTTAAATATCGCACGGATTCTTTCATAATCAGGGCATCAAGCAATGGCGGAGATGAGTCAGCATCTGCTATGCTTCGCACCTGAAAACATAACTCTAAATGCTTGTAGAAGGGTCTTGAACGATGAACGAGGAAACCGAAAAGCAGAAACCATCATCTGCTAATTTCATGGATGAAAAACTATTTAAATCCCGGTCTATTTCTATATTTGGTCAGATTAATGAAAAAATTGCCAGAACAGTCAGTGAGCAGCTTCTGGCACTCTCCGGCGAAAGTGATGATCCAATTACCATTTACATCAGTTCGCCGGGTGGGCATGTCGAATCAGGTGATGTGGTTTACGATATGATTAAATTTGTTAAACCCAAGGTTCGCGTTGTTGGCACCGGGTGGGTAGCAAGTGCTGCCACCAATATTTACCTTGCTGCAAAAAAGGAAAATCGTTATTCGCTGCCTAATACTCGATACCTGGTACATCAGCCTTCAGGAGGATCCCGGGGAGATGCGACCGATATCAAAATACAAATGGAAGAAATCCTTAAAACAAAGCAGCGTATCAACAAAATAATAGCTGAAGAAACCGGACGTCCTATTGAACAGGTAGAAAAAGATACCGACCGAGATCACTGGATGTCCGTTGAAGAAGCAATCGATTACGGCATTGTCAGTAAAGTGATCAAGTCAATCGGTGAATTGGATTAATTGCCTCTGTTGGTCAACGGGTGAACCGAATTCGTTGAGAACCCAGACAGCGACGTTCAGTGCAACGCCTTATTGAACTGGGACGAGACCACCATAACGGGTAGCAGGGCTAACGGTAATCTCTGTCTCAATCGCCCTGCCCTGCTTATAGCCAGTGCCTCGGTAAGGTTTTAAAGGCCTATTTAAATATCGGCTTCGGGGCTGCTCGGCTGCTGGGTAATCCAATAAAAACAAACTCCACCCAGTGCACCTGCAGCGCCCTGGCCAATGAGGCCCAATAGTGTCCTGGTCGGTGCTATGCCAGATATTCCCACTACTTGTTTTAAAAGCAGGTGGATCGCCATGATGCCGACAAAGCCAGCAAGGGTATAGCCTAACAATCGCAAATGGGGTAATCGACGTATCACCTGAGCGGCAACCACAAAGGCAATCAGCAGGGCGACCGCAATCAAAGGCAGATAAATGCTATACATGCTCATAATGTCATGGCCTGCTGAATTGAATCGCTGAGCCAACGTGATCTCAAAACCTAATTCAGTAATACGAGAAATATTCCCCTGGCTGACCAGCACAGCACCTGCAATGTAACTGCTAATAACAGCCAAACCATAACCTATCACCACTCTCATACCAGTATTACCTCATTTTTTTTGCTTGCTGCTATAATGACCTGAATTAAACCGTGGTAAAAGCCCTAATGCGCATACTCATTCATCTAATATTAATAACGCTCCTGATTTGCTCCCATGCCAATGCAGATTACAAGATTGAAACGCTTGCCGAAAATCTCAATTATCCCTGGTCCATCGCATTTCTTCCTGATGGTTCTTCACTCATAGCCATGCGATCAGGCGAACTCAGGATTCTTAAGGAAGGCGACACCATCAGCGAACCTCTGGCCAACGTGCCGGATACTTATGTCGCCAGCCAAGGGGGGTTCTTCGATGTGATTGCCGATCCTTTATTTTCTGAGAACAAAACCATTTACCTTGCTCTGGCAGACGGCACCCCACAACAAAATAGCACGGCTATTTATAGCGCGATCCTGAACAATAATGAGTTAACCCAGGTCGAACGAGTATTCAAGGTCTCTCCTGAAAAAGACACCCCGGTTCATTATGGTGGTAAGCTCACTTTTCTAAGTGATAATACCCTTCTAATGACTTCGGGAGATGGTTTCGAGTATAGAGAGGCGGCCCAGGACCGACAAAGCCAATTAGGTAAAGTACTGCGCTTGAATACCGATGGTTCAGTACCCGCCGACAATCCGTTCGCTAATGACCCATCCGTCAATCCTTATGTATTCTCCTATGGCCATCGTAATCCCCAAGGACTGATTTTAGATCCAGAGACCCAAGCCGTTTACTTACATGAACATGGCCCACAAGGTGGCGATGAGCTGAATTTGATTCAGGCAAGGCAAAACTATGGCTGGCCTGTGACGACCTTCGGTGTCAATTATTCTGGCGCCCTGGTCTCTCCGCTTACCTCAGCCGAGGGAATAACCCCACCCATAACCTATTGGGTACCCAGTATCGCACCTTCGGGTATGGCCCTATCACACTCTAAACTATTCCCTGAATGGGAAGGTAAAATCCTCATTGGGGCGCTGGTTGACAAGGATGTCAAACTGCTCACTCTGAACCACGGCAGTGTCACTGATATAAAGAGTCTTTTTAGCGACCTCGATGAGCGAATTCGTGATATACGATTCAATCCGGAAGGGGCCTTGTACCTGTTAACTGACAGCGACCAGGGTCGGGTCCTGAAAATTACGCCTGCAAGTTAAAACAAAGCCCTGGCGGGAGCCCAGGTTCTACTGTCGCCGCGATAACCTGGCAGCACGCCTTCCAACACCTTGGGCTGTATTTTTATCAACACATAGTCTGCTGGAAATTCAGGGTAAAGCTTGTCTGAATCTGCCTCTCTGCGCATCCTGTTTTTAACCTTATCATCGTCCACGAGGGTGGCCTCACCCATGATGGAAACATAACTGCGACTATCCGCATGCCAGTAATATAAGGTTACCCTGGCATTATTGCGTATCTGTTTTACTTTTCGAGTCACCGGCCTGGTTGCAACCCAGACAACAAAATTCTCATCGGGAGGGAAAGCATCCACGGTTCTCGAGCGCGGTTGCCCTGTTTCATCTATGCTGATTAGAGCCGCATAGCGGGCCGAATTAATAGTTTCTCGCGCGGCATCAAGCAACTGGGTTCGATCGTCAGATTGCACCTGCCCACTCAAGAGAACAAGTGCAACCATCACTCTATGAATATATTGCTTAGCTGGTAACAACCGGTCAACCTTCCGCTAGATCACCTACCTTGATCACAATTGTCCAGCAATACAACCAATAACGCAATCATTCCCAAACTTGCCCCAACTCGGCAACCTGAACTCGAGTAACCTAAACAAGATTGCTAATTGAACCTAAAAAATTAACAGCCCACGACAGCATACTCGACAAGACGTCAACCGCTGTGTCGCGTTACCACCTTCAATGAACCACCCATCAATGCACTATCTGGTGACTTTAAGGCATCGGACAGAGACGGGAATAAACCAGTCCTGTTGCGCTTTAGCAACACTCAGTTATCATTTAAAAAACTAAGGATGCCTTTCCATGCCTGATTCAAAATTTAAAACGATTCATGAAATCGTCAAGGCAGCCAGACTAAACCTCAACCAAACCCATTGGGATTATTTGGTGGGAGGTACGGAGACTGAAACAACGCTGAAGAGAAACCGGGCCAGTATTGACTCCAGGGCGCTAAGACCCAAAGTGCTTAATGATGTATCAAACATCAATACCCAGGTACAGTTCATGGGCACCCAAATGCAGCTACCCGTCATCCTTGCACCGATCGGTTCGTTGCAGGTTTTCAATCCCGGTGGTGGTGCCGCCGCGGCAATTGCGGCTGAACAGGCAGGCATCATGAGTATAGCCAGTTCAGTTTGCACACCCGATATTGAGGATATTGCTGAAGCCTCCAACTCCGCCAAAATCTACCAACTTTATGTACGAGGTGATGAGCACTGGCAAGACGACATCATTAGACGGGTTATCGATAGCGGTTACATCGGCTTCTGCCTGACTGTGGACACGGCAGTCGTCAGCCGTAGAGAACGAGATATCGCAAAAGGCGTTATTCCAACTTCACCGGCTTCACCGGGTGATTTTAACTACCAGGCCAAGCTCAGTTGGAAAGATGTGGCGCGAATAAAGGAAAAACACGATATTCCACTCATTCTAAAAGGTATCAATCGACCAGATGATGCTGAAAAGGCATTAGATTATGGCGTCGATGTGATCTATGTATCCAACCATGGCGGACGTCAGCTTGATCAAGGCGCCGGCAGCCTTGATTTATTGCCCGAGATTGTTGAAACCGTAGCTGGCCGCGCAGAAATCATCATCGATGGCGGGTTTTATCGCGGCACAGATATTCTCAAGGCCATGGCTCTGGGCGCAAATGCGGTTGGCCTTGGTCGACTGGAAGCCTGGGCATTAGCAGCCGGAGGAAGTGCCGCTTTAGTTCGGTGTCTGGCTATCCTCAGGCACGAGATCATCGAGTCGCTCGCACTCTGCGGCGTAACCGCGTTCAATGAACTGGATAAAAGTTTTGTAAGCGCAGCTGCTAATCCCAATCCATCCAGTCTGCAAAGCGCTTTCCCATTGCTGGATCTAAGCACACCCGGGTACTGACTTTAGCCAATTAATTGAGGCCTGTTTACCTCATTTACCCCGACGAAAGCGATGAAACCGTTCGGCCAGGCGCAGGGCCCATTCCGGCTTGCGTTCCTTGCGATAAGCACCAGCAACGAATTTATTCATTTCGGAGAAAGTGGGATAAATATGAATGGTCGACAACACCTGGTTAAGGCCAATACGGTTTTTCATCGCCAGAGTAAACTCACCGATGACCTCACCTGCATGACTACCCACAATCGTCACACCCAAAATACGATCCTTACCCGGTAGCGTTAGAACCTTAACGAATCCTTCTGTCTGTTGGTCAATTCGGGCCCTGTCTAATTCAGAGAGTTCGAAGACGGTCACCTCACAGGCGACTCCTTGCTGCCTCGCCTCCTGTTCATTGAGCCCAACTCGAGCAACTTCAGGAGAGGTAAAAGTACAAGAGGGAATCACGGAATAATCCACTTTAAACCGCCACAACACCCCAAACAGCGCATTCACTGCGGCATACCAGGCCATATGTGAAGCCGTATGAGTGAACTGGTAGGGTCCAGCCACATCTCCCACTGCATAGATGTTGTCATATTGAGTACGCAGGTACTCGTCTACCTTGATGGCACCGTCATCACACAATTCAATATCCAGTGTTTCCAGGCCAAACCCCTTTGTCCTTGGCAAGCGACCCAGTGCCAGAAGCACGGCATCAAACGGTATCTTGGCCTCTTCGCTCCCCTGGCAAACCAGATAATGCCTGCCCTCCTCGGATTCTGCTCGCAGTGCCCGATAGCCTGTTCTTATTTCAATATCATCACGGTGTAGACTTCGACTGATACGCTCACTGACTTCTAAATCTTCCCTGAACAATATCCGATCCGCTTGTTCAACCAGAGTCACTTTACTGCCCAGTCGCGCAAAGGCCTGAGAAAGCTCAACGCCAATTGCACCCGCACCGATAACGACGAGATTCGAAGGCAGCTGAGACAAATTCCAAATCGTCTCAGATGTAAAACAGCGATCAGGCGGGAGCCCGTCAATTTCAATCCAGATCGGTGCGGCACCCGTCGCTACGACTATATTTCTGGTAGTAATGGACTGACCTTCTACAGCGACCTCAAATGGAGACACTATTTCAGCATGTCCTTTTCTTACATCAACACCCATTGCCTCATAGCGATCAGCAGAATCATTCGGCTCAATTTGCCTGATGACATCGCGAACTCTGGCCATAACGTCTGAAAAATGAACCTGGGTTGAGCCAACCTGAATCCCAAATTCACTCGCTGAACCAATATCAGCCGCAAGATTAGCGGCACGAATTAACGACTTACTAGGAACGCAACCCGTATTCAGACAATCTCCGCCCATTTGGTTTTCTTCGATCAGGGTTACCTTGGCATTGACGGTGGCTCCAATCAAAGCGGATACCAGCCCGCCTGAACCGGCCCCTATGACAACGATATCACGATCAAACACCTTCGGTCGGCGAAATTTCCGTCGCGACTTGCGCTTTTTGACCATCTCCATCACGCTCTTTGTGACAATAGGAAAAATGGCCAGCAACAACAATGCTGACAGTAATTCAATCGATACTATGTCTTCAAAGGAATCCAGACGAGCTAATTCCTGGCCGGCATTAACGTAAATAAAGGTTGCCGGCAACATACCCAACTGGGAAACCACATAAAACACTGACACCTTGATACGGGTCAGGCCCAAGGCTAAATTGATCACGAAAAATGGAATCAATGGTATCAGGCGCAACGAAAACAAATAGTAAGCACCTTCTTTGAGCAGGCCCGAATTAATTTTCTTAACCTGGGTCGAAAATCGATTTTCCACCCATTCCCGAATAAGGAAGCGAGAGGTCAACATGGCCAGGGTCGCACCAATCGTTGAAGCAAAGGAAACAATTAAACTTCCATAGTATAAACCAAACAGCGCGCCTGCCAGCAAAGTCATCAAAGTCGCCCCAGGAAGAGAAAGGGCGGTGACCAGGATATAACCTACCATGAAGATAGCCGCAGATTCGGCAGGTTTGGCCGTCACCATTTGGATTAATGCTTCCTGTTGCAACTTCAATTGACTCAGTTGCAGAAAGCCATCCAGGTCATAAGTGAAAAACAAGGCGATTGCAGAGGCTACAAGTATTGCAACAAACCATCTGGCTGCTGTCATCGATATTCCTTTAAAGATCAAACCAGTCGTCTTCCATATAAATACAAAACTGGTAGGTAAAAACTGCTAATATAAGCGGGTGTCTAAATGGGTTGCGCCTGGCTCAACCTCTTTGAACTGGCATTTTCATTTTACAATACAGCAAGGATGCACATACCCTGCTTGGGCGCCCTGTCATCGCTATTAGTCACCAATTGCAGGACTCAAACCATGACCATAACCAATTTTAATCCAACACTAACCCGAAGCTGGGCCAAACTGATAGACCTTGCTGAACTTGCACCTAAAATCAAAGATGTTATTAACGAGGGCAAGGAGTTTAACCAACGTCCCCTCAATTTAGAAGGCCTCAGTCTTGATCTATCAAGGCACGGGGTTAATGAGAACATACTCAATGCGCTACTGGCGCTGCTCAAGGCCTCACCATTTTACGCGCTGCGTGATGGCTTATTTAGCGGAGCCGCTATCAATACGACCGAAAATCGCGCTGTCGCCCATACCCGTTTGCGAACCGACACAGCGGACAATCAGTCG
Source organism: uncultured Pseudomonadales bacterium (assembly GCA_964524295.1). Taxonomy (GTDB): domain Bacteria; phylum Pseudomonadota; class Gammaproteobacteria; order Pseudomonadales; family Azotimanducaceae; genus UBA9926. The sequence goes on from CAZGCW010000005.1 coordinate 29,758, forward strand.
GCTCGATCTGCTATTGAAAACCTGTCCGAGCGCATTCGAAATGGCGAATTACGAGGTCATACCAATGAGATTTTTACAGATGTTGTCAATATTGGTATCGGTGGCTCTGATCTAGGGCCCAAAATGGTTTGCGCTGCCTTAAGAGAATACGGTCATGAGGCAATCAGGGTGCATTTCATTGCCAATGTAGACGGGGCTGAAATACGTCAGCTACTCAGCAGCATCAACAGTGAAACGACGCTATTTATTATTTCCAGTAAAACATTTACAACCCAGGAAACCATGCTCAATGCCGAAACAGCTGCGAACTGGCTGGGTAAAGAATTGATGCTGGATAATCCCTGGGCAAGTAATCATATGATCGGCATAACAGCAGACCGGGAACGAGCCCTGGCTAATGGCCTAAGCGACGGCAATATCCTGACCTTCAACGAAGACATCGGCGGACGTTACTCGTTATGGTCTGGTATTGGTCTGAGCATTGCCATCTGTGCCGGCTTTAACAACTTCAACGAATTAATAAAGGGTGCAGCCTGCATGGACCAGCATTTTCAAACCGCGCCACTGTCGGAGAATATGCCGGTAGTGATGGCGTTATTAAGTATCTGGTATGGCAATTTTCTTGGCGTCCAGAGCCATGCTATCGTTCCTTATTGCGAGCGACTGAACCTGTTACCCTCTTTCCTGCAGCAGTTGGATATGGAAAGTAACGGTAAGCGTACTAACCGTGCCGGAGAACCCATCAACTATCGCACGGGCCCAATCATATGGGGGCAAACAGGAACCAATGGCCAGCATGCTTTTTTTCAACTGCTACATCAGGGCCAGCATCTGATTCCCGTGGACTTTATCGCTGTTCGCAAGGACGACACATCAACGCCCCGAGCACACCAATTGCTGCTTCTCAATATGGTAGGGCAAGCTGCTGCTCTTGCATTTGGGGAAGCGTCAGAAAATGAACACAAGAGCTACCCTGGCAATAGACCCAGCTCCATACTTCTGATGGAAACATTGACACCCTTTAACCTGGGTATGCTCATTGCCCTTTATGAGCACAAAGTGTTTACCTCAGGCGCGATATGGAACATCAATTCCTTCGATCAATGGGGTGTTGAACTAGGCAAGAAGCTCACACAACAACTGATCAATCCTGATCGGGCCGCTCTCGATCAGGCCACACTGAGAATGCTGGATTCCCTAGGCTCGCAGGACTAACCAAGCTACCAGGATTCATTTGCTAACACCCCGCTCAATGCTATGCCTCGAACAAGCTGTAATCCCTGTAAAAACAAGTTAGAATCGGCCAGTCCGAGATACCTGACCTATGGCATACTTGAGGTTTCTAATAGAGAATCAGGGCATGAAAAACATCCTCTTTATTACCGCAGACCAGTGGCGCGGTGAGTGCTTGTCCACACTCGGTCACCGGGTCCAGACGCCTAACTTGGATGCCCTGGCGAAGCAAGGCCGACTATTCAAATCCCATTTTGCCAATGCGGTCCCATGTGGGCCCTCCCGGGCATCCCTGCACACCGGGATGTATCTACAGAATCATCGCTCCGGAACCAACGGGACTCCTTTGGATTCAAGACACACCAATTGGGCTATACAAACTCGCCAGGCCGGTTATGATCCAGTTCTGTTTGGATATACTGACACAGCCAATGATCCTCGTTTTTTCGATCCTGATGCTGACCTATTAAAATCTTATGAAGGGCCCTTGCCTGGCATCAACCCTCTGGTACAGATGGGCACCTATCCAGATGCCTGGGCTGACTGGTTGAAAGAGAAAGGACACACTATTCCGGAGCCTAATTTCCGTCTCTACACTGACAAGTCTCCCGGCAAGGAATATGAAAATGGTGGCCGATTCCCTGCCCCGCTGGCAATAACAGCAGAAAATCACGATACCTACTTCATGGTAGACCAGGTAGTCAATTATGTCCGGGAACAGGTAAAGCCCTGGTGTGTACACCTGTCACTGTTAAGGCCTCACCCTCCCTGGGTTGCTCCAGAACCTTTTAATCAACTCTACGATCCAACAGAACTCAAAGAGAATGTCCGTCACTCCAGTCCAGAACAAGAAGCTGAACAACACCCTTTACTGGATTATTTCCTCAGCAAAAAATACAGCACGGCACCCGACAACCAGAACAAGTTAGCCCGGCTCAAAAGTAGTTATTTCGGCTTAATGTCAGAAGTTGACAGTAATCTAGGCCGATTGTTCGACAAATTGAAAGCGTCAGGGGACTGGGATAATACCTTGATCATATTCACTTCAGATCATGGCGAGCAATTAGGGGATCACTGGCTCTTGGGAAAGATGGGTTATTTTGATCAATCCTATTATATACCGCTCATCATCCGTGATCCGAGTGACTCGGCAGATGTCACACGAAACAGCCAGTGCCAGGAATTTACCGAGAACGTCGATATCATGCCAACGATGCTGGAATGGCTGGGCCTGAAGATACCGGCGCAATGCGATGGCCGGTCGCTGCTACCACTTCTACATCAAAAAGAGGTTCCGACGGGCTGGCGAACACAAGCGCACTGGGAGTTCGATTTTCGAGACGTGAATTCCGGCGAACTGCTGGAAGAGCAGCTTGGCTTAAACCTGCATCAATGCTCCCTGAACGTCATTCGAGGAAAGCGATATAAATATGTGCACTTTACCGCGCTACCACCCCTGTTTTTTGATCTACAGGAAGACCCTGGAGAATTCACTAACTTGGCCAAGCATCCTGACTATCAGCATCTTGTTCTCGAATATAGCCAGAAAATGTTATCTTGGCGAATGTTGCATGATGAACAAACCCTGACTCATCTGGCGCTAACCGAGCAGGGCGTAATCGAACGACCGGTCACTCGATATTCTTAATCGATACTTGAGACACCCAATTCACCTGGCAGACACGAGAACAGAAATAGACGGATCTATGAATAGCAAACACCGAAACGATATCTACGACAACATTAATAAAGACCAAACCAGCGAGCAACCTGCCATTCCAGCAGCGACAGTGGTGCTGCTTCGTGACCGAAAGCAAGAGGTTCAAACACTCATGCTTCACCGCACATCAAAAGTACACTTTGGCGGTATGTGGGTTTTCCCTGGAGGTCGACTTGATCCTGAAGATTATCAGGACGATGCGAACCCCGATGCAGCTGCTCATTGTGCTGCAGCTCGTGAAACCCGAGAGGAAACCGGCTTAATTGTTCAACCCAAAGACTTTGCCTGGTTCGCACACTGGACGCCACCACCTGGCAGGAATAGGCGCTATGCTACCTGGTTTTTTGCTACTGCTATCCAAACCGATTCACCAATTGAAGTAGATGGTGATGAAATACAGGAGCATGAATGGATCTCTCCTGCTGATGCATTGGCTCGTCACGCATTAGGAGAGATTGACCTTGCTCCACCGACCTGGATTACTTTACATCAGCTATCGCTGCATGCGCCCACCGAGACGCTGATGGCACACCTGCATCAACAACAGGTTAGAACTTACCAGACCCGCGTATCACAACGCGCAGATGGCGTCAGAGTTGCTCTCTGGCAGGGAGATGCCGGTTACGAGCTTGCTGATGCCGATCGCATTGGACCCCGACACCGCCTGGTCATGTCTCAGTCGGGATTCGTATTTGAAAATGATGCTTACGAGTACTGATTCAAGGCCTGCTTATGGGCGCTACTGCCTCGTTCTGCTAATCACTAGTATGGATAAAAAGCAAACTGAGACTGACCCAATGGCCCTGCCGACAACCTAGAACCAGTCTAGGGCAAACAGCTCGAACACCCGTTCTCATTTAGCCGCTCATGAACTGTTTTGTTCCAGCCACTGCAGCGTCATTTCATTAAATAGTTCTGCTTGCTCATACTGCAGCCAGTGTCCCGCATCTTCAACAATATCAAATTCGACCTGATCTCTTACCGTTTCAAACAGTCTTTTTTTCGCCGCAATGTCAGGTAATCCAGGGGCATCAAATTGGCCATAAACAACCTTCAGGGGCACTTTTGTCCTAGTCCCCCCTTCAAGTACCAGTTTCGAGCGAGCAAATTGAGGGCTATTAAATCGAGCTTTTTGGGTATTGACTGTCTGGATAAAAACGGCCAGGTCATCAATCCGCGTACGATCATAAAACATCAATCTAGCCAGGTTTTCACGGTTAGCAGCCTGTATTTCCACATCAGACATATCTGGTGTACGCCTAAGCAAGGGCTTCATCGTTCCCCGACGAGGAATATCTCCCAGCGAAGCCGGTCCGGTCAATAATAGAGAGCGCAACTGATTTTCCAGGTGAATAGCAGCCTGCGAAGCAACAGCACAACCCCAGGAAAAAGCGACTATATGGAATCGCTCCCCTGCTAACACATCGAGCGTACCACGTACAAATAGGTCAACCGCATCGGCCGCCGTATAGCCCGTTGCTAGCGCAGCGGAATCGCCTAGGCCAGGCAGGTCCACTGCGACAACATGGCAGTACTGCTGTAGAAAAGCGATATTCCGGACCCAATGTAGCCATGAACCAGACCCCCCATGTACAAGCAATACTGTCTCAGCATCAACTGGTCCACGCCAACGTCGATAGAACATGTCGCCATCATGGCAAGGCACCATCAGTTTCTCTGCAGCACGCTCCAGTAACTGTAACGCTCGCTTGGGGACCTTTGTATCCATCTAATTTCACACTGCTTATTATGGTCTGACTATAACCAGACCGGGTCACAAGCCCATCGGGGTCTCACTACCGCTGGTCTCTCGATGAAAACCTAACTATCCTCTCCTGCAAATGAGGTCGCCAGATCGCCCATGCGCAATTCACCCTCCCGGGTCTGCAGACCATTTTGTAACGCACGCCTCATATTCTCCTGGGCACCCTCGGTTCGTAGCGTCTGTTGAAACAAGTGCGCTTCCTCTAATAAACCCGCTTCAATCGGTAATTCAGCATTATTCAGGGACTGCTTGCACAGGGCGATCGCTTCTGACGGCCATTTAGCTATTCGATACGCCAACCGATCTACGAATCGCCCCATGTCTTCAGTGGAATCGAATATCCGATTCAGGTAACCCCATTCAGCACAGGTTTGCGCGTCAATATCATCGCCACCAAGACAAATCTCGAGTGCTCTGCCCCTGCCGACTAGCCGCGGTAACCTCTGCGTCCCAGAACCTCCCGGCAGAATGCCCAGAGGGACTTCCATTTGATTAATGATGGTTTTGTTTTTAACGCCAAATCGCATATCACAGGAAGCTGCAAACTCATTACCGCCACCACCCGCCCGTCCTGCCATTTTAACCAGCGTTGCCTTGGGCATCGTGCGAACCCGTTCGCACATCAAGTGGAAAGCACTGAGACTTTCGCTTTTAACTGGCTCTTGGTCGATTGGAAAGGTCAAAATCATTTCAACATCAAAGTGAGCAATGAAAAAATCCGGATCCGCACTTTCGAATACGACCACCTTAATCCGTTCATCATGCGCTACCTCTTCAGTCACGCTAACGAGATCCTGGTAGAGAGGGAGCGTCATGACGTTAGCCGGAGGGTTACTAATGGAAATGAAACAAACTCCTCTATCTTGGGTTACCTCTAAGGTCTCGTAAGGTGTCGTCATATTGCCTCCTTCAGTAGGGTTATATGCTATCTGGTTTCGAACCGTTAAGTTAAGGCCCAATCAACAGGTCAAGCGCCATCCTATCGCAACAACCAGGCGATCGGGTTTTGTTAACGCCTATACCCAGGCGGCCGTTGCTGATCGGTGGAGAGTCTGGCCTGGGCATCAAAACTAACGGATGCCTCGCCCCTGGGATAACCGGTACATCAACAAAGCGGCCCGCTCAATCAATAGCGGCAGCGTCGCTAGATCGATACTTTCGTCCAGGGTATGTGCTCCATTTCCTTCTGCTCCAATCCCATCAAGCGCATCCACATAATCAGCGACGAAAGACACATCGGCAGCCCCTCTTTGTCCAGGATTGCCCGGTGTCATGGCACCATAGCCGAGATCTTGACTGACTGAATCCAGCACAGCAAATAACTCCATATTTCCCTGGCTCGGCGACATGGCAGGATAACCATCGGAGAAATGAATTTCAGCAGCAGTCTCAGGTAAAGAACCTTGTTCAACGATCTCCCGCATGGATTGCCTGGCTGCCAACTCCTGCTTTCTTGATATCGTTCTTAAACCACCCTGAATGATCACCTTCTGCGCGATCACATTACTCTTTCCATAGACTTCGGCGCTATTAAGGACCGGGGTATGACCCACTTCAGTTCCCCCCGCAATCATCCCTGGATTAAAACTCAGGTACTCCTCACCACGAACCTGTTCATGAAAACCAGTCAAAATTCTGGCTGCTTCAAAGATAGCACCACTGCCAATTCCATCACGGAAAATAAGAGACGAATGAGCACGTTTTCCAGACACTTCCAGTGTCCAGCCACTCGAACCCCGCCGAGCAACAGCGGCTGTATCCAGACCCTTTGCATATTCAAAGCCGAGAGCCAGATCGCACTGTTCAGCTGCATCGAGTAAATGGGCACGACTCACTGACTTCGGACTGCCTGATTTTTCCTCATCCCCGGTCAATGCCACAATATATCGACTGTTATCAAGTACCCCAATTTCAGCCAGTGTTTCCAAGGCCTTGATAATAACCACATCCCCGCCCTTCATATCATTAACGCCAGGTCCTGATGCCTGATCTGCATTTCGGTTAAACCGTTGAAAAGGACTCGTCTCTTCAAAGACAGTATCCAGATGGCCAATCAATAATTGGCACACCCCACTGCCTTGATTATCTGCGAACAAATGGCCGCTTCGGTTCACCGCGCTCATATCATGCCAACGAGTAGTAAAGCCTAAACGATCCAATTCCCTGCGGAAAACAGCACCGACTTGCCTGACCCCCTCATGATTCATGGTGCCACTATTGATATTGACGACTTCTTCGAGCAACGCGATGGCACTGTCCTTTTTCTGTCTCGCGACTTCAGAAATACGCGATTCAATCTCAGTGAGCTCAGCAAAGGTTGCCGAACCCATCAGCAATAACCAGAGGCCTATTAATCTAATCATTATTCTCTCCTCAGCCCTGCCATTAAGCCTAGCCATTCAACCTAGCCATTGCATCATTGAACAGCATCTTAACCTATCTTGCGCCTGGTCTGGCAGCGAGCTAATTTTAACGCCGACATACTCAACCAATGTCACCAGTCGACGGCCAACTAGAGAACAGATAATCCAAAACAAGAAACGCCTGTACCTTAACCGCCAACGACTCACGAACGGGTATCTGGATCATCCGCGTTCCGAATCAACAGATTTCCCCATCATAGAAGAGTGTTTTAACCCATTGAAAGCCATCAGTGATTTTTGACATCATTATCCGGCTCACCCACCCTAAGCCAGCTGGACAACCTTATGAAAGTACACACCTCCATCATGCTATTGGAGAAGTGTACCCAGACTTGTATTATGTTTGCCTCATCAATAAGGGTGAACCTTAACAGCCAAATGACTGTATCCCTTCACAAAAGTTGAATAGGTCCGCGTCGGCTCGGCGATGACTTCGATAAAACTAAAGCGCTTTTGGATCTCTTCCCAGAGAATTCGCAATTGCATTTCGGCCAGGCGATTGCCCATACAACGGTGAATACCGTATCCAAATGACAGGTGCTGACGTGCGTTTTGCCGATCAATCAGGAACTCATTAGCACGGGGTATAGCTGCTTCATCACGATTACCCGAAACATACCACATGACTACTTTATCGCCGGCTTTGATAGTCTGCCCATGCATCGTTACGTCTTGAGTTGCGGTTCTTCGCATATGCGCCAAGGGCGTCTGCCAACGAATAATCTCAGACACCATATTCGGGATCAGGGTGGCATCATTCCGCAACTTGGTATATTCCAACGGATTTTCATTGAGCGCCAGCACCCCACCCGATATAGAATTGCGCGTCGTATCGTTGCCACCGACAATCAACAGTAGCAAATTGCCAAGAAACTCAAAAGGCGACATATTCTTGGTCGCCGCACCATGTGCAAGCATGCTGATCAGGTCATTTTTCGGCGGCATTGAAACCCGCTCATTCCAAAGGCGGGTAAAATACTCGAGGCATTCAAGCAACTCTCCGCGCCTTTGTTCCGGACTTTCCACTATACCCTGACCGGGCTGAGTCGTTGCCAGATCTGACCACCGGGTCAGTTTTCGGCGATCCTCAAAAGGAAAATCAAATAGCATGGCCAGCATTTGAGTGGTTAATTCAATGGAAACTCGGTCAACCCAGTCAAAAGTCTCATTCAAAGGCAGATTATCCAAAATTTCCCCGGCCCGTGCTCTGATCGTGTTTTCCATCAAAGCCAGGTTAGGCGGCGCAACCACTCCAGTGACGGTGGCGCGTTGCAGGTCATGTTTCGGAGGATCCATGGCAATAAACATGGAAAACCCGGCCCATTGCTGCTTTGCCTTACCCTGCTGCGCTCCGGTCCGTGCGGATTTCTGCGCAGCGCTTGAAGCAGCAGCGCCACCTACAGTAATTCCCGAAGCAGAAGAAAACCGTCGATGATCAGTATCAACTGCAAGGATGTCCTTATAGCGGCTGACTGACCAGTAAGGTCCAAAATGGCTTTCCCGACAATAATGTATCGGTGCCTCACTTCTAAGCCGTTCAAAATAAGCCCAGTGAGCATCGGCTTGAAACAATGCCGGCTGCGCTACGTTTAAATCCTCAAGTGGTATTTCATAAGGATCTACAATCCCTTTCGGCTCTGACATGACTATCTCCGACTCAATTCACACCAACACACCCAACCTTATCTCCAGCCAAGCTGGTTTTGCAAGCACCCCTGCTGAGAGGATATCTAGGCCACCTGACGAGCCAGCGGATACCAAAGGAATGGGTGCGACGCTAATCTAACCAAACTTTGATTGGCAAATCAGCAAGCAGGACCCACCCACTGATCATAGCCCAGCAATGACCAATCACGAGCCGATTACTCGGCCCAGTGCACTTGATTGCCCTCGATCAAAAACAATTCTCTTCTTTATCCGTCAAGTTTCTGACCCGGATACGTTCCAACGAATCCAGTGGTCGGTTAGGATAAACAAAACCGAACCTAGACCGTCATGCTAACCCTTATCAGCTCAAATGATCTCACCGAACTGACTAGCATCTTCGCTGACCAGGCGATTAAGACAGGCGGTGATCCCTTCGTTCCAGCCACCATATTGGTTCAAAGTTACGGCACCGGACAATGGCTAAAATTGCAGGTAGCCAAGCAACTCGGTATCGCTGCCAATCTGGAATGTCTGCTACCGGCCCATTTTATCTGGAAGTTATACCAGAACTTACTGGATATTCCTGATCTATTGCCTCTTCAGGATGACTTACTGGCATTTCGCCTCATGGCGAGACTGCAGGAAACCAAAGAACCCGCCCTCAAACACTACCTGTCTCAACCCGGCGATGCTGATCTACGTTGCTATCAACTAGCCAAACAGCTATCTCAAGTTTTCGAACAATACCTTATGTACAGACCTGATTGGATACTCGACTGGCAAATGGGTGAGGATCCCATTGTAAACAACCCACAGGCCTGGCAGGCCAGCCTCTGGCAATCTTTAATCAATCAGGAACCAGAACTAACCGAGGTGCACAGAGCTGCGCTACACCGTCGCCTGATGACCCGACTCAATGATGAAATCAATATTAAAGAATTACCGGAACGACTGAGTATTTTTGGTATTGCCAGTCTAGCTCCGCTGCAACTGGAAACCTTCCGCAGGTTAGCCGAACTGATTGACGTGGATATCTATTTTATGAATCCCTGTCAGCATTACTGGGGCGACATCGTCTCGAATAAAATCAAAAGCCACCGATCGGTTCAACAGTTACTGAAACCATCGTCCTCTGACCCCTTAAATGACTATAGTCATGTCGGCAATCCGTTACTGGCCTCCATGGGCCAGCAAGGCAGGGAATTCCTGGAGTTGTTACTGGAACAATCTGAAACCCAAACCGTTGAACATTTTTCTGAAGATCACCCTACAACAGCCCTGGGCCTATTACAGGCCGATATCCTTGAACTTACCTTTGGCGGAGAGTTTGCTGCCGACCCGAAACCCGAGATCAAAAAACTCAGCCATGATGATCACAGCATTCAATTCCATAGCAGTCACTCCAAAGCAAGAGAAATCGAAATACTGTTAGACCAATTGCGGGAGATGATCCGTAGCCACCATGTCAACCCTTCCGACATCATTGTTATGGCACCGGCTATCGATGACTATGTGCCACTAATTAAAGCCAGTTTCACCGGTAATCTGGCTTTTGGTATTGCCGATCAGAGCAGGAAAAACCAGTCAACCATACTCAGCAGCGTCATCACGATACTCACGCTTGGACACAGTCGCCTCACCAATGTGGAGATTATGGGATTACTGGAAGTTCCTGCAATCGCCCGGAAGTTCGGCATAAAAGCAGCCGATATTGAACAATTGGAAGAATGGATCAGCGACACGGGTATTCGCTGGGAATGGGATGGTGCAACCAAAGCCGCCAACTGGAATGTCCCAGCCATCGACCAGAACACCTGGCAGTTTGGTATTCAACGCATGCTTTTAGGTTTAATGATGGAGCAGCAACAGGGGCTCTATCAACAGCGTATGCCCTATGATATGTCCTCAGGCGATATTCCCTTACTGGAAAAGCTCTTATCCCTGTTGAAACAGCTCAATAGCCTGAGAAAACAACTGCTGCAGGCAAGAACCCCAGAGCAATGGCGGCTGTTGCTTCGCCAAATACTGAACGACTTCTATCTCTGTTGGGACACGGAAGTGCTCGATTTGGACTACCTCAAGAGTCAACTCAATAAACTGCTCGAAGATCTGGAAAGCTGCCAACTTAACCAGCCCATCTCCCTCGACTTCATCACCTACTGGATTCAAAAGAAGATCAACGAACCCGCATCCAGCATGCGCTTTATTTCTGGCGGCGTTACCTTTTCGACCATGGTGCCAATGCGTAGCATTCCTTTTAAGGTCGTTTGCCTTATTGGTATGAATGATGGTGAATACCCTAGAAAACGAGCTGTGAGCCCATTCGACCTGATGGCTCGAACCGAATATAGGAAAGGTGACCAATCGAGACGCCAGGATGATCGGTACCTCTTCCTGGAGGCGCTCCTATCCGCAAGGCAAATACTCTACATCAGTTATCAGGGCCGAAACGCGCGGGATAACAAATTATGCCCGGCGAGTGTCCTTGTCGGCGAACTCAAGGACTATTGTAACCAGGTTTTCTCACCCATCCCGGTAACTGACCATCCTCTCCAACCCTTTTCGACCCGTTATTATCAAGACACGAACCTGCCAACCTTCGTCCAGGAATGGTATAGCGGCCTGGTTTCTGAAAAGGGTACTCGTGCTTTTGTTAACAGCCAACCGCTGCCGCTACCAGAGAATCAGCTCAACAACCTCCAGGAATTGGTGCAATTCTACCGGCACCCTGGTCGTTACTTCATGAAACAGCGTCTTAACGTCAGTCTTGAGGCTACGACTGACTTCCTGAACGAAAACGAATCATTCAATCAGGACCCCCTAGAGAAATATCAATTAACCCACTCAGCCCTAACGGCCCTTATCAGCGGCAGCAGTGAAGCCACCTGGACGGACGAGCAGATCGCCAGTGGCACCATCATGGACAACCCTGCCGGCCTCAGTCTGGCGAGATCAAACCTATCCCAGGCAAAATTATTACTGAACCAAATCAACCCGTATCAGGGTGACGACCTGAAATCCTACCAGGCCACGGCTGAACTTAGCAGTGGCCCATTGATAGGTGAAGTTACTCTGGTCGGGGAACAACATCGTCTCTATTTCCGGGCGGGATTATTAGCACGACGGCATCTACTAGGCCCGTGGATCGAACACCTCTTTCTCCAGGCCACTGGCTATCAACGACCTTCCATTATCATCGGCCGCCAAGGCAATGATGCCAGGCAAGGCTGCTTTACAATCATAGAACCGTCTCTTGCCACTGCCACTTTGGAAAAATTGGCCGAACATTACCACCTAGGCAATTGCACCCCGCTACTGCTCCCGGCCGAGACTCTTTACATTCTCTATTCGACTTTCCAGAAAACGGGTGATCTTGGCCAATCTGCACAGGCAGCACAAGACAAGTGGCTCAATGAACGAGGAGGAGATGGCACAGACCCCTATTGGCAACGACTGATGCGAATCCCTGAAGACTTAGGCGATGCGGCCTTGAACCTGGCACAGGAAATATTTGAACCGATGGACACACACTGGTTAGACTCCCATGCCAATCAATAATATTCCTCTGTCGGGTCAGCAGCTTCTTGAAGCCAGCGCCGGCACCGGCAAGACTTATACGATCACGCGCTTATATCTTCGCCTTCTGCTTGGTCGGGGAAGGTCCGGGGAGAAGCCCCTCAAAGTACAGGAAATTCTGGTCCTCACTTTTACGATCGCAGCCACCCAGGAGCTAAAAGATCGAATCCGGGAATTCATCGCGTTTGCCAGGATAGCGTTCCAGGCAGGCCACTCTGAAGATCCGATTCTCCAGCTATTGATCGAGGAAAGCATTGACTTAAAACGAGACCAATTACTACTGACTGACGCCATTCAATGGCTGGATGATGCGGCTATCCATACTATTCACGGATTCTGCTCCCGTATGTTATCTGAGAATGCCTTTCAGGCCGGGGTCTTATTCGATCAGGATCTCGATGCCGATAAAGCGACATTGTTGAATCTGGCTGCTGAGGACGTTTATCGCAGCCAGATTCTGACCTTGCCCGCGTTAGAGCGAGCCCTTGCCTTGAATCTCTGGCCTGATCCACAACGACTACGCCAGTCCCTGGAGCCCCTTCTCTATCGCCACAACCTGAGATTACTGCCAGCAGTCGATCTAACCGCGGTGTTCCCTGAAGACCTAATAAAGAAAATAGTGTTGGCCAAGCGTCTCTGGCTAGAACAGGATCTCTCAGGCCTGATCGCTAATAGTGGCGTCAAAAAAAATCTTTCTGCTTTTCGCTCCCTTAATAAAATGGATGATTTCTGCCGAGATCAGGAAGACCTCAGTCCGGACAGCAAACTGTGGGCTCACTGGGCTCATGACCATCTAATGACCGCCATGAAAAAAGGCGAAGTCGTTCCCGAGCACCCTTGTCTTGATCTACTCACCGACATCCATATTGAACTCGGCAAACTAGCCGCAATAAAAATACGACTTTGGCATCAGACGCTGCAGGCCATTCGAGATCACCTAGACCAACAAAAGGCCAATAGTGCCCGATTAACCGTCGACGACCTGTTGATCCAGATGCAAAAAGCCACCCGTCTGAATACAACTTGGTGTCACCAACTAGCCTGGCAATTCCCTGCTATTTTAGTTGACGAATTCCAGGATACGGATGACATCCAATATGAGATTTTCAAAAATATTCACCGGACCCGGGATGAACATCTCCTGTTATTAATCGGCGACCCCAAACAGGCCATCTATCAATTCCGGGGTGCCGATGTTTATACCTATATCGCCGCAAAACGTGAAAGTAATGGCCAGGTCACCCTGGATACCAATTACCGATCCAGTGGACTGATGGTCGAGGCAATCAATCACCTGTTTAGTCAGGAAGCCCTATTTGGCAGCCATGAAGATATCCTGTTCTCACGCTCACAGACAGCACCCGAAGCGGACAAAAAAAACCTCACCCTCAATAACCAGACGATTGCCCCGGTCGAATTTTTTATTCCCTACCAAGTTACCGGTCCGCTGTTGAGACCCCGAGGGATCGCACTCAGTATGGCTTACGCAGCCGAGACTATCTGCACGGTCCTGAATCATCAACAAGATCATCAAATGCGGATTAATGGCGAACCTGTTAAAGCCGGACAGATTGCCCTGCTCACTAGAAATCGCAAAGAAGCCAGGGCGGCGAGAAAGGCTTTATCGGAACGAGGAATAAACAGCGTATTTGTTACCCAGGACAGTGTGCTACTGGAGCCGACTGCAGCTGACCTGTTATTGATCCTTGAAGGCATCTTTAATCCGCTGCATGAGAGGCGGCTTGTTTCTGCAATGAGTTGTCACCTGATCCAGTCAACCATGCAGGAAATACATGACTATCGAGAAGATGATGCGCAGCAGCACAGCATCACAATGGAGTTCCAGCGATACCAGGCTATTTGGAAGCAACAAGGCGTCGCAGCAATGATCCATGACCTAATCAACCAAAGACAACTTGCCCAAATCTGGCTGGGAGACACGGAGGGCGAGCGTCAACTGACCAATCTGCGGCATCTGGCAGAAATACTACAGGAACAGTCGCGGGAATTAGACGGCATACAACCCCTCATTAACTGGTTTAAGAAAACGCGACAGACTGAATTAGAACGACCTGCCGATAATCGACAATTACGGCTTGAGAGCGATCAAAATCTGGTCAAGATCGTTACCATGCACAGTGCTAAAGGTCTCGAATATGACATTGTCGTCATTCCCGTGGGCAACTTTTCCAGCAGGGTTGGGACCGGCAAACTCAACCCTGTCTTGTTTCACCGGGAAGATGAATCCGGGCAGATTCAAGTCTGCGCGGAACTCGGCAACGATGAGATGCATCGACAGGCAGCCGTGAAAGAGAACCTAGAGGAAGACATGCGGTTGTTATACGTTGCCATCACGCGAGCCAAATCTCGATGCCTGATCGGTTTACCTTTGGTGAGCGGTTTGCAAACGACAGCCATAGCCCGACTGCTAGGCTTGACCCAATGCAAACTTGAAGCCGACGAAATAGTCCAACAACTGTTAATTCGAGCCGCTAACATCGGTACTGTGGTGAAGGTTGAAGCAGTCACCACAAGCCAATTAAAACTGGAACCACACCCCCGCCCTCTGAACCCGCCCAGACCCCTACCAACAATTCTCGATCGCTGGCAGATTCATAGTTATACCGGCATCACCCGCACCCTGGAGCAGCGTCCAAGCAACACCGAATTGCCTCAGGGTTATGCCGATGATGAGCCAAGTATAGACGGTCCTTTTCACCCCGCATTACCTGACCCAGCCATACAAAGGAGCAAGTCAGCGACTGAATCTGGCAGCAATCCCCTGCATAACCGATTTAGTTTCGATCGCGGCCCACAGATCGGGGTGGCTCTGCATAGTATGCTGGAAAAAATCAATTTCCAGGCGCACGACGAGCATCAAACCAAAGCCTGCCAGCAGCTACTCCAACAGCTTGATCTCAACTCATCCCATTGGCTTGAGCCAAGCCGCCAATGGTTGACCGATATCCTGCGTACGCCTCTTTCATCCAATGCATTTGCACTGCAGGACATTGCTTTATCTGATCGGATTGATGAACTCGAATTCCACTTTCCTATCACCAGTGGGGAGGCACTGATCAAGACCTGCCAGGACCATGGCTATCTCGAGGGTTATCAGATGGACAGTCCAGGCCTGGAAGGTATGATGACCGGTAAAATTGACCTGATCTGTAGACACGCGGGTCAATACTTCATTATTGATTACAAGTCTAACTTCCTTGGCTTTGAGGAGGCTGATTATCATGCTGCGGCAATAACCAATGCCATCCGTCACCACCAATACGACCTACAGTACCTGATCTACAGTGTTGCATTGAAAAAATTTCTGACATCCAGGCTTCCTGGGGAAAACTTCGAGAAGCTCTTTGGGGGTGTCTATTATCTTTTTCTAAGGGGGATGAATGGCAATCCAGGTTCAGGCGTTTATTCAGACTTACCCTCACTCGTTTTGCTCCAGGAAATTGAAATGGCGCTACAGGGGAACCGCTGATGCCGAACCAGCAAACCGAGTACCAGCAGGTTAGCGCAGCGTTAACCACGCTGATCAATGATTTAGCCCCCGGGTTATCGAAGCAGGCTCAACTCATTATTAAACGGCTGGTTCACAGCATGAGCCAGCAACACAGCTGCCTGCAAATCCAACAAAATGACCAGGACGCCATTGCCGAGCTGTTAGCCAGTCCAATTGCCAGTACAGGGGAGGTTGTGACTCCTTTGATCATCAGAGGCTCACAACTCTATTTTCATCGTTATTACCGGCTTGAGCGGAAAATTGCCGAGCGGCTGTCCACGCTCAACCAACCTGCCGAGATACCGGGGTTTTCGCTACCGTCCCTAGACCAGTTTTTCCAGGCTGGTACGCCTTTTATGATGCAGAAAATTGCCGCCTACCTGGCGACCACCCGCCGACTGACCATTATCACCGGTGGCCCCGGCACCGGTAAAACCAGTACCGTGGCAAAAATTATCAGCCTTATTCACCATCTCCAGCCAGCGCTAACCTTTGCGCTGGCCGCACCCACCGGTAAGGCCGCCTCCCGGCTCAACCAGGCATTACAACAAACCTGGACCGAAAATCAGTTTACCTACCCCAGTCATCTCTCCAGTGAAGTTCAGACCCTGCACCGCCTGCTGGGTATGAGCAAAGATGGGGGTAGGCCACGGTATCATCAGGACAGGCCGCTTAAATTTGATATTCTCATCATTGATGAGGCCTCCATGATTGATCTGACCCTGATGTCGAACTTACTGGATGCTTTAAATACCCATACCCGCTTAATTCTGCTGGGTGATCCGGGCCAGCTTCCCAGTGTCGAAACAG
>CAZGCW010000006.1:0-45304 GCA_964524295.1 uncultured Pseudomonadales bacterium
CGCACCCTCGCCGCGCATGCTCGCGCACCCTGCCCTCCGGCGCGTGCGCTCGCGGCCCTCTTGGCGGCGCACCTCACGGTGTGCCCGCGCGGCGCGCAGGCGCGCGAGAAGCAGGAGGAGCTGCTGCGGCACGCGGCGATGCTGAAGCGGCACGAGAAGTCTCAACGACGGCAATGAACGCTGCGATGCGCTACCAGGAAAAAACAGCGTCGGACCTGCTGAGTGAACCTGTTTCCTGGATCACTGCTGAGTAGACTTCAAAGGAGAAGCAAAATGAATGCGTTGGAAGACATCAAAGATATTCCCCTGGATCAAATCGACATCAGTCGCCCTGAGTTATTCCAGAATGATACCTGGCATCCCTGGTTCGCCAGACTGCGCCGGGAAGCGCCAGTCCACTATCTCGAAGACAGCAGGAATGGCTCCTTCTGGTCTGTCACCAGCCACGAACTGATCAAGGAGGTCGATGCCAGCAACACCGTATTCTCTTCTGAAAAAGGCGGTGTCTCGATTGTCGATGCGCCACCGCCAAAGGAAGGCGAAATGCAGGGCCGGAGCTTTATCGGCATGGATGAGCCCGAGCACGCCAAACAACTTTATCCGTGGTATCAAAGACGTGCCTGTGCGTCTGCATCCGATTTAACAAAAAGGTACGATCATGAGTGAGCAAGCAAAGATTGAATCCGAACTTGATGCGATCCGGGCGCGTATGCCAGTGCGAATCATGGATTTTGAGATTGATCCTCAGCTCGTACACGATGCGCTGCCAGAGCTTTTCCCTGGTTACGGGGTTTCCATGACACTTCCTTACCTCGAACCTTACCTGGTTCGTACCATGCGGGAGGCGCTTGAGCATTGCACCGACCCTATTGTCGCCCAGGAAGTCAGGCAGTTTATTGGCCAGGAAGCTCAACACTATCGCCAACACGCTGTAGTAAACGACATGATCAGATCGATCAGTCCAGAACTTGAAGGGCTTCGAGAAATTGAAGATCAGCTGGAAGCCGACTACCAAAGATTCACTCGGACAAAGTCGCTGAAATTCAACCTCGCCTACGCCGAAGGCTTTGAAGCTGCAACTTTTGCAGGCGGCCGAGCGAACTTTCGTAACAACGTGTTCGATCGGCTGGAGACAATACAAAACACGGATCTACTGAGGCTATTCATCTGGCACGCCCTCGAAGAAGTAGAACACAGTACAGTCACCTTCAACATCTACGACCATCTTTATGGTGACTATCCTTATCGGCTAGTCGCAGGAACCTACGGCCAGTATCACTTCTTCAAGTACGTCTTTCTGTTCTCAAAGTTCATTGCGCAAAACGCACCCCAGGCGATTGAGCAGGGGCACGCGCTATGGCCCAGCAAAAACCTGCTGGGAGACTGGAAGGAACAACTTTCTTTACTGGGACAGATTTCGAGGGTTTATTTACCCGGCTACAATCCCGCGAAGCTGGAGATGCCGGACAATGTGGCACAGTACTCGAAGACTTATGCCGAGCAGGCACGTGAAATTAGAGTGATGGCAGTGCGTTAGCCAATAACATCGATCCATAGCCATGTTTTTATGGATCTCAACGTGAATGTGGTCAGATTCCGTGCAGGAATTTTGCGGAACACAGTTATGCACCGTTGAGCACAGTAGTGCATTGTTGGCAACGGGCGTCTCGGTAAGTAATTGATTTAGTTAATGTGAATTTTAGATTTTCGTTCTGAAAATCCCCGTGTCGATGACCGAAACGTCGGACCGTCGCTCCCACCTCTGGCCACCAATTTCACGGCTTTTCGCAAAACGAAATACGTGAAACAGATCTTCCGGAATTCCCGGCGACAGCGTTTTTACGCAGTAAAAATGCAAGAGCACCATCTAATGACAAATATCCCCCAACATTGAACTAATTTGGAGCAGCAATCCCCTATTCCAAGGACCTGGGCAGAAGAGTTGTCATTCTCCCATGGTCCAGGCTGCGCGCCCCGCCTCAAGACCACGTAACCTGTGGTTCGGGAAAAATCGAAGCGCTGTATGGAATCTCCGCATAGCAAATCTGCCCCTGCATGTTATGAATTGTTTCAGGTATCTGATGAAGCGCTGTCAGGTGCTAAGCAAACAGAAATAGATTCCGAACACTGACTCCTAAGCTTCTCACTTAGCGTAAATCCACAACTCCCTGAAAACTTGCACCATTGGCGAAGAACCAGGCTTCGGTGGGATTAGGTAAGTGAATTGTCGTCAGCGTCCGGAAGTTCACAGTACGCAAATGCCAGCCCTCTGGCAATACAGTATCGCTCGAGGAAACTGACTCTTGCTGCAATAGGCCGCCACCTTCAGGGCTTGCTGAGATTACCTGAATGTACTCTTTACCATCTGGCAGGCAAAGCACGTCAACCTTGCGATCCGGCATGAATATCAGTGAGTGGTGTTTCTCGACTCTGAGAAGTTGTGGACCACCCGGGATTGGCGTTTCTGCTCCCAGCGCGGGTGGGTTGGCACAGTGAATAAACTGATGGCCACTAATATCACATTCAGAAACAGGGCCGTCTTCAGCATTGCCGGGAGAACGTCTGAAATAATGCGCATCCATCACAGCGGTGCCACTACCTACGCTGATGAAACCGATGGGTAGACTCAGGTTTTCCAAAGTCTCACGAGCCATAGGTAATCGAGCTTGCCAGACCGTCTTTGATGTTAGTTCCATCACCTCTGCATGCGGTTCGTGGCAGTCAAGGATGAAGTTAATTTCTGGTATTTTGGTCATATTGCTATCATGAGATCATAGTTAAACATTGCCAGATACTTGCCGCGTTTGGGGTGCTCGCACAGCTTTTACCCCCTTACCACCATGTTGCGTACAACGCGACTAATATAAGCGTAACGAGTGTCGCAGACAGGTTGAATCCGTTTGTTGTGGCGAAATCTATATCTTTTAACGGAATACTATTGGCCTGCTCACGATTACCCCCTAGAACAGAAAACGAGACCGCAATAGCGATACAGAGCAGAAAGACCATGCCGACACGATCAATAAATGGTATTTCTGGCCAGAGCATTTTGAAAGCAAACGATAATATCGCGGAACCAATTGCTGCTGCCAGGGCGCCGCTTGAAGTGGTTTTGTTCCAAAAGAGACCGAGAAGGAAAATCACCACAATGCCGGGAGTAAAAAACCCAGTAAATTCCTGTATGTATTGAAATGCTTGATCGAAGTTTCCAAGCAAGGGTTTGGCACATAACATAGCAAGCACCATAGCCATCGCAACGGCGATCCGCCCGATCATAACAGGGTGCTGGTCTTTATCCGGTTTCTTGCTAAAACTTGGATAGATGTCCATGGTAAAAATAGTTGAAATGCTATTAGTCATGGATGCTAAAGACGAAACGATTGCTGCGAGGAGCGCAGCGAAAACCAGACCTTTGATGCCTGATGGTAATAGCGTCATTGCTACAGGGTATGCCTGGTCTGGTGTCGTCAGATCAGGTGCCAAAACAAAAGCGGCAATCCCAGGTAAGACAACAATAATTGGCATCAGTAATTTCAGAAAAGCTGCGAAAACAATCCCTTTCTGCGCTTCTCTAATACTCTTTGCTGCTAGCGCCCGTTGAATGATGTACTGATTAAAGCCCCAATAAGAAATGTTCATTATCCACATTCCACCGATCAGTACGGATAGCCCCGGCAGGCTGGCATAATGAGGATTTCCCGGGCTAAGGATCATGTCAAATTTTTCGGGTGCACGTTCTGTTAGGACTTGAAACCCAGCTAATAAACCGTCGCCATCAGAGACCTTGTCTAGCATGATCCAAGCAATCAGCAGGCCGCCAAGCACGAGAAGAATCACCTGAATAATATCAGTAAACGCCACTGCTTTGAGGCCACCATAAAGCGAATAACCAACGGCAAATAATCCGAGTAAGACCATAGATTGAACGATATCAAGCCCGGCAACCGTGTTAATCGCCAGGGCGCCAAGCCAGAGTACAGATGTCAGGTTCACAAAGACATAAACCCCGAGCCAAAAGAAAGCCATCACCAATCGGACTCGATGGTCATAACGCTGCTCGAGAAACTGTGGCATCGTGTAGATGCCACGCTGCAGGAAGATCGGCAAAAGATATTTACCCACCAGAATTAGGGTGATGGCTGCCATCCATTCATAGGATGCGATAGCGAGGCCGATCGCGTAACCAGAGCCTGACATGCCAATGATCTGTTCTGCTGATATGTTGGCAGCAATCAGAGATGCGCCAATTGCCCACCAGGGTAAGGATTTACTCGCGAGGAAATAGTCCCGTGTATCTTTGTGATGCCCCTTTTCTTCTCGTGAAACCCATTGTGCCACCAGGAACAGCCCAACAGTATAAAACCCAACGACGACGAGGTCTAAGCTTGACAACATGGTTAGCAATTTCCTGATGAGATTGATTTAATATTATTTTCTACAGCCTGCACGCCACAATTTTTGTTCATTGGGCTAGTTTCCTATTTCATCGTTAAGACCAAAGTCAAAGGCATAGAGGGGCGCAACACTGTGATAGGGTACATCTTCCTTTTGAGCTTGCACTGCCATCATCGATGAAGGCAGCTCAAAGGGTAATTTACCTGTTGGGCTAAAACTGCCCCAGATCATCTCCAACAAGACTTCATCAGTAGCACCAAAGTTTGCAGCCAGGGCGGCACTGTTGTTTGCTATTTCTGGTATAACAGCTGCCCGATCGAGATAAATACCAACGATGGTCGGCAGTGTTTTAAGCAGCTTCAAAATTGGTGCTTTTTCTTCTCCCTTAAAGTCGAGGTCACCTGAATGAGAAAACGTGTTCAGCACTCCTTCGTGCGGATAGTAGGGAGCATGCAGGCGAATAATAGCTATATCAGCCTGGTTTGGATCAGATACTAGGTCCCCAAATTTCACAGCGACCCCTGGGTCAACATTTTCAAGGTAGATTTTCAGCCTACCAGATAGAGGTAAAACATTTTTTCCTCATTTCCATTTTTTTAGAGAACAGCCGATTTACGTTGCGCTATTTTACCGGCTGCCATAAAGCGTTCACTTCCTGCTATCTCCGCTGCTTTATTTGCATCAACATAGCGGTCATCAAACAACCCCTGACGAAACTTGTCTCGCAATAAACGCCTTACCGAGACATCAAGCCTTGTTTCACTCACAAGGCCAGTTTCAACTAGCGCCACCCGCATTTCAGGGATGCGTTCACCACCAAACTGATCAATACCGGCTTCAATTAACTTTGTCATGCGTGCTTCAGGAGCAAGATGTTCAACTCCCCAGGCAGAGGCGGTTTTATAACCATAGAAAATATTTTGATATCAGAAATTAGTTCCCGGTCAGAGCACACTACACCGTCAAAGCCGAATCTGCCACTGCGCCCAACGTTGATTTGCTTTGATGTTGAACTAATTACTCAGCCGTAATTACCGGTGCCGCATGCGGGAACCCAGTTCTTAACATGGCGACTTCAGGGGCAGGCATATCTGCACAATGAAGATTTAGCCATAACCGCAACATCAAACGCCGCTTATCCGGGTCGGGATCATCTTGGAAAGCCGATCGCTTGTGCATCATCGAAAAGTTGTTAAAAATAATCATATCGCCAGGCGCTAGTCTAAATGAGAATTTGAACTCGTCTCTTTCGGCGATTTCCTCTACAGCTTTCAGTGCTTTTGATTCTGCATCTGAATAGGGGCTATTCGACACTTCGCTAGCAAGCTCGGCTAATTTCAAATTCAGCCAGGCTGTCATGTGACCATCTTTCTCTGTAAATGTAGGAATTCGCGTTTTCGAAACGGAACCTTTCTCCTGGTTATCCCCTTCCTCTTTTCGTTGATAAAGAGGAAAGCCTCGGTACAGCGCTTCGAGATGTTGTGGATGATTCTCCAGAATTTCGTTATAAATGCTCAGTAAACTGACAACGGCATTTTCACCGCCTGAAGGCGCTTGTTTAACACAGAACAAAGAAGAAACACCGCCACCATCACAATGAAAGCGCAATTCATCACTACTGGTATACCCTCGATCATCAGTACCTCTTACAGCGCCACCGATCAGATCAGTCACCGCACCAATCATTTCACCTTTTGCATTTTGTGCGACAACGTCGCCGAGGCAGATTGCTATGACCCAGTAGATACGATAAATCATGTCCTGATCATAGTTCGATATATCCAATCCACTAATTTTAGCAAAACCACATCCCGCGTTTATCTCCGCGGCAACGGCGCCTAATCGATGGATTAATTCAGGCACATTTAATTCGTGTTTTGAAACCGTTAACCATTCACCCCTATCAGCGGGCAAACCAGTGGCTGCATATTCCAATTGCTCAAACTCTTTGGTTGAAAAGACCACTTTCCATGCTGCGTATTGATCAAGGTCTGCCGTTTTCCAAGCCCTGCTGCTGCTAATTTTATGTCCCAATTGCTCTTGCATGTTAAATCCCTTGGTATTGACTGATTGTTCTCAATGTGCGCTTCACAGCTCCATAGGTTGTTTCAGTTTCGCATGTCTTCCAGTGTGAGTACGCCAGCCAAGATTGGGTTTTGTTCATCATATCAATACGTTATTAATCCGAGGGCGTAAGTCCAGCGCGCAGTATTTCCAGATGCGTCGCAGGAATTTTTTTGCTGTTTCGCTGACTGACTTCGAAAAGCACATCACCCCGTAGAATAAGACGCTGCTGCAATGCGCGACAGGCGTTTATGATTGTGATGTTGAGTAGCTGAGCAGGGATGTCCTTGCGCACACTGCCCTCAGCCTGTCCCTGCCTGAGCAGTTTGGTGAAAGATGATATCCCTTCGAGCCGCACAGCCTTCTCAAGTCGCTGTTTGAATGAATCGGTGATTCGACTGCCGGAAAAATAAGCGTCAAACTCAGCTAGAAAACGTTCGTCCAGGGATTCTGCTCTCGGTAACAACATATTTTCAAGGACGTGGAAATACCTATCGAGCGCTGTGCTATCGTCAGGAGCAAATCAAGCGCTCTCTCAAGAATCGCCATTGCCAGCTCCACCTTGTTGGGAAAGTAGCGATACAGCGTATTACGGCTCATGCCTGCCGCTGATGCGACATCTTTCATCTGAGTCGCGAAGAATCCAGCCAGGCTAAAGCAAGTTCTGGCTTGCTGTAGAATCTTATCTCTCGTTTCGTCAGTTTGATAGGCCTGAGTCTGTGACATTTAAATGTTACACGTGTACTATTGAGGCAAATATAAGACGCTAGGGTCCGAATGTCTATCAGGAAACGAGGTATAACCTGGCAAAAAAACGCTTAATATCATTTGTCACTCCCATGGCGCTACTCGCCGTGGATTTATCTCACTAAAGAGGCTGAAGCATTCGATGCTAAAGAACATATTCATAACGCTGGGCGGCCTTATCGTCGTCCTGACTATCCCGGTCGCTTTTCTCGGCTATAAAATCTCTCAGATGGGTGATGATTACGGAGAACA
The DNA here is from genome assembly GCA_964524295.1 of uncultured Pseudomonadales bacterium. Taxonomy (GTDB): domain Bacteria; phylum Pseudomonadota; class Gammaproteobacteria; order Pseudomonadales; family Azotimanducaceae; genus UBA9926. The sequence goes on from CAZGCW010000006.1 coordinate 7,459, forward strand.
ACGGCAAGTCGCAGATGCTGCAACCTTGAGAGAAACAAAGTATGGCAACGTCGTAGGATTTCTTGATATTTCTGACTCGCATACCTGGATGGGCATCCCTTTTGCTAAGCCGCCCGTCGACAATCTGCGTTGGAAGGCACCTGTTGAACCGAAGCGGTGGCAAGGAACTTATGAAGCCTTGCAGGCATCGAATCGTTGTAAACAGATTAGCTCCCCGGGTGAAAGCCGACCCCCTGCGGAGTTTGGCGAGCCCATCGGCTCAGAGGACTGCCTGTATCTCAATATCTTTGCGCCAAAGTTTGTGAAAGAAGACATACCAACGGGTAGCGCAACCTTGCCAGTGATGGTCTACATGCACGGGGGTGGTAACGTCGCGGGTTATGCCAATCAATATAAATACTCGGGCCGAAACCTGGCCCGTAAACACGATGTAATTGTTGTCAGTTTCAACTATAGACTGGGTCTCTTTGGCTGGTTCGCCCATCCTTCCCTTCATCGCGATGGCTCAAAGGAAGATCAATCTGGCAATTATGGCATCCTCGACGGACTCGCTGTCCTCAAATGGGTACAAGACAATATTGAAGCTTTTGGTGGCGACCCCAACAACGTCACCTTGTTTGGTGAGTCTGCAGGCGGAATGAATATCTTCGCCATGCTCGCTTCCCAAAAAGGTAAGGGCTTGTTCCACAAAGCGATCATCCAGAGTGGGCTCCCCATCTCCACCCCTTTGGACCAGGCAGTGAACTACCTCGAAGACTCAGGCCACCAGAACAGTAGTCGGGAGATTACCAACAAATTGCTTATTGCTGATGGAATTGCTGCTCCAAGATCGGCGGCGGCATCGCATCAGAGCCAGATGACGGATGTCGAAATCAGCAGCTACCTCCTGGGCAAACCGGCAAACTAGATCCTCATGCTCCTGGGTGCAGAAGGCATGCCAAACATACCCATGATATTTCGAGATGGCACTGTCGTACCTGCAGAAGATTTACAACAAGTATTTGCTGACGCCGAGAATTATAACAATGTGCCGCTTATGATCGGCACCAATCGAGATGAGTTCAAACCATTTTTTATCGGCGACAGGAATCTTGTCGCAATGGAAATGGGCTTTCTGCCCGACATTATTGACGATGCCTATTTCCAGGCAGTGACGGGCTACTTCAACGATGCCTGGAAGGCACGGGGAGTTGATGAGGTGTCTATTCAGCTCACAGCAGCTCAGAGCGACCCGGTATTTGCTTACAGATTTGACTGGGATGAACTGCCGACCGTGCTGGGCGTTGATCTAGCGAAACTGATGGGTGCAATGCATGCGGCGGAAATACCTTTTGTTTTCGAAAGTTTTGACGACCGCTTTATGAACTGGGTCTTGTTCTCGGACGAAAACATACCAAGCCGTACCGCATTGTCAGAGAAGATGTCATCGTACTGGACTGAATTCGCCTACCATGGCTCACCGGGAAAAGGTCGCGAGGGTACTCAGCCACACTGGCAGCCATGGAGCGCGAATCCTGGTGAGGGGAAATTTATCATGCTCGAGAGTCAGCGTGGTGGCGGGATAAGAATGAATGATCAAGCCGTCACTTTTGCAGTGCTTAAACAACGCCTTCTCAAGGATACTTCGTTTCCAGATGCTGCTGCAAAAAGCAAGATGTACGATTGTCTCTTCAAAGACAGCCAATATTGGGAAGCAGAAGAGTTTATGGGTCTGGGTGGTGGTGAGACTTGCGATACGCCGATTTTTCAGTTCTTGAGGTTATAAGTTGCAACCTAGTTAATCCACTGGAATTGAAGGAGCGCTTCGCTCTCCTTTAAGTAGGAGGGTCAAAAATGAAACTAGGCAGGTTCTTGAAAGCTTCCTATTTTTCCCTTCCTTTGTTGCTTTTGTAGAACCCGATGATACGAAACACATAATAAAACGGGTGTTGCCGCAACCAATAGCGTGCGTTTTTTCCAGCTACTTGTCAGCCTTAAGTTCCGCCTGGGCGTCCATTTCATCCAAAATTTGTCTCAGATCCCGCACCCTGACAAGTTCAACTACGAGAAAAACAATGCTCAGCGCGATGACGGCTTCGACCATATTCTGCGAAACAGTTACCAAATCCAGAGTTGCCAATGCCAGCGTTAACGGATGTGCCAAGGTGAAGGAGGTGACCACTTGAATGAGTTTAATTGGCACCCGAACCAGAAGCAGGAATCCAATGACAAACAGGACACGATCATAACCCACCAGAAGATGCCGCACGACCTATTGAAAATAAGTCGGTACATCTGAATCATCATCAGCAATCGCCCTACTTGGCCGTTGTTTGGAAAATTCGGTTTGTACTGCCTATCCTCGGTAATCGGAGTTGATTAGAAATACAGTTTCTCCTGATATCTAGCTCAGATTGAGTGCTACGAGGGCTACCTTACTGAAAAGATACGGGGTAGCTGATAAGAAAACGTCATTAATTCGTACTATTCTTCGTACTCTGCTTCGTACTATCTTATCCAACCGATATTGTTAAACTTAAGAGCCATCATTGGAAAAGGAGCTGATGAAGTGCTTAAGAGCGAGCAGCGCCGAAAGCTCGAACGCCTACGCCAACATCTGACCGATGGCACGACCGATTTGTCTCCCTATAGCTTGAAAGTGCCCGCATCTCACTACATTAGCGAGGAGCAAAATGCTTTAGAGATAGCGATGATGTTTAAACAGCGACCGTTACTGGTCGCACTTACGCCCCATATTCCTAACCAGGGTGACTACCTCACACACGAGGCTATCGACACCAGCTTGCTACTCGTCAGAGATCGAGAAGATAACGCTCGGGCCTATATCAACGCGTGTCGCCATCGTGGTGCAAGGCTTGTGGACGGCAAAGGCCACAAGGCGTCTTTCTCATGTCCCTTTCATGCATGGAACTGGGATTTAGATGGCAAAATAATCGCCCGCCCCAACAGTCATGAAGGATTCGCAGCTGCGGATAATTGCTATGACCGATTGGTCGAGCTGCCTTGCCACGAGATCGCAGGCTTGATTTTTGTCCTGCTCGAGGGCGACGATATCGAATCGAAAGTTCAAGCCTTAATGGGAGCATCACTACCCGACATAGAAAATTACAACATCTCCGAAACCCAATATATTGACAGTCGAACCACCGAACTACCCTGCAACTACAAGTTTTTCCTCGATGGCTTTGCGGAGACCTACCACATAGCACCGCTGCACAAAGAAACCATTAGCCCTTTTTATTACTCTAATTCAACTCTGGTAGATCAGTTGGGTGACGTTGTGCACCTGGTTTCACCTAGAAAAACAATCGATAAGGAGTTCGAAAAACCTCGATCCGAGCAGGGTGCCGTACTACCCTACTGCACAACAGAATATTTACTGGCGCCAAACGTGCTCCTCACACATCAGGTGGATCATATTCAATTCTGGACAGCCTACCCCGTCGATGGCGCCAATCGTTGTCGCATTGAACTCAACGTATTCTGGCCAAATCCGATGGATGACGAGGCAGAGCACAAAGCAAAACTGAATGTCGACCTGGTTTGGCAGGTAACCACTGACGAAGATTTCCCACAAAGCGTCGCAATCCATCGCAACTTGATGAGTGGTGCGCTACCGAATCTTGTATTTGGCCGAAATGAACCGGCGTTAATCTACTATCACCAGAACATCGCAACAGCAATCGGGAGTGACCAACTCATTCCACTTGTAACGGCAAATGATTCTGATTGAGTATTTGATTTCCATAGGAGAGAAAAATGAGCGTCCAAAATTCAGCCAGCGACATGTCAGAGCAAGCACGCTCTAACCCATATGACATCCCTTTAGCCAAAATAGATGTGTCTGACAGCACACTCTATGAACACGATCTCCACGATGCGTTCTTTCGTCGATTACGCGAGGAAGATCCAGTACATTATCTAGCAGACAGTCCATTCGGCCCATTTTGGTCTATTACCAGGTTCGCCGACATTCAATACGTCGATAGTCATCATGACATCTTCTCTTCTGAGCCTTCGATTCTGATTGGTGATCACTCGGAAGATATCCCGCTTACTAATTTCATCCAGTCTGACCCGCCCGTTCACGATATTCAGCGCAAAGCCGTACAAAACGTCGTAGCACCGAGTAATCTCGCCGAGCTGGAGCCCATCATTCGCAGTCGTGCGGCCTCTATTCTTGATGGCCTACCCGTAGGCGAAACCTTTAACTGGGTCGAAAAAGTGTCTGTGGAGTTGACGACCCAAATGCTCGCAACGATTTTCGACTTCCCATTTGAGGAACGTCATTTACTGACCTATTGGTCGGATCTGGCAATCGCAACACCGGAATTGACGGGCAACGATGGCGTCACTGAGGAGGAGCGAAGTCGCAGTCTTGGAGCGTGCCTGCAGAAGTTTACAACTCTGTGGAATGAGCGAAAGGATCAGCCACCCAAATTCGATCTGATTTCAATGTTGATTCATAACGATGACACAAAGGACATGGTCGACACCCCAGAAGTCTTTCTCGGCAACCTTATGCTACTCATTGTCGGTGGTAACGATACGACGAGGAACTCGATTTCAGGCGGCGTCCTCGCCCTCAATGAGAACCCCGATGAGTACCAAAAATTGCGAGATAATCCCGCATTAATACCGAATATGGTATCGGAAATCGTTCGCTGGCAAACGCCACTACTACACATGCGTCGGCTCGCAAAAAGAGACACGGAACTCGGAGGCAAACAGATCCGTAAGGGTGACAAGGTCGTCATGTGGTATGTCTCTGGAAATCGAGATGAAAGCATGATCGATCGTGCCGATGAATTCATCATCGACCGACCTTCCGCACGACACCACCTTTCGTTCGGGTTCGGCATCCACCGGTGCATGGGCAATCGTCTTGCTGAAATGCAATTACGAATCGTATGGGAAGAAATTATGAAACGGTTCAGTCGAATCGAAGTGGTTGCCAAGCCTATCAGGGGACGCTCAAATTTTGTGCGAGGTATCACAGCGTTACCTGTTCGATTGCACGCTCTTTGAAGATCCGCCGCTAGCCAACAAGATGAGGACGCTGATCCAGAGCTTTCTCAAAAAAGGTTAATCGTTCAAGTGAGGGGCCACGCTGTGCCTGACCACTCAAATAGGGCACAGTAAGGACATGATCCGGCAACCGAAAAGACTCGAGCTAACCCTGACACTGTCACTATTTTAAGGCTTTGCAGGATCAGAAGCTGAAACAAAAATACTTACAACCGAAGCGACTCCCAATAGATCTCGCCAATCAGGATGGATTTACTCTAGGCATATCACACTATTGGCATTGAATCTGGCTAAAAATAGGTCTAATGTACTAGAATTATATTGCAAACCTTAATCTGGTTAAACTTACGGGGAGGAACCTGATGGCACATTCTAAAAAACTCATTGCCGCAATCTGCGCCACATTGGTGAGCACCAGCACTGTGGCAGCAGTGCTGGAAGAAATTGTGGTTACCGCACAGAAACGAGAACAAAACGCTCAAGATGTTGGTATCGCCATAACAGCAATGACCGGTGATCAACTCGAAGCGCTGGGCTACGACAATGCACAGGAAGTCACGCGCATGGCCGCCGGTGTTTCGACCGTTCAACCTAACGGCGAAGCCAACTATGCCATGGCAATTCGCGGGGTTGCGGCAAACGACTTCACGACGAACGTTGAGAGCCCGGTAGCAATCTACCTTGATGAGGTCTATATCTCTCAAATGTCGGGTACTGGTTTTGCGCTCTTCGACATGGAGCGTGTTGAAATTCTAAAGGGCCCACAAGGTACACTCTATGGGCGGAATGCAACCGGAGGTCTGGCACATTTCGTTTCTATCAAGCCAAGTCAGGAAACCGACGGTTACGCAAAAGTTACGGTTGGCGACTACGATCAAATCAAGTTTGAAGGCGCTATCGGTGGGGCGCTATCGGACACCTTGTCAGCAAGACTCTCTGTATCAACCCACGACAACGACGGTTATGTAAAAAACAGACTGGGTAGTAATCTCAACAACGCCGACGATAGTTCTTACAGACTGCAGTTCCTTTGGGAGCCAACTGACCAGACAGAAGTGCTTGTCAGCCTGCGTGGTTCAGACCAGGACATAGACACCGGTTTCTTTGAACATGTCACCTCGTTGGGTGAACCCGGTGTACTCACTCCCGATCTCTTCAACTATGTCCTCGGCTACCAGGATACCGATGGAGATGTCTTCGCAGGAGACTATGACGATCCTGGTTACAATGATCTGGAAACTCGTGGCTACAGCCTAACGATCAAGCATGACTTCGATAATGTTTCCTTTACCTCAATTACTGATTTTTCTACCGTCAAGCGTAAGTACATTGAGGATTCTGATGCATCCCCGGCACCCGTATTCAATTTCTTCCTCAATACAGACGCCGAACAGTTATCGCAGGAATTTCGTTTCAATGGCGAAAACGAGTCCATGAAATGGGTAGTCGGTGCCTACTATCTGGATCTGGATATCAAGGATTCAAACGGTGCGATTACAGATCCATTTGTCGGTCCTGCACCCACACCCGGCGCCGAGGCGGGTCTAAGCAATCCCTACACCTCTGATCTACAATCGACCTCTGTGTTTGGTCAGATTGAGTATGCGTTATCAAACACCCTTAATCTCGTTGCTGGAGCACGGGCCATTAAGGATAAGAAAGATTTTGCTTACGCCATCAATATCGTCGAATTCCTCGACCCGGAAGCACGAAATTTTGACGCCTCGAGTAACATGAACAATCTAGCTACTTTAGCCACCTACAGCGGGTCTACAGACGACTCGGAAGTTTCCGCACGATTATCGCTCGACTGGTTGCCGAACGATGATTCACTCTACTACGTTAGCTGGAACCGAGGCGTTAAGGGCGGTGGCTTCAATGCGCCCATCTTCCCATTGAGCCCGCCTTCGGACTATAACGATGCAACAATGTCATATGGTCCAGAACAGTTGGATGCGATTGAGATTGGTGCTAAATGGAGCCTGATGGAAGGTCTGGCCAGGATAAATGTTGCCGCTTACTCCTACGACTACGAAGACTACCAGGCTTTTAATATCGTCGGTATCGATACGCTGACAGTCAATGCAGAAGCCGAAAGCCAAGGTTTTGAAATCGAAGCCCAGCTATCACCCGGTCAGGGCTGGGATATGCTCATCGGCATCGCCTACAACGATATCGATGTCGAACTTCCCGGCGGTATTAACACCACCTCAGTGCAGTCTCCAGAATGGGCCACCAACCTGATGATTCGTAAAGAATGGATGCTCGATAGCGGCGCAATCGCCCTTCAGTTCGATACCATGTATCGCTCCGAACACTTCTTTGCCCTTACCCTGGCCCCAGCTGTGACTGAAAACGGTTACAGCTTGAGTAACGTTTCAGTAAGCTACCTGACCAATGATGACCGTTGGGAGGCCGTGGCTTTTATAGATAATGTCACTGACGAAGAGTATCTGGTTCAGACCTTCGATCTCTCAACAGATGCAGCCTTTGGAATGACAGAACAGTACTACGGTAAGCCCAAATGGTGGGGTGTCAGTTTAAAGTACAACTTTTAAAAGAGACTACCTGATTGCACGGGCCTCATTGGAGGCCCGCTGCCAGCCATTTAACGATCTAACCAGACCCCCAACGGTTGATCTCTTGTAATAACCACGTCCTTCTCTTCGATAAACCCATTGTTGATAACGGGCCGAATTGCCCGACCTATCACCTCGTCATTTTCGACATGCAGCGGTTCGTTATCGGGCCATGCTTGGCGATCCTGCCAGAAAGTTTCATGGCTCCACCGCGCTTCGCTGCGATAAAAATCCCGACCCGTCCGTGCAAACCGGTAAAACAAGTGCTCGACTCGTTCGCGATAGAAACCCATCGCCAGTTCAGCATCTACCGATCGCTTTAGTAGGGTATTAATCACCGGGACAGCCGTCAGTCCCGATGACAGTGCCTGGAAAATACCATTACCGGAGAGTGGATCAACAGCGCTGGCAGCATCACCGATTCTGATGTACCCCGGGCCTGCGATATCATCAACCAGCACCGGTGTACTGCTGCGAGCAAAGCCATCACCTGCTGATCGCACCAAGATATCAGGCAGAGCCCCGAGTTCATTTGCCAGCCAATCAGCAATCTCGTTTTTCCTGACATGAAGCGGTTCACCTCCTGTCGTTTTCTGCGCAAACAGATGACCATCCACCCGGCGAGCTAGCCACAACCAGCCCTCTTTCTGGCTTATCGCCAATGTCATCGGTTTATTGGGCTCACTCTGAAATTCCGCACACAGGGACACCGATTCGGGCCCACGCACCCGACCACTACCCCCATACCCAGCGGCACGCCCCCTGGCATCCACGATAAAATCCGCGCTGAGAACCTGGCCATCCAGCAGTGCTGCTGTCAGGCTCTCCGCATCGACGCTCTTTACCCGGTTAGGGATCACCTCAATATTGCTGTCTCGCAAGACGGACATCAATTGGGCGTCGAAAGAGCGGCGATTGACGAGTCGCTCCGTATTAACTGACCGACTGTCTCCCGACCATATTGCGGTTCGATTCACGGGCTCAGAAATGTCCTGGCCCAACCCACGTTGATGAAGCGCATCGTAAACCCTTTCAGAAATACCTTCTGTGGAGGTATATTGCCGCAATTCACCAATAACCTGAACCTGGTACCCCAGCTTACCCAACTCAATCGCCGAAATTGCGGCGGCAGGGCCGCAACCTAATACCAACACAGTCTGTGTCATTACTTACGCTCAGCGCCGTGATATTCTGCCTCAGCCTCTAGCTGTCGCACCCAATCGCCAAATTCCAACCCTGGATTGTCTTCTATCATCCTCAATAGTCTGGCGGAAACCGAAGCGCAACCAATACTGGCTCCAGCATGACCCGTCGCAGGGTCGCCAACATAACCCGCAACATCAGCCTGCTGGCTCTCGAGCCAGGCAACCTCGATCGAGGCACAGCGTGCATCACCCGTCGCTCGGACCACGCCAGGATAAGCAGCAGGATAGACCGCCTCACCCTGGGCTGGACTGGCAGCGACCAAACCCACACCTGAAGCCACGGCGGCAGCACACGCTGCCCGCAACACCGCACTGTCACGTCTAAGACCAAAGCTGAGGTTAATAAAGGTCGGTTTCTGGACGATCAGCCAGTTGATGGCCTCAGCACACTGATCAACTGTGCACACCAATTGGTCCGCAAAGACTCGGGCGACGCAGAGTTCAAACTCGGTGCCAGAACTCAAGAATCGCTCTACAATGGCCGCGCCATGTCCAAGACGATCAACAATAACGTCAGAACCAACCAAGTCTTTTTGGCTTATGACAAGATGCAGCTGCGTCTCGGATACACCGCTGTCGACCAGGCCGACTCTAATCGCCAAGGCTGCTTCTCCTGGTCATTTCCAGGCCATCGGTTTTCATTTGAATAAGCAAATCCACTTCGTGCAGAACCCTCGTCCGATGAGTGACAAAAATCCGGGTAATGCCTGTAAACAACGCATCAACCTCCCGGATCAATGCCGCTTCGGTAGTCGCGTCGATTGCCGATGTCGGTTCATCTAACAATACGAGTAAAGGTTGCAGTAAAAGCGCCCTCGCAATCGCTATGCGTTGTCGTTCACCTCCAGAGACATTGGCACCACGCTCGCTAATGATCGAGTTCAGACCCTGCGGTAGACGTTCGACCATTTCGCCGAGCTGGGCTCTGTCAATGGCTCGTTCAACATCCAACTCGCTTGCATCAGGGACGATATAACGGACGTTATTCAATAGGGTATCTCGAAAGATGACCGGCTCCTGAGGAACCACGGCTACCCTTGACCGCCATTTCCGCACGCAAAGGTCAGCAATGTTGTGCCCGTCTACTTCGATCCTCCCCGACTGAGGTTCAATGTAAGCCTGGATCAGGTCCAGAAGTGTAGTTTTACCAATACCGGTAGGCCCCACTATGCCAACCCTGGAGCCCGCCTCGATATCAAAATCGACCGACTCCAGCACTTGAATGCCGGGTACGTGACTGAAACTGACCGTCTTAAAACGCAGGGCGCCAGACAGATTAGCCGGCAATGGTTGATCTATTGCCATCACCGGCAATGGCTGTTGCTTGACATAGGACACCCGTTCCAGGCTGACCCGTAATCTCTGCCAGGCCATATAGAGCCCTAACAGGGACTGCACAGGACCACTCGCCATGCCTAGATAAGTACCAAAAGCAATCAGAGAACCCAGGGCGAACTCACCTTGGATGACCCAATACCCGCCAAGCAAGAAAACGCTGGCTCGACAGGCAGTAATCAGTAAATTCGGCAGCGCACTTGTCCAGAATTCTGTCAACTGAAGCCCAAAAAGCTTCTCCAGAAACGTCTCATTCAGACCCTGCAATCGATTTAACTCGCGCTCTTCCGCTCCGGCCGACTGAACAAATTTAATAGCCGGGACTCTCTCAGTCAGAAAAGAGGTTATGTCAGCGCTCTTCTCACGCATCTCACGATTACGCCGTTCGACTCTTGGCCGCATAAACTTCAGGTAGGCAAGCTCGAGGGGCACCAGCACCACCAGGATTAGGCTGAGCTGCCAGCTTAAAAAAATCATCATTCCCAGCGTGCCCGCAAGACCGACGATTGCAGAAAAAGCGCTGAACAACGTATCCAGTGCAAACCGTTGAATTTCCGCCACATCCCGGTCGAGCCGAGATATCAGGTCACCCGCCCGTTCCCTGGCAAAGAATGCCGGTGGCAACTTCTGCAGGTGCGAATAGACATCTTCGCGCAATGCGAACAAGATCTCCCCAGAAATACGGGTATGCCTAAGACGGTTATATCCAGATAGAAAGATAGCAGCTGCACCGATCGTCAAGAGACCGAGTGAATAACGTAACAGCGCATCAAAGTCTTTAGACAGCAAGCCATCGTCTATGATCAGTTTGGTCAACCAAGGCTGAAGCAATGACAGGCTGGTTGCTGCTAGAGAAAGCACAGCGAGGAGCAGAATCGCTTCTCGCTGTGGAAGTAGAAAACTGTAGAGCCACCGAAGGGCGGCAGGGTTCATAATATAGCGGATCTCTTGAATATGTAGGTATTGGCTGCCGCCATATCACCATCCATTTCAATGGAACCAATAGTCTCAAGGGAATCTGCATCAAGAATTGCAATGTCACTGAGCGTACCAGCCAAATAAACCTTACTACCATCCATGGAGAAATTGAGGCAATAGTATGCATGATCCAGTTTTTTACGAGCGATTACCTCCTGCTTATCAAGGTCGAACACATGCATTTCATTGAGCACTGCGTAAAGCTTGTTCAATTCTCCTGGACGCCTCAGACCAGTAAACAAAATGGCCTCTAGATCCGCAAATTCTCTCTCTTCAATCTCTCCCGTCTTCAAGTCCACCCGTTCATAGCCCATCTTCATGGCGGCATTTTCCATATCGCCTTCCTCGCCCAGCCATTTGACAACGGTGTAGATACGGAACATCTCGTCATAGATCTCGCCTAGAGGCCACATGGACAATACATCCCTGGGCGTGTAGTTGCGGTAAGAATGATTCAGACTGGCCAGCGCAACCTCCCACGCGCCTGTCTGGACATCCATTCTGTAGATATCTTTACCACCCATGAACAAGGTACCGTCATGAGCCGTCTTCATCACCGTGACCTGGCGGGGAGATGCAAAGGAGCGATCGACAGCGGCATCAAGACCTCCACCTGTCTTATAAACAGCAACCTGTGTAGGCAGACTCTCATAACGGTCATTTTTGAGTAATGACCTCGTCTGGTGCATGTATAGTTCATCACCAGTTGGACTGAGCGCCATGGAGACCATAGAGATCACGCGCATATTTCCCTGACTTTGCAGCGCCGAAAAAACCACTTCGCAGTCGTCAAGCCGGATGCCATAGACATTCGACCAGCGTCCGGCCAATACATAAGCAGTGCTACCATCCAAACTGACAATCGCACTACCCGGCATACCCACATCAGGAATCTGGCACTTCTTTACAATCTCGTCGATTCCAAGGTCGATCACATTAAGCTGGCCGGGACGTGTCACCGTCACCATATATTCACGCTCGCCGCTGGTAGTCTCCATGGTCGTTGTCTCATCACATGCAGACATCAAAACAACGCATATCAATCCAAATAAGGCCCTCTTCATCATTCCTCCCCAGGGTAGACTGAGTCTAGTTTGCGCCAATCTTTAGCCACCTGATCCGCATCTTTCGACCAATCAGGATAAGTCACCATGGTGTCAGGAACCTGAGCTGGCCACCAGCATGGATCGGAACAACCGTAAAGGTCGGCTTCCATCGGTTGACACAACCCTGCGACACCACCGAAGGCATCAACCTCCCAGCCCGGATCAAGCGTGGCGGTACAACCGATCGGGTTCTGCATCGCCATCACTTCGTCTTTCTCTTCCTTCGTGGATGCTTCGGCTATCAGCTTGGCTTTTTCGTTAACAGGCTTTAAGTGTTTCATGACATTGCCCTCCTCGGTGTCAAAAAGCGATTAAAAAATTCCGGGTTTTTCTCCAGGATTTCTGTATAGACTTCAATACAAAAATCGACCCAGTCGCGCATAAGATCACAATAGTGCCAGGTTGGCCTGACGGGGTCTCCATACCGTGCGTAGCTTTCATGATAACAACCACCAGCACAGAGGTTTCTGATCCTGCAGGTGTCACAACCTTTCTCACTCATAGCCAGACGCTGGTTCAGAAATTGGTTCAATGCCGGCTTATCGAGACCCGATTCAATATCCCCGAATAGCGGCAGGTCACTGCCCGTGAAACGATGACAAAGGTTAACGCCTCCTTCATAATCAATCGCGACCATTCCCACTCCAGCGCCACAGGGTAGGGCTTTCTTTGTTCCCTCGTGAATATCAGTCAACATCTGATGCATATTAGAGAAGCCGATGGAGCGACCTTCGAGGGCAGCCCGGAGATATCGCCGCCCCAGTGATTTCAAATTAGCGAACACTTCAGCAACTTCAGTATCTGTCAGGTTAAAGTCTGAGATGTCGCCAGAAGTCACCGGCGCAAAGCCAACCTCATGAAAACCGAGGTCATTAAAGAGATGATTCCAGATTGCTTCCACGTCCGTGATACCCCGCGTCAGCGTCACTCTCGCCCCAACCGGCCGGGCGGAATAACGGGCCAGCAACATTCTGACCTTACGTACCACGGTAGCGTAGGTCCCCTTGCCACCCACAGTGATCCTGTTACGGTTGTGATAGGACTCAGGCCCGTCCATGCTGACGGCAATCCCTATATTGTGCTCATGCAGGTAATCGATGACCTTTTCATTTAACAAAGTGGCATTGGTTGTCAAAGAGAAATCAACCCGCTTCCCAATCCGCTTGAATCTTGACTCAGCCCACTGGACCACTTCTTTAATGAGGGTTAGGTTAGTCAGCGGTTCACCGCCGAAGAAGACCATGTTGTAACGATCCTGATCCGGTGACTCCTTGAGTAACATTTCTACAGAGTCCTTCGCCGTCTTGAAGCTCATCCGTTTGCCGTTGGCGGGCTCATCCAGGTCTTCTTTGTAACAATAGGTGCAACTGAGATTGCACCCCGTATTGACGTTAAGCACAACCGTATTAAGAGGGACTGTTTCCAGATTCAGTTCTTGAATTGACTGATCTGGTTCAGTGCCGTCGCTGACCAAAGCAAGCGACTTCAACTCCGACAGCGCTGAATCAACATCCTCAGGGTGATATTTTCCAGCTAAATGTTCAACCAGCGTTGCGTCATCGAAGGCGTCACCGGAACGAAGTGAGCTTAAAATATCTTTGGTCAGTCCATCTCTTTCAAACAACCCAGTACTGGGGATGTGGAAGATGTAATGGCGGTCAGCGACCGTCACTTCATGCAGATTTTTGTCTAATATAGAAAGTCGAGTACCCATGGCAGTTACCGTAAAGGAGGTTCGAGCCAGGTCTGGACAGTTACAATCAACTGACCATCCGCTGCGAGGTCGCCAGATTCAGCAATGACTTTAAGGTTGCCTGCGTTATTGGTGCTCATTTTTCGCTCTGGATTCGGTCCCGCACCAGCGGGTGAGAAGACTCCGGTTTCAGCATTCATAACACCAGCAAACTGCACATCTCCATCTCTTTCGGCATTTGCGTCAAAAGGCTCAACGCGCCATGATACAGACGGTAGATAGCCAAGTTTCTCCCCCCCTGACAATGCCACGGCTCTGAATGCGGCTTTCAGGTCAGCCGTCGGTCCATTGCCGCCAACCCGTGCAATTGCATAGGCCGGTTCAACCACAATGCTATCCACGCCACTATGCACCTTGATATCACTCGAGGCACCCCCAATAGAAACACCCGTCATTCCCAATTTCATGTCACCGTCTGCCTTAACACGGACAAGGGCGTGGTTCGCATCCGCACTAAGCACTTCCTGAACCCGAATGCCGTCGCCGAATTCAACCTCCCCAGATAGACCACTACCCGATATTAATACCAACTGTTCTTCGCCCACACCGATAAAGCCAGGCAAGACGCTCGATATGGACGCGCCAACATCCCTACCCGCGTGGACATCCATGCCAAGTAATTTCTGGCCTTTTTGGTACAATCGACCTGTCATAGCATTGCCGTCTGCATCTGCTGCCAGTACCATCCGCATAGACGTACCGTTAATATCAAAGCTACCGCGCCATTCGTAGCCCGTATAAACAATGGCCTTACCTGAACCACTCAGCGCTTCGCCACGAGTACTTGTGCCAGAGAGACTGAGTTCGTAAGAATCGCCTCCTCCAAGATCACTCGCCGTAGCAGTCATCACCATATGCACAAAGCCCTGGCCCGCCATGTGCCCACTGATCACCCAGGGGCCTGACAGGTCGGGTTTTTCGGCCTGTTGCCACTCGCTCCAGGCTTTAGAATCGAACGGATATTTTTCCGTTAGCAAAGGAACCGTTTCGTTGAATGCCATATCAACCCAATCACGGTCCCGGCCATACATCTGGTATTCGATGGTCGGGAATTGGCCGAGGTGGAAATGCACCAGCAACTCCCATTCTTCAGATGTCCGTCGTTGCAATGCAAATCTGCCACTGGAGTGACAACGACCGCACATATACTTCTCCTCATCCGGGAAATTCTCAACATGGTTGAGGCGCTGTTCGATCAAATAGCGATAAGGAGCAGATTCTGATGGGGCAAGCCCTTGGGTATCTGCGAGAAACTTAACCAATTCCTTCGTGCTTCGCCCAATGGGTATCTCCTGATTACCCACTTTTATGCCATGAACCGTTTCCATTCTCCGAATCGTCATCTGCCAGCCTTCTGGCGTCTTACGCTGACCATCAATACGAGAAAGAGCACCGTCTTCTTCTGGCACGTGACAACCCATACAGTTTTGTTGGAGGAGTTCCTGACTGGCCTGAATAGAGACTGAGAAAAGTTGCAGGACGGCCAGGAGAGTGATGAATTGGCAAAGGCGCATGGTTTTATCCTTATCGTTTATCTTCCCGACTTTAATTTTAGTACACTAGACCTATTATTCCTGAAATTCAACGCCTATTTAGACGATCATGGAACCTGATCACTTCTGACAAGCCATAGAAATGAAGTTGTTGCCATATGAACGATATTCTCAGTCTCTTGTTGCCAGGGTTTGTCATGCCCAATAAACATGGTATGTCCTTCTATTGAACTACTGATAAACAGAGCCAAACGCTGACTCTGATCACCTGACAACGCTGGGTTCACTTCTCTGATTACCTCTATCAGGACCCGCCGGTATTTATCATACATTGCGTCCATGAATTCTTCCGCGTGGCCATAATGGTTAGCTAACGCCCATACCTCAGGGAAGAACTTTGTTGTTGAACGCTGGTTGAGGTCCCTGATAACCAGTGATACCAGGGCAATAAACTGTTTTTCCGGGTCCGGTCCAGCAGTTGCCCGAATCTCTTCAAAACGCTCTAGATAAGGGTCAATCGCGTTATCAAACATGGCTGCAATTAGCGATTCTTTGGAAGGGAAATAGTATTGTAGATTACCAATAGTCAGTCCAGCAGACCCCGCTACTTTACGCAGTGTGAGATTGTGATAACCCTCATCGATCAATAATGCTTCAGCCGCTGCCAAGATATTAACGATTGCCTGTTGGCCTTTATCAGATTTTCCTGCCTTCGCTGCGGATTTGGTCATGACATCATTATTCTCACTACGCTCCCAGAAAGCAAATCCAGTCAGTTGATTTGGCTGTTGTGTAAATCCTGCATCGAATGGCTGACAACGTCAGCAAATAACCTGGAACTGTCTTCCATTACAGCCTGCTATGACGTTTTCGGAGCACTGCTTTCGCGGTCATCTGGGAAGGGTAGGTCACGTCTAGCTTCCATGGCCTTGATGGGTGCCTCACCGTTAAGCACGCCGAGTGTTGTGCCATAGAGCCAGTAGCCCAGGAGCCTCTGCATCAACTTGGGTAATGCAAGTACCTGCTCTTCGGAGAGGGTAATGTACAGGTTGTCTTGTTGGCGCAGCCACTGGCGAGTAAAAAGATTATTAACACAACGTCTCCGGGCACCAACCGCGGTTGAAGTGCCACCGCCATGCCATAACGCGCCATCATAAACCAGTACAGAGCCGGCCTTCATCTCCGCGATCAAAGGCTCTGTCTCAGGCTGGACTTCGGTAGCCGACAGGTGCGAGCCTGGAACCAAGCGGGTTGCGCCGTTGTCCTCACGAAAATCATCGAGGGCCCAGATAGAATTCACCTCCAGTGGCGGATGGGGCCAAGGCAGAGGATAGTGCCCAGAATCCTGGTGCAACGGTTGTGCCGCTTGCCCCTCGTAAATAGTAATCCCCATGGAAGCCGATAATTGCGGTGCTTCACCAAAATAGCCTTCAACCAGAGCAAGAACCCTGCGGTTCGTTACAAGCTCATCAAAAGTTCGTGTCTTACCTACGACGCCATAGGCTCTGTGGGTTTGATACCCCTCAAACTGGTACTTCCCCAACCGAGTCTGCGCATTGATTTCATCAAGCGCTAGACGCATTCGCTCGAGGGCGTTTGCATCCAGCACGTTATCCAGGATGGCATAGCCCTGGGTCTTTAAATGCTCCAAATCCGAAATCCCGGCTCGCTGTTCAGCGGCAGAGGTGATCAGCTTACCCCGGCTAGATTGCATAGCCTGTGAACTGAAAGGGTCTGTCGTCCCCAGTGAGTGACTATCTGGCTGAATGTCTTTCGGATCCATGGTCAGCGGCTAATCCTTTCTGTCTGCATAGGAAGGACGGTACCCTCGCCTGGCAAGCAGACCCGAAAGCGGCAGTTTAACGAGTCTGCTGTACTGTGTTTCCGTTCTACGTCTCGACGGCAATTTCTTGACCCCCTTGATCTGCTATCCAGCAGTATGCACTGGCTTTGACTATACCATTACAGCTGATAAAAAAATGTCAATTCCTTGTTAACTCTAGAGAAATAAAAACCAGGGCCTACCAATTTCTGGCATTCTATCGGTAGATCAATTATTGATTTACCATTATGATCTGACCCTGACGACTTCAAAACAAACTCCGTGAAAGCCAGGCGGATTGCCTACCGCCCCGCTTCAAAGCACTCATAACCCTTAAATAATAGCTGGGGCATTTATCCCTGCAGGGGCGTACAGGTTCTTGCTAACCCAACTCATAACGTGGTTAATTCGTGGGATTCTCTCTATTACATAGGTTAGAGTCTTAAATGACTGTTTTTACCGCTATCAAAGGCCAACAGAAGGCACTCACATGATTCAAATATCCTCCATCAACCGTATCCTCCTTCGGGTGTTATTCGTCGCTGGAATCGCGTTACCCGCTGTCGGGCTCGCTGCGAAGCATGATCGCAGGGCGCTATTTGGCGACACTCACATCCACACGATGTACTCCATGGACGCTTTCGCCGCTGGGGGCGTTCGAACATCCCCGGATATGGCCTACCAGTATGCTCAGGGTAAACCTATCCCCCACCCCAATGGCACTACCATCAGGCTTTCCGGACCACCCCTTGACTTTCTGATGGTTGCCGACCATGCCAAATACCTGGGCGTTAATGTTGCGCAACTCGACCCAACCAGTCCTACTTTTGGCCATCCGGAAGGCGCCGCACTCGTACCTGAAACGCCTATCGGGCTTGTGACTGCTTTCCAGACTCTACTGAGGCTCGCCGAGGATGAGCATGAACTGGTCGGGCAAGCGGTTATCGATGACGCATGGCGAAAGTCCATTCAGGCAGCAGAAAGGCACAACAATCCAGGTGTATTCACGGCGCTCGTTGGTTACGAATACACGCCGACACCAGGCCGTCGCCACCTGCATCGCAATGTTGTGTTTCGTGATGAGGTACCCGAAAGACCATTCAGTTCGAGGGATTCAGAAAACCCGGCAGATCTATGGAACTGGATGGACAAACTGCGAAAAAAAGGCATTAACTCACTCGCGATTCCACACAACATGAACCAGAGCGATGGGCTCGCGTTCATGACGACAACATGGCAAGGCAAACCCATCAGTACCGATTACGCAGAACAACGCATCCGCAACGAACCCATTGCTGAAATTAGTCAGCAAAAAGGTACTTCGGAGGTCCACCCCCTGTTGTC
This sequence comes from uncultured Pseudomonadales bacterium, assembly GCA_964524295.1. Taxonomy (GTDB): domain Bacteria; phylum Pseudomonadota; class Gammaproteobacteria; order Pseudomonadales; family Azotimanducaceae; genus UBA9926. The sequence continues at coordinate 26,102 of CAZGCW010000006.1, forward strand.
ACCTAATGACGAGTGGGCAGATTTTCAAATCGTGCAGTACTACCTAAACCGCCGTGACAACACCAACCCTATCTCTGTTTTCAAAGGCGGCTACTATCGCGATGCACTCCTGACAGGAATCGGCCTGGAGCACGAACGGGGCGTTAACCCTTTCCAGATGGGGGTCATTGGCTCCAGTGATGCACATACAACCGGTGCGGCCTACGAGGAGGACAACTACTTCTCTTTTAGCCAAAGCACACCCCTGGCACGCGGATCGGCTTATCCCGGCCACCAGCCTGGTGACGCAATTGATAGCTGGAAAGACTTCTGGACCCCCAGACAAGCGACCCATGGCTCGGCCGGCTTAGCCGGTGTCTGGGCTGATACCAACACGCGTGCCGGTATCTTTGATGCCATGCAACGACGCGAAACTTTTGCTACTTCAGGACCGCGCATCACGGTCAGAATGTTTGCTGGGTTCACGTATGACACAACGATACTGGCCGATGCGGACTGGGTCAAACGGGCATACCAAAGAGGCGTTCCCATGGGAGAAGTACTCACCCAACACGCTGCGAGTTTAAAAGAAGACAGCCAACATTTGCCACCACAGCTCCTGGTCTTTGCCGCCCGCGATCCCCAATCAAGCTGGTTACAACGCCTCCAAATCATCAAAGGATGGGTCGAGAATGGGGAACCCAAAGAGCAGGTCTTTGACGTCGCCTGCTCTGACAGTCTGTCACCTGACCCCATCACCCATCGTTGTCCCGACAACCAAGCCACCGTCAGTTTGGAGGATTGTTCCATCAGTAGAGACAAGGGCTCAACTCACTTGAAAACGCTGTGGAAGGACCCAAACTTCTCTGCCGATCAGCATGCATTTTACTATGCTCGAGTACTAGAGAACCCCACCTGTCGCTGGTCAACCTGGGATGCCCTCCGGCTTGGAATACAACCTAACCCTGACCTTCCACCGACTCATCAGGAAAGAGCTTGGGGTTCACCCATCTGGTACGAGCCGAAACCTTCGTCGCAGGCCCGCCGTTAAACGCAATCTCCCCGGTCGTGTCCAAAGTGACGACATCGATGAGATCGTGATTACCTTCGAGATACGGCAGGGTCATAATCTTGCCTCAGTAGAAAACAACACCCCTGTTGGTGGTATCCTTGACTGGCATCTCAGGATGTAATTCACACCCGTCGCCATGCATGCCGTCACCGATGCCCTGACCTTCGGCTTCTTCACTAAGAAACGACTGGCCCGGACCCACTTGGGACGGTAGATGGCCGTGGCGTTGTAAAGTGCAATGGTTATAGCAAGCCATCGCCACCATTCCTGGGATACTTGCCCGCTGGATCAACGCGCTAATTTGGGCCATTTCTAACCTGGATTCCGCTCAGATCGACTGGTACATTGCCAATGACCTGCATCCCATCGAATTCGACGACCCATTCCTTATCGACCGGGGTATAGGGTCCTTCTAGAAACCTGTCTACTGGTTACTCGGTCTACATTTCTATTGTGCGCACCGGATGTCTCTACGCTGAAAGATACTGCTATAAATAGACTTGATAAACTGATTAGCACGACTATGCCTCGGATTTAAGCAGTACAGATTCTATTTTATTTTCTTAATCGTCTTAAGTGAAATACAAGATTAGATTGCCGGTAGCTGATACCGCAATTGTCTACCTCAAAAACCAGTGCGCGTTGGCATCAGACCCTCGAAACCTGGCTGATGTCGCGAGCGCCGATTCGATGATCACAATAACCACATACCATTTGATAAGTGACATAATTTCCACAGGGTTTATGTATAAAAAGCTGCGGCGGACCTTCACTCCCGGCCAACCACCGATCCCCCCAACTCGTTATCATCAGAACCACGGCGTAGATGTCACGGCTCTTGTCCGTCATCAAATAGTTTTTGGTGCGCTTATCCTCGCTGCTGACTGACACGTTTAACACCCCCAGATGCACCAGCGGTTTCAACCGGGCCGACAGCACATGACTTGAGATACCGAGATCGTCCTGTATTTCGTGGAACTGGCTGATTCCACGCATGGCAGCATCAAGGATCAGCATGTTCCACGCATCTCCGAGCAGCAGTGTCGCAAGATGCGCATCACCCTGGGCAGCAAGCTCGTTGGCTATACGTGTTCGCCGCGACTTTTCGACGACGTTCTCGCTCTTTCCTTCGAGAATGTCCCGAACTTCAACACTGCCGACCTGCACTTCTTCTTGGCAACTACGGCAGTTAATTCTTGGCATCACGGGTTGTCTGCATTGCTTGTGGACAAGATTCTCAGGCAGTTTCTTCGGATCCAAATGCCACTGCCGATGCCACCACCACACGGTTAATGCTATGGGATAAAGATCTAAACCCTTGGCCGTCAGTCGATACTCGAATAATAATCGACGATTGTAGATAGGACTCTTGTAGAAAATCGCGGCCTCGGTCAAACGAGTCAATCTGACCATCAGGGTCTGTTTTGGGATACCGAGTCGTTTCTGGAAATCCTGAAAGCGGGTTGTTCCAAGGAAGGCTTCCTTGACGATCAGGTGTGACCACGAGTCACCGATGACGTCTAGGGCCCGACCCAGTGACGTGGTTTTACTCACAGACTAAGCGCCTGTATCCACCCCCAAGCCCCGCTTTGGATTCTGCAATGGATTCGACTGGCACGATCAAGCTTCGACGATAAAACTCGCGGTCGTTGCCGTGCTGCCACCGATATTCAATGTTGCCACCCGTCTCGCACCCTCGACCTGATAATCACCCGCTTGTCCGGTCACTTGTTTGGTGGCATCAACGAGCATGCGTGCACCCGTCGCACCGACAGGATGACCGCCACCAATCAGGCCACCCCCTGGGTTTACTGGAATACGACCGTCGCGAGCAATATCGCCACTGTCCACCGCCTTCCAACTCTCGCCCGGTGCGGTAATACCGAAGTGATCAATCGCCAGATACTCCGAAGCAGACATACAATCATGAGTTTCAATCGAATCAAGGTCATCGACACTTCCTATACCGGCACGAGAAAACGCGTCAGTAATCGCCTTACGTACATGTGGCATCACATAATCACTGCGCTCATTCCGACCCAGCTTTTGAGCAAGCCCCAAACCAACTGTCGTGTGGCCCCAGCCCGCTATTGAAGCCTGGGCTTTGCTGTTCGCCTGGATCCAACGGTCAGAAACAAGGACTAGACCCGCAGCACCATCCGTAATCTGACAGATGTCGTTTCGCCTTAGTCGGCCGCAGACGACTGGATTGAACTGGTCATTATCAGAAAAACTCTCACTATTAAGCTCCCAGGCCCGAGTCTGGGCATTGGGATTATCCTGAGCATTTCTCAGATTAATTTCTCCAATTCCTCGGAGGAATCTGCTATCAAGGCCATATCTGCGCTCATATTCACCAGCCAGTTCATTAAACGTATGCGGCCAGATATACTCGATTTCTCCACCGGTATCATGTCCGACCCAGGCAGCGGCTTCCTGCACCTGTGCGGCCTTATCTCCAGGCATGGTCTTTTCCTGTTCAATACCTACCACCAGAACGCAGTCATAGTGACCCGCCTGGATCTCTGCCATACCCGCCAAGACCGCCATACTGCTCGAAGCACAGGCGGCTTCATGTCGCGACGCGGGTTTACCCCAGAATTCTGGAATTACCGTTGCCGGCAACGCACCCATATGCCCCTGCCCGGTATAAAGCTGGCCAAAGGCATTACCAACGTGAATGCTATCGATGGCATCAGCGCCAATTCCTGCGTTCTCTAATGTGCTATCAATGACCTGACGCATGGCCTCAGCCAGGTCGAGATCTTCCTTTACCCAATTGCGAGCGAAATCGGTCTGATACCCACCCAGGATCGATACACCAGTCGTCATAACGTTTCCCAATAATTTGAACCTGACATCAATTTAGCTTCCCTATCTAGACTTTGTCAAGGCGAGCCGCCGATGTCGATTCAATTGAGATATTGATGTTGTTAATTGTGACAACAGTGCTTCTACAACCTGCGCCTGGCCAGGATGAGTTTGGCAGCATCTCGCGCTGATGCTGCCGCGCCTCCAGTGCCGAGTGTCCCATTCGGTGCGCAGCCGCACAAATACCCCCCATGCCCGCGCCAATCACAATCGCATCGAAAGCCTCAACACCTGAATCACTCATCCAACTATACTTCCTTAAATAGACTTTAGAGAAAGAATGGCAACTTATGGCACTGCATCGCAATATTTGTATGATAAAGTGAGTAGCTCCCGCCCATTTCAGTGGTTAAACAAGACAATCAATCAAGGAGGCGAGCACGCCTTGAACATCGAAGCCATAGCCCCGCTCACGATCTTTATTCCGCTGTGGCTGGTCTGGGTGTCTGGGTTGATCGTTTTCAGACAGCGGCCTGGACTGCACGTCGGCGCACCCAGGGATTTCATCTATCCGACTGTTGCGCTTCTTGCTGCCATCGCCTGGCTAGTGCTGAACCCTCAATCCGCGCTCGGTCAGTTTTTTGCCCTGTATCTTCGAATAGCCCTGCTAATCACGCTCTTTCTCACTTGCGTCTGGGTTCTTAGCCTGATTCTCTCGAACACTGGCATCATGGATATCGCTTACCCATTGACGATTGCGGTTCCAGTGACTTACCTACTGGCAGAACGAGCGAGCTGGTCCCCTCATGAAATTATGACTGCATTTCTGGTCACTCTTTGGAGCCTGCGATTGTCACTGCACATTGGTATTCGCAATGCTGGGAATGGGGAAGATCGTCGCTACGCTGGTTGGCGCAAACGTTTTGGCAAACACTGGTGGTGGTGGAGTTTTTTTCAGGTTTTTTCAGTGCAAGGCGTCATGGTATGGGTCTGGTCACTGGCGTTAACGCTCGCCATTGCGATCGGTCCAGCATCGTTAGGTTGGCAACATCTGCTGGCGGCGGCGCTGTTCGCCATTGGTTTTTTCTTTCAGGTAGTCGGTGACGGGCAACTGCAAAAATTCAGGAAGAACCGCAGCGACCCGACCCAGATTATTGATTCCGGTCTCTGGCGTTTGAGCCGCCATCCAAATTATTTTGGCGAGGTCGTCATCTGGTGGAGCTTCGGTGCGCTCGCGCTCACCCATCCAGCAGGATTCCTGATGCTGCTACCCATAGCCCACGTCACCTGGTTCATGAGGCAAGGCTCAGCAACGCCCATGCAGGAACGTTACCTAGAAAAAACCAAGCCAGGCTATGCTGAATATGCCGAGCGTGTGCCTCTATTCTTTCCCCGATTTCGTTCGGTAACCCGCCGAGATGAGGTATGAGCAAAGAAAAAAATCTTTCTAACCAGGTTGCCATTGTTACCGGGGCCGGAAAGGGCCTCGGCAAAACCTATGCGCTTCACCTGGCCACGCAGGGCGTAAAGGTACTGGTCAACAACAGACGGCATACCGGGGAATCGGATGTCGAAACTTCGGCTATGAAAACCGTTGAGGAAATCCGAAGCAACGGTGGTATTGCCGTAGCCAACTGGGATGACGTATGCGACCCGTTGAGCGGCTGCCGTATGGTCGAACAAGCCCAAGCCGATCTTGGCGATATCGATATCGTCATCGCGAACGCTGGCATCGATCACCCGCAATCTTTCAGCAAGATGTCTATTGAAGCGTTTCAACAGATCTTTACAACCAGTTTTTACGGAAACCTTCATCTTATTCATGCCTGCTGGCCCAACCTCATGAAAAGACAATACGGCCGCGTCTTGCTGACCAGCTCAGGAGCCGGGCTCTATGGTAACCATGGGCAGGCCGCCTATAGCGCAGCTAAAGCCGCTGTCATCGGACTGGCGAAATCACTGGCTATCGAAGGGCGCAATCATGGTATCGCGGTGAATATTATCGCTCCTTATGCTCACTCTCAGATGACCGCCCCTTACATGGAAGAGTCAATTTCTACGTTGTTCCGCTCTGAAAAAGTCGCCCCCGTACTTGAATGGCTAGTCAGCAGCGATTGCACTATTTCCGGTCAGATTCTCGTGACTGGCGGAGGCGGTCTCAGACTGGCAAGAACGGGCGAGACCCGTGCGGCGAACTTTGGTGAATCCGTCGCCGGCACAATACAACAACTGCAACAAGAATCACCCCGTTCGTTTTCCAGTGCGAACGACTCTTTCGCTGCGCTGATCGAGGAAATCCAGGGCGACTAAAACCGCTAACTGTGTCAAAAAACGGAATATCCGGGTCTAGACTCGTTCGATCAGCATGGCATTACCCGCACCAGCAGCACCGCTGGCAGCCACGATACCCAAGTGCTTCTCCTGTCGCTCCAGTTCATCCAGCAGCATCCCGAGCATGATGGCGCCAGTGGCACCCATGGGGTGACCCAGCGCGATGACACCCCCGTTGACGTTCAGTTTCTCATCCGGAATGTTCAGGTCTCGCTGGCACTTGATGACCGTTGCGGCAAAAGCTTCATGTAATTCAAACAAGTCTACATCTTCAACCCCGAGATTCTGTTCGGTCATCAATCTGTGAGTAGCCGCACCACAACCCGACAATACCTGCAACGGATCATCGCTGGCCGTGGTAGCGGCCAGTATCCTGGCCCGGGGTTTCGTCTTCAGTGATGTTGCGATTGACTCATCGCCTAGCAAAGTTAACGCTGCGGCATCAGCCATCGCTGGAGAATTACCGGCGGTATGGACATGATCGACTGCCGCAAGTTCGGAATACACCCGCATCTGCATTTCATCCACGCCGTTGCTACCAAGCTTCGCGAAAGCGGGTTGCAATTCAGACAATGAAGCCAGGGTAGTAGCGCCCCGAACACACTCATCCTGGGTCACGGTGATATCTTTTACCGGGTTGTATACAGGAACGATTGATTTGAAGTAACCGGCTTGCTGCGCATGGGCAGCACGAAGCTGACTGTTGAGCGCGATCGTGTCAGCCTGTTGCCGGGACACCCCATTTAACGTGGCGATAAGGTCAGCTCCGGAGCCCATGGGCAGCATCTGGCAAAGAGCAGCAAACTCAAGATCGGTAAAGGCGGTCGCGCGATCAGCTGACATCGGCACTCTCGACATCATTTCCACGCCGCCCGCAACCACAATCGACTCCTGACCGGTCGCCACCTTCAAGGCACCTATATTGATCGCCTCGAGACCCGAAGAACAAAATCGATTCACCGTTAACCCACTGATGCTGCTCGGCCAACCGGCATACAGGCCGGAGGTTTTGGCGATATTCCCTGCCTGATCACCATATTGGGTAACACAACCGAGGATGATTTCGCCCACACGGTTGGGATCCAATCCTGATCGCGCCTCAAGACTCAAGTAAAGGGCCTTAAGCAGATCGTGGGGCTTCAGGTCATAAAGCCCACCACTTTCTTTAGCGCGAGCCCGTGCAGTGCGTATGGCGTCGTAGATGTAAGCAGTTTTCATTTTTCATTTTCCAATAGTTGATACGCAGGGGTTAGCTTTCATGAGAACCTGTTTTTTCCTTTCCACTAACCTCTTCCTGCAACACAAATCGCTGCACTTTATCCAGCGCATTACGGGGGAGACGCTCATAGAACTCAATACGCTCGGGTAGTTTGAATTTGGCCATGCCCAGGTTGAGTAGATGAGACGTCGTATCTTCAAGTGTGATGGCTTGACAGCCGGGTCTCATCACAACGCAGGCACAGATTTTTTCACCCAGCCGTGCGTCCGGATAGGCACACACCGCGACTTCGGCAATATCCGGGTGCCCCTCCAGAGCGACGTCAACCTCCACGGGCGATATCTTCACCCCTCCCCGATTGATAATATCCTTGCAACGTCCCGCTATCTTGTAGGCCCCGCCGGCTGCTCTGCAGATCTCCACAAGATCTCCTGTTTTAAAAACACTTGCCCCCCTAACCAACAATTCACCCATTCCCCCAAACTCAGTCATTTGCTTGCCCGTGACAGGGTCAACCACCCTGGTTTCGAGATCCGCACCGGGTTCCGGAATGGGAAACATCGATGCCCGAACATCTGGATCCTCACTCATCTCCGGAGTGATAAATAAACCAATGCCCTCATTGGACCCATAGATGTTGATGACCTCTACTCCAAACTCCTCACTGAACGTTTTTATCATCCAGGGTGTCAGCGGTGCGGAACCCGAACCGATACTGCGCAGATGACTGAAATCAAACTGGCGCCACATGTCGGGATTCTTAGCCAGTTGATTAAGCAGCGCCGGAGGAGCGATGGTGTAGTTAATACTTTCATCCTGCATCTGGCTAAGAAAAAGCCCTGGCTCAAGTGGATGATGCAGCACAATGGAACAGCCACATTGGACTGCTGAAAACAAAAAACCACCCAGCGCCGCCATGTTAACCATAGGGAAGGGACATAACAGTTTGTCACCGGGCATATAACTGGATGCTTTCGCTGTACTTCGACCCGAGGACAACCACATATTGTGTGAACGCGGGACGCCCTTGGGGGTGCCTGTTGTGCCCGAGGTCCAGCAGATGCTGAAGACACGATTAGGATCATCACTGATACCTGTCTGATAGGAAGGCCCTTCAGACAAATCCAATTGCAAGTCCTCACCCAACACCAGCACATCCAGTTCCGGCAGCGCAAGGCGAACATCAGCGGCCAAATCTGTTGTCCGGAACCTGCTAATACTAATGATCGTTCGGGCATCCAGCACCTCGACAATCTTGTTCAGTTCAAAAGCACCGTACTGCATCGGCACAGGTGATGCGATAACCCCCATCTTGCTGAGCGCGTAATAAACCACCAACAGTTCGACGATATTTGGCAATTGAATGACCACCTTATCGTCGGCTTTCAATCCTGCTGTTTCGAACTGATTTGCGAGGTTATCGGCAGCCCTGGCCAGTTCAAGCCAGGTGAGCGCCAAAGGCGCACCGCCAGTCAGTTCTTTGCGATTGGGCGCATCCTTTACGGCGAGCTCCCCCGCCCGTGTGCGAGCATTATCTGCCAACAAACTGTGCAACGTATCGTGCCCCCATTTACCTGAGGTAGTGAGCGCCGCAATTCGTTCATCAGATGTTGTTCTCATAATTACTCTCTCGGCTAATCTCTGCCTGTTCTTTGTTGGTTAGTTTTCTGGAATGCTGAGTGAAAAGCCACCCCCTCTAGGATACGACTTGTTCCCTGGCTGGGAGACATCATCACTGGTCTTCTCGTCTTTGCCCGTGACTTTGCGTTACTCTATCGCGATATCCATCGACCTGCATCGAGGCTAGCGGCCTTCGGAAACTGCTTTGATCAGTCCACGTGCCCCGTAACTATCCGCATACTCACGCAGACTCACGATCTTCCCGTTGACAATATCAGCCACGACACACAATCGCATAGAGAGACGCGTACCATCGGATAGGGTACCGACAATATCATGCTCCTCGACAAACCCCGATGCAGTCACAGAACAGATGCCGTTTTCATAGTGGAAATCCGGAATCGCTCGCTTCACCGCCAGGGTGAATTTCTGCAGGTCAGGTAATCCCATGGCGGGTGTATTGTTTTGCTGCGCAGTCATATCAACGGAACACACCGCCGCCAGGCCTTTTACATCACCGGCCTCGGCTGCGGCAAAGAACTGTCGCGCAATTTCTTCATATCCCATCGCTTGTCATTCCTCTCCCGAACCTTTAGCTCAAATTCTCAGCGAAGTAGGGGCGAAAAGCCATTGAGCCTACCTTTGGGCACCTCATAGAAACGCCATCAAATTCTGCTATCAACCCAAACATCAGAAAACCCCGGATCATATCAGGACCCATCCTACACCGCTTTACCCTGAGCTGATTATATCCTATTCATCTCGAGGGAATGGCGTTGGCTCGCCTTCAGCCGTTGGAATATTGAACACGTTTAAGGTCATTGAGACAAAAGAGTAAAATCCAATAGTCTGGATAATATCCATTAGGCCCGTTTCACCCCAACACTCGATGGATGCCTGGTAAAGCGGGAGAGGCAGATCTTTCGTTTCGTGTATCGCGCGAACCACTGCAACAGTGAGCTTCTCGTCATCAGGCGCATTGACTGGCGGTTCAACCTGGTCAAATACCGACTGGATGACTTCCTCCGAAACGCCCTCATTTTTTGCCATTTTTGCGTGAGCGACCCATTCGACATTACTCCGCCAATTTCGGCCGGTGACGATAATAGCGAGCTCCACGATTCGCCTGCCGACCGAGGTTCTTTCCCAGACAAAATTACCAAGACTCATGGCACGCTGGGCAACCTCTGGACTGCGAATCCACGCATCAAACGGGCCGCCGAGCTGGCCGTCAGGGCGAGGTGCCCGCGCTTTACCTATTCGCTCGTATTGTGTCTGCTGTTCTGGTGTTAACTCATCAAAGCGCTTTGATTGCAAACGGCTCGCCACATCCCCTCTCCTTAACTAAAACTGTCCATCGATCATAACTAATAAAATCGGTTCACCCCAAACAGACCTTCGATCCCTTCGCAGCGCAGCCGCTAACGGCTCTATCTCGGGCAGCTATTCAACCCTAAAACAGGCTCGACGTATTAACCTGGATGCATACTGGCCTAGGCCCGGGTGATTGAGTCAATTACCCTAGGCTGGAAATAAGCAGTTTTTTATGTCTGAGGACGGTTCGCTCCCTGAAGAACTGGATACTAGCCCGAGAATTTCTCGACAATTTCCGCTTCGAATGCGTCAATGCAGGCCCGGTCAGCCTCTATGGCTGTTAACTGAGCGAGCGCGGTATCCAGGACCCGCTGCAGCAGTTTTGGGGCACCTGTGGTGATCTGTTCTGGATCGGTGGTGTCAAAATAAACCACGTTGCCGTCGGGGTCTTTGGTCTGCCAGTGCATGCCACGCACACCCGTTTCCTCCTCCGAATAGGTTGACGGTTCTCCTACCAGTTCAAAGCCATTAGCATGCAATCGCCGATACAGTTCAAACACATCAGCCCCTCTAAAGTTAAGCCAGTTTTCTCCAAGAAATGACATTAGATCGATATGAAAATCAGGCGTCCCCATAGACACCCAATTCTCATCGTTATTCCCGGAAACGCTCAACCCAATCGACTGATAAAAGTCTCGGGCAGCAACTGTATCCGTGGTTTTAAGGCAGTAACTGAAGAACCCAGCGAATGAACCGGGCTCGGTAAGTGGAGCGGTATCAAGTACCTCGGTCGCAACACGTTGATCAGGAGGCAGGAACTGATCAAGTAGGTGTGCCTTAAAATCATCCTGGCAAGCGCGAGTCGCTCCAACATTGATGAGTTGCTTTGCTGTCGCGTCCAGCACACGCTGAAGTGCCAGGCTTTTCCCTTTTTCGCCTGTCTCATTGTCGTTGGTATCAAAGAAAATGTTATTGCTATCCGGATCCATCATCATCCAACTGATACCGTCCGCGTCTGCGGCGACGAATTCTTTCGAATAGCGATGGGGTTGGGTATCAAATGAATGCCCGGAAGCAGAAGCGATATCATGCAGGCTGTCAATATCACTTCCTCTGAAATTCAGGCAGTGTGCTGGTAGAAAGGTCATCAGCGCCAGATCGAGGTCGCCATTGTTCAATAAAACCGATTGAGGACGTTCAGAATGAACCTTCATTCCCAGTGCTTGGTAAAAATTCCGCATCGCAGTCAAGTCAGTGGTTTTGAGGCAGAGCGTACATTGGCCTGGATACATATTAATCCCCTTTAATAGCGTTAATACCTCCAATACTTATCTCATCGAATTTGGCATGCCGCCGTCAACGACCATCGTCTGTCCTGTAATCGAAGTTGAAGAAACAAAAGCCAGAACCTGATTGGCAATGTCTTCTGCCTGTCCGACAATACCGAGTACTGCCTGTCGCCTGGCACCCTCTGCGACAGCATCCGGCAGCCGGTTCGCCATTCGAGTGTCTTCGACCAGTCCCGGCGCAATGCAGTTCACGGCAACGTCCGGCGCCATGGCGACTGCGAGACAGCGGGTAAGGTGATTTAATCCGGCTTTGCTGGATGAGTAGGCTATGCTGCTGCTACCAGGACTGATCCCGCCAGCCGATGAAATGTTGACAATATGGCCACCGCCATCTGCTTTCAGGAGCTTTGCACTGGCCCTGGCCAACAGGAAAGGGGCGCGCAAATTAGTTTCCAGCACCCGATCCCAGATATCTGCCGTCAGTGCATCCAGGTCGGGGAATGGGATACCTATATTCCACGCCGCATTGTTAACCAGAATGTCGAGACGGGCGTGTGATAATTCGACCTGTGCAATACAAGCTTCGATACGGGCCGGGTCGCGCTGGTCGAGTTGAATTTTAGTGGCGGATCCGCCTTGCGCTTCAATATCCGCCACAGTCTCCGCTGCGGCAGCTTCCGCCCCCACATAAGTGACGACGACCAACGCGCCTGAGGCTCCGAGTGATCGCGCTATGGCGCCGCCAATATCCCCTGAAGCGCCGGTCACAAGTGCGACTTTCCCATTGAGTTCCATTAATCTTTCTCTTTAGCAAATTATTTCATTGAGTGTGCCTGAAACCGATTTGAGCAGGCAACTACAAATTCAGGGCGCGTTCATCCAACTTTATCCCTCACCGCAAAGTACCGCCAGATTCCTATCATTCCTAAGCATCGGCCAAACACCTGCTGCACGAGGATGGCCGGCTACCCGAATGCCAGGAAGTAGAGCATGAGCAGATTCAACACAATAACGACGCCCCATTGGACCTTGGGATTCGGTGTCAAGAAAGCGATCAAAGACAACACGATACTAACCGTCGCACCAGGTTGAACCGGCGACAGGGTGAACCAGGGAAATGCGCCATAGACCCAGGGAACCAGGAAAGCCGCTGTGGCGCCAATGATTCCGACGCCATGGAATTTCCGTCGATGCTCATAAAAATACGCCTCGAAATCCGAAATGGTGTCGGGTGCCGGACCCAACAGGATACTCGCTCGAACAATGATTAGAGCGGGTAGGAGCAAAGCCCAGATGAAACGAACGGAGTTCCATTCAACGTCAATTGCTCGCCAGAGTAACCACCAGGTAACAGAGCAATAAAGCAGTAAATAGATGGCCCACATCACCGTCAGGCCAGAACGCTTCCCTTTTTGGAAGGCGTGCGGCAAACCGATGAGGAGACGTCCCACGCCAATAGAATAAAGCAACGCCGTTGCCACCGAGACGTATTCGAATTGGGTCACAACTTCATCTCCGACGTAATTTCTGGATTCCTGCTCGTACTCTACCCTGCTTCATCTGGAGGTGTCACGCTACGAAGTGATTTCATTTCTACAATCCCCCAGGCCATGAAGACTGCCCTCATTTTCTTTGCTGATGAGTATGCTTCGACCCTGCCGGCTCTGCAATCACCCTGCACAACCGTTGTTGACAAGGTGTGGTTTTGCTTAACCGGCAAACTCTTAACATCCTGTTGATGCGCTTGCTGTAGAACTCTCTCGAAGCCTAGTTCGAGAAACGCCTAAAACTAGCCCGATAACGACTCTAAATTGGTTTTAGAGGATACGGAAACTAAACACAGATAGGTTCCTCGAACCCTATTGAGATGGCTTGATAGTCTTGTTTAAATACCCAAGACTAAAGTCCTCGTTCCGGTCTGAACGAGTCCCAGTGTTTGATCGGCATCGCTTCTGGACTTTGACTGACTCCGGGTCGTTCGCCAAAACGGCAGTAGTGTTGCGCGTTCATACCAAACTCTCTAGGCCGTGCCACATCCCGATGAAAGTCGTCACCGACAAACGTAATCATGCTCGGTTCCACCGAGGTTTTTCCTATAGCCTTTTGGTATATAAGATCTTCAGGTTTCTTCGAGTTAACCTCAGCACTATCCATGACAAACGTGAAATAGTGCCCTAGGCCCAGCTGGTCAAGAAAGGCTTTGGGCCCACCTGGAAGGAAGAAATTCGAAACCACCGCCAAATTAGCGGCTTGAGACCAGGCTTTCAACATCGCCTCTACACCGGCTGTTAAACGAATGGTGTCAATATAAGTATGCGAAAAATGATCCAGCATGGCTTCAACTAAAGCCGCAATTTCGTCATTGGATGTGGTGCCTTCTCTTTCAAAAAGTGCTTGCAGGCGAATATTAAGACTGACTTCGCTGCTGTCTTGCCACCAGTTTTGTTCACGTGCTTGGTTATAAGCTAACCGAAATGACTGCTCTGATGAAAACACCCCTGCCTGAACAGGTAAATGTGCAATGGTCCCCATACCGTCAATCGAACCAGACTCGTCAAAGTCGTCGATGAGGGTATTGAAACAGTCGAATAGAATCCAATTGCTTGTCATTGTTGGCAGCGACAGATCAAATCGTTATTTGCCTGCTATTCTAACGCATTTAAATTCAAGTGGATCACCCCGTTTCAATGACTTAAATTTGAGTGGACATCAGCCAGTCTCCTACCTAACCGTTGTTTGAAAAATGAGGTTACTATTCGTGATTCTCATTTGAATCAGCCTCGAGTCTGTTAGGATTGTGACTGCGGGGCAGGAAAGAAATTTGAAATAAGCCTGTATCATCACAATGGGGGAAATGCGTTAGCAATGGCTTGATCGGAATATTGTGCCAGTAACCTGACAGAAAGCACTGTGTACCGTAATAGGGTTAGACGTTTTTGAATCCACTGCTAAGATAACAACCAAGGTGCTCAAATACGCTCCGTGGCTGCTTGAAAGTCCTTTCCAAAAAAGACGCTACGAGCCGGTCACGGGATCTTCTTGGTGGTTTAATCAATCTGTTCATAGCGCCCTGAATCAAGCTGCTGCGAGCGCGGGTAAAGGATTTGACTTAATGAGACAGAAGCACAATGAGAACTGGATCTCCATTTCCCGCCTTACTTGGGACAACCTTCATTTCTTCGTTGGAGTAAAACTACTTTGAGTCAGCATTCACTGCAGCGAGTACTGTCATTTTGGGATGTGTTTTTCATCGCCGTTGGGCAAATCATCGGCGCAGGCGTGATTGCGTTAACCGGCATAGCCATAGGCATGACAGGGCCATCGGTTATTTTCGCCTATCTGTTGTCCGCAGTACTGGTGCTCATTGTCACCATTTTGATCATGATGGCTGGCAGTGTCTTGCCTGCAGTCGGCGCCTACTATGCCTGGTGTTCTCGCCTAAGCGGTGGCTGGATAGGGTCTATCGTTCTGTCCCTGATTCTCTTGGCTAGCGTATCACTGAGTTTGTATGGGAGTTCTTTCGGACTCTACCTCAACCCATTATTTCCCATACTCTCGGTGAATGCATGGGGAGTACTGGTCATTGTGCTGCTGTTCTTGGCTAATTTGTTTGGCTTAAACCTTGCCGCCAAAGTCCAGGTAGGCTTAGTTGCCATCCTTGTGTCAGCACTGGCGATCTATGCTGGTTTCGCGATGCCCAAAATTGACGGCGGGCTACTGACCCCCTGGCTGCCGGAAGGCATCATTGGTTTTGTTACCGCTGTCTTTCTGCTTAAGTTTGCCACTGGCGGTGCCTATATGATCGTTGGGCTCAGTGGCGAGATGAAAAACCCAAGGCGCGTGATACCCATTGTGATGACGACTGCGACCATCGCGGTTGCGGCTATTTATGCTTTTGTCGCCCTAGCAAGCGTTGGCGTCGTACCCTGGCAAGAGATGATCAACCAACCTCTCACCGTGGCTGGACAACAATTCCTACCAGGCTGGGCAATGACTTACTTCCTGGTGGGCGGAGCGGGGCTAGCCATCTGCACGACGCTGAACTCCCAGTTCATCCAGTTGCCCAGAACCTTCATTGTTGCCAGTTGGGACCGCTTAATACCTGAACGATTTGGCCGATTAAACAGGTTTGGGGCTCCTCACTACATTTTGGGTGTCATGATGGTCATTGGCGTACTCCCCTTAATCGTTGACCTCGACATAGGAGATATCGCTAGAGCAGCTACTATTTCAGCCAGCCTGCCATCGATCTTTGTTTACTGGGCCCTCACCCGCATCCATACGCGTTATCCGGAGCAATATGCTAATTCAATGTTCAACATGAAGCCGCTGTGGATCTGGAGTTTGTTCATTTTTTCTGAACTGTCCACCTTCGTTGGCATTTACTTTTTATCGAGAGATCTGTCATCCACTGTCGTTTGGAGTCTAGTGATATGGACGATCGTTGCTGTCGCCTACTATCCCATTCGTAAACATTTTCTGGCAAAGCAGGGATTTGATCTGGATGCTGCGACCCGTGACGATAGTTTATTCCACAATCACTAGCGTTGATTACATGACGCTAATCACCTGGAACTCATCAATCTCGATAATTTGCTGTTTCTTCCCGTAAGGGCTGAATAGGGCAGCTGGAAGGGCATCCCCTTCCTAACTCCGCAATCACCTTAACGGTGATAATGAGAATCTCAACCGTCAAGTTTAGGCAGGGCACCAAAGCCGAAATAAAGACTGGTATTCAGTGCTAAGGTACTATAAAGACTGACTAAACCCGTTATCAAAAAGAGGAAGGGTATGCAATGAGTCTCGCCGATTTTTCACTTCAAGGTAAAAAAGCACTGGTGGTCGGTGGCCGCCGCAATATGGGGAAAGGCTTTGCACTCGGTCTTGCAGAGGCGGGGGCAGACGTTGCCGTCACAGACTTGAATATTACTGATGGTCGACTGCAAGCGGTTGCTGATGAAATCAAAAACAGGGGCCGAAAGTCCCTGGCCATACAAAGCGATATAAGTTCAAAAGCGAGCGTAGATGCATTGGTTACCGAGGTGGTCAATGCCTTGGGGGGGATCGATATTCTAATGAATGTTGCGGTTATGTATCACCGTAAGTCACTAATCGACCTTGACGAAGCGGGCTGGGATCAGCTGACCAATGTTAATTTGAAAGGCTATTGGTTGATGCACCAGGCCGTAGCGCCCATCATGCAAGCCCAGCGCAGCGGCAGTATCATTAATCTTTCTTCTCGTGGCGGATTAAAAGCCCACGCAGATAAAGGGATGGGAAATTATGCGATTCTGAAAGCGGGAATTGCCATGATGACTCGTCAGTATAGTCGTTATCTTGGCCCTGATAATGTCCGAGTCAATGCCCTTGCACCGTCTTTAGTCGAGTGGGAGCAACATCCATCCGGGGACTTTTATCGAGATAACCCTGATCGCATACCCAAAGGAACACCACCTCCTCCTGAGCCAACTGAACTGGAGAAGTTTGAGGCCTGGTCTACTGGCCCTGAAAACCTTCCTTTGGGACGAGTAGCCAGTTTTGAGGAAATGGCCAATGCAGCCGTATTTTTAGCCTCAGATGCTTCCAGCTATGTGACGGGCACCATTTTGTGTGTAGACGGCGGATACATGGCGTGATTAATCAAGTTAGCTCTGGCCATTGAGGAGAGGACAATGGGTGAAGACTGGGAATTGAATCACGTGGGATTGATGGTCACCCACAAAAATGCAGTCCTGCGCTATCTCCAGTCTATTGGTGTCGGCGTCAGTGTAGGTCCCCAACCTTTATTACCTCATGAGCCGGGTGAAGGTTCTCTCATGTATTATCGAACCTTGGATGGAGATCCAGTCACAAACACCTATGCGACTGGAGGTGCACACACCTTTAACGACGGGGAGAGTCAAATTGGTGACTGCCAACTCGAATGCAATGCGATGAAACCTGGATCTGGAATGTTCATTAACGAATACCTGGCGAAAAAAGGTCCTGGAATAAATCACCTATGCTTTAACACACCATCCGTAGCAGAGGATACTCAGATATTGGTTGACAGGGGCTTTAATATCATGTTCAACGCGCTGGTAAACGGTAGGACTGTAGAAAATTACCTCGACACAAGAGCCCATGGCGACCTAATGATTTCTCTGCGACCTCCTGCTAGCGACTGGGAAAAAACCTGGAAGGCAAACAATGCATCTCATCCTTTAGTGTCTGATTGGTGTTTTCAGGGGGTGGGCATCGGGGTTCAGAATCTTGAGGAGACCATTGCCTATTACGCGAGGATTGGATTTGAAGAGACATCCGATGCAGTGCAAGATACACGCTTTGGCACCCGCAGTAGATCCGTGGTGGTCGGTCCTCTGTTGTTTTATTTTTTTGAAGCTTTAGATGATGATAGTGTTTACACTGAGTCGCTGGCAAAACGAGGCGATGGAGTCAATGACTTGGTATTTTCGGTTGCCTCTGTGGACAGAGAAATAGCTAAGCTTGAATCAAAGGGAGTTCCTTTGTACAGGCGAAGTGAGGATGGCCGATCTGTTTTCTTTGATACGCGAGCAGAGGGCAACATCATGATTCGGTTAGAGCAGCAGTAGATCGGATATCGAAGCTCGGGGGATTGACCTACCTCAATATTCATTACAGAATCTGAATCGTATTGAGAGAGAACTGACATGCTCACAACGGCGTACAACTGGAGCAACAAGACGCAGAGGAGCCTATTGGCTCTGTTCTGCCTGTTGGCGCTGTCTGGCCAAGTCACAGCCGATCAGCACATACACCTGGATACCAATGAAAATTCCGAGTGCCTCATGTGCGGGCATGGTGACCAGGCAACTGCGCTAAATCACGCCCGGGAGTCGATTGCCTTCTCCAACAACTGCGCGCGTCCGGCAACCTCTCATTCAACGGCCACACGGATTGGCCTTCGCTATTATCCCACCAGGGCACCGCCCCTATCCTGAATCATTTCATTTATCGCTACCACAGGCTGATGATTGCCCTGTGTGATAGTACGATTGATATTGATATCAGGAGACACCAACTTGAACACCAGAGTGATATTCTGTCTGGTAGCTTTAGCGCTACCCATCCTATCCCAGGCTGAATCAGATGAGATAGAAGAAATTATCGTCATTGCCCACCCTTTATCGGGAGAGGGTCTAACCCAGGCCGTAGAAATCCTGGCAGGCGATGAACTTACCCGTAAATTATCAACCAATATCGGCGCGACCCTGCAACGAGAGGCCGGTATCCATTCATCCTCATTTGGTACTGCAGCAGGCCGCCCGGTCATCCATGGCCTGGCCGGGCCTCGTGTACGAATCATGGAAGACCGAATCGATACCCTGGATGTATCAGTAACCAGCGCTGACCATGCCGTCGCTGTTGACCCGTTTATCGCAGAACGTATTGAGGTCCTCAAAGGTTCTAGTAGCTTATTGTATGGTTCAGGCGCAATTGGTGGAGTGGTCGATGTCCATACCGGCCGAATCCCTCACGGTGTTCCTGAAGACACCATCACCGGTGGAATCGAAAGCCGCTATCATGACAACTGGGATGGTACGACC